>NVXK01000020.1 GCA_002733905.1 Robiginitomaculum sp. | reverse complement strand
GCCAAGATTTGGTACGCGCACTGCAAAGTCTGCAAAATTAACGGCACCCATTCTCTCAAGCGTTTCAGACTGAACAGCTGTAATTGCAACACCTGCTTCTTGGAGTGTTTGTGATTTTTTAGAGGCCGTCACGATGATTTCATCGATTTGGGCAAATGCTGGTGTTGCGGCCGCAGCCGTCATTAACGCCGTTAAACACGCCGCGCTCGCGAGCTTGTTTAGGTGGCTCGTGTTTCTAGATTTTTTCATTATATTCCCTTCTATGTTTTATATTTTAAACTTCAGCAACGATGATTTTAACAATCATTCAGCTGGTTATTTACACGGGCCATTTTCATAGCCTGAATAAAAAATCAATAAAGCCCTTTAAAGATACAAAATATGTGTCCCTTGGCCTTTATTGGTAAGGACATTCGCTTTATTTTTCTTGCCTGAGAGTGACAAAACGAAAAAACGAGATGAATGCGCAACAAGAGTGTAAAAATGTCACAGCCACGCATTCTAGCTGACTGAACGGGTTTTAAAATTCTATACCTATAAAATACGCATGTATTAACGTGCGAGATCACGCGTTTGCATTTGAAATTTCTTTGGGGGTACCCCAAATTTATTTTTAAAAACGCGCGAAAAATGTGGTGAAGAATTAAATCCATAAGAGAAAGCAATATCGGTACATGTTTCCCCCTCTTTGCAATTCATAATGGCTGTCCGCGCGCGCTCTAGCCGACGCATACGTATCCATGTAAAGGGTGACAAATCGGCACGTTCAAAAAGACGGCACAAAGAACGTCGCGTAATGAAACACCCGTCTGCAATCTTATCCAAGCTTAAATCTGGATCATCTAAATTGTCTTCGATATATTGGTTCACACGCCGATACTGGTTCATGCTTAAATCTGCTTCATCATGATCATAGACATCACCAACAAGCATTTGACGGAGTAATCGTAAACAATCCTCATTTTGCGCCAATCTATCAATTTTCATAGATTCCACATTTGATAGCGACGTGTTTATTTGTGCACGTTCATACATATTGATGACGCATTCTCGCAAAAGTGTATTGTCTCGAGACTTTAGAACCTTCGCGAGCGGTAAATCTTTGCCATGAAAAAACTCACACATTTGCAGCTCAGGAAGATGCACAGATATTTGCTTAAACCCGTCTTTATAACGAAATTCTGATTGCTGGCGGCTATCGATCAAGCACATATCTCCAACACCAAGTCGCGCATTTTCACCGCCTTGCTCGAGAATGGTTTCCCCCTCAACACCAAGAATAAGAAATAAATTTGCATCATCAGAGCGCGAAACATCGCGCCCCGTTTTCTCAATTTTCTTTACGTTGCCAGAAATGCCTGCAATATCAAACGCACCAAAGCGCCCGAGTTCTATCTGCCCTGTAAATTCTGTTTTAGGGGCAGACATTGTAAAAAACCCACACACAGCGGTGAGGACATTTTGCCACTCGTCAAACTCAGCTATTGCGGAATTCATGCCCACGTACATATCCCTTACATTGTCATGTGTGCTGTTTTGGTCTGCACATCATTTTCCCTAGTATATGAAATTCTCAGCCATTTGCAAATGCAATTAATGTTGCGAAGCTTCATCTGCACCTATGCCTGTTTCTGAGCGTACGAATTGTGCGTCAAATCTACTGCGCTCAAGCTTTGCCTTTTGGCTCCTGTCCATCACAGAAAATAACCATACCAAGATAAACCCAACGGGCATTGTAAAGACGGTTGGGTAGACATATGGGAAGATAGCTGTCTCGTTTCCGAGGACTTGCACCCAAATACTATCGCTCAAAACGATGATAATAATGGTGAAAATAAAGGTCAGACCGCCGCCAATAACTGCGCCGCGTGACGTTAGACCCCGCCAATACATTGAAAGAAGCAAGAGCGGAAAATTAACACTCGCCGCAATCGCAAGTGCGAAAGCCGTGACGACTGCAATATTTTGTGTCTCGAATACAATCCCAAGAATAACCGCCATAATACCAACAACAATCACAGAAATTTTTGAAATACGTAATTCTATTTTAGGATCAGCGAGCCCCTTTTTCATCACCACCGCATAAAGGTCATGGGCAATCGCCGCAGACGCCGCCAAGGTTAGTCCTGCCACTACAGCGAGGATGGTTGCGAAGGCTACTGCTGACATAAATCCGAAGAGAAAATCACCGCCAAGGGCTTTGGCCGTATGGAGCGCGACCATATTACTGCCACCAATTATTTTCCCTGCATCGTCATAATATTCAGGCTGCCCCCAAAGCAATGCGACAGCACCAAGACCAATGATAAGAATGAAAATATAAAAAACGGACATTATCATTGTCGCGTAAGCCACCGATTTACGTGCTCCTGCTGCATTTTTCACTGTGAAGAAACGCATGAGAATATGTGGCAAGCCCATAATACCAAAACACATAGTCAAACCAACTGTCCAGACATTGAGGCTATCTTTTCCAAGCCAGCCGCCGGGTTCTAATAATGACTGCCCCTTAGGATGAACATTGACGCTAGCCTCTAACATTTTTGAGAAGCTGAAATCAAACTTTGACAGAAGCGCGAAGGAAATAAATGCACCACCGCCGAGCAATAAAATCGCTTTTATCATCTGCACCCACGTCGTCGCAATCATGCCGCCAAAGCTCACATATAGCACCATTAAAATGGACACGATGATAATTGCATATATATAGTCGAGACCAAAAAGAAGCTGGATAAGCTTACCTGCACCCACCATTTGTCCAATAAGGTAGAACACAATCACCACCAAAGAACAGAGTGCCATAAGCACACGTACGGAATTGCCTTCAAGGCGGTAACTAATTACATCCACAAATGTAAAACGTCCAAGGTTACGGAAACGCTCGGCGATAATCATCAGCATCACCGCCCAACCTACAATGATACCAAAGCTAAGAATATAACCGTCATACCCCCGAAAAAACATCAGGCCCGTAATACCAAGAAGCGTTGCCGCCGACATAAAATCGCCTGCAATTGCGAGCGCATTTTGCAAGGGCGAAACGCCGCCAGAAGCTGTATAAAAAGCTTCCTTGCTATTTGTTTGTCGTGCCGCCCACCATGTAATTGCAAGTGTTAAAAGGGCAAATACAAAAAAGATCGCAATCGCAAATATATTTGTTTCCTGCTTGGTGACTTCCCCTTCAATCGTGCTTGCACATGCAAAAGAGTTGATAGAAAAAACTGTCAAGAAAGTGAAAATAAGGCGGAAATACATAGTTTTTAAATACATAGTTTTTAAATACAGGGTTCTTAAATTTTTCATTACGCGCCCTCCCCTAGCTTACTTATTTCAGCGCAAACTTTTTCCATAAGGGGATCGAGATATTTATTGGCCCACCAGACGTAAAAGACAGCCGCACTCGCGCCAAGAAAAATCAATCCGAGAGAGTATGCAAGCGCAATTGTGATCACACCGTTTTCAGAAACAAGCCTGCCGCCAATATTTGAACCCGCAGACATCAAATATAAATTTCCTGCCAATGCTAAGACTAAAAATACACTTAAGGGCCAGATGATGCGTGCGCGCATGCGGACAAGTTTTTTAAACACATCTAGCTCGTGTGCTGCCTTTAATTCTATCATTGAACTGTTTCCCTTTTTCTTTGAAAGATACATGAATTTGCATATTGCTGTAAAGAGCCAGCAGTTTTATATTGACAATTAACTGACCAATTGGTCTATTAATTTCATAAAAAGACCAATAAAGGAGCAAATGGTGGGGAAAGTAATCGACGAGTGCGTAAAACACGAGCCAATTTTAGCAGCAAGCCGTGACGAGATAGAATCGTTACAACTTGAGAAGCTGAAATGGGCAGTACGATATGCCTATGGAAATGTACCTATGTACAAAGAAAAATATGATGGTGCGGGCGTGCATCCCGATGATTTAAAACATTTGGATGATTTAGAAAAATTTCCATTCACGACCAAAGAAGACCTTCGCAAGTCTTATCCATTTGATATGTTCGCAGTGCCTATGAAAGACATTGTGCGTATCCATGCTTCATCGGGAACGACAGGGAAACCAACCGTTGTCGGGTACACGAAACAAGACATTGATACATGGGCAAATTTGGTGGCCCGTTCCATTCGCGCCTCGGGTGGGCGTCCTGAACATAAATTACATGTGGCATATGGCTATGGATTGTTTACGGGCGGTATAGGGGCGCATTACGGCGCAGAAAAACTAGGCTGTGCCGTCATCCCTATGTCAGGCGGTCAGACGGAAAAACAAGTGCAAATGATTTTGGACTTTGAACCTGAAATCATCATGGTTACCCCTTCTTATATGCTCGCTTTGGCAGATGCATTTGATGCACGCGGGCTTGACGCGCGTAAGACAAGTTTACAGATTGCCATCCACGGCGCAGAACCTTGGACAGAAGAAATGCGTAAAGAGATCGAGCAAAGGTTCAATGTTGACGCTGTTGACATTTACGGCTTGTCAGAACTTATGGGGCCCGGCGTTGCCAATGAATGTGTCGAGACCAAAGACGGCGCTCATATTTGGGAAGATGCGTTCTTGCCAGAAATCGTCGACCCAAAAACGTTTGCCCCACTTGAGGATGGTAAAAGCGGCGAATTTGTTCTGACCGCTTTGTTTAAACAAGCCATGCCCATCATACGTTACCGTACCAAAGATTTAACCCGCCTTTTGCCCGGCACAGCATTTACCCACCGTCGTTTTGAGCGGATTAGTGCACGTACAGATGACATGATGATCATTCGCGGTGTTAATGTTTTTCCGTCACAAATCGAAGAAATTATTTTACAAGAAGCGGCCCTTACGCCTCATTACCAAATCACTTTGGCTAAGAAAGGTCGTATGGATACGGTATCCGTCGCCGTTGAAGGCCGTGCCTCCCATAGCCATGAAGCTCATAAAGCCGCCGCACTGAATGTCGCAAAACACATAAAAGCGAGAATTGGCATTTCCGTTGCTATGGATATTAAAGGCCCTAACGGCATACCTCGCTCAGAAGGCAAAGCCGTGCGCGTGATTGATAATCGCAACGCGTAATACTACGTCAATATAAAAAAAAGAAAGGCGGCTGAAAGGCCGCCTTTTTAAGTTTAGGACATATAGTTTATTTATTTGGGTGGCGGTAATTGGCCAAATAAGGGTTCAATCGCCAAAGCAATACCAAGAAGTTTTTCGTCTGTATCTGGTAGACTGTCTAGTTCTAACCCTACAGGCAACCCCGAGTGTGTCAGCCCTATTGGCAAGCTAATGCCAGGCAAACCTGCATTACTACCAGGATCGGTGTTTTGGATATAGGTCGTGAATGTCGGAACTTGCTTGCCGTTATGCGCCACTGTCTCGTGACTATTTTCAATAAGGCCTGCAGGTAGAATTGTTGTCGGAAAAACAAGCGCGTCAATATCATGCTCTGCAAAATATTTATGATAAAGCACAATCATTTCCTTACGGTGGATATTTACGGCTGCCTCATATACGTCCTTCGGGATAATACCATCGGGATGCCCATCCTCATTTTTATCGGTGGCCAATGCAGAAAACAAAGGCGCGACATCTAGGCTTTGCGTATCTTTTGCAATTTCAAAAAAGTTTTTCCCCGTTGCATATTCGCCTAAATATTTTTCCAAATCATATGTGCCTTCATAGAGGGCGATCGGGAAACTTGTTTTCTCGTTCAACGCTGTCATCTCACTCATATCAGCCTCGATGAGCACTACGCCTGCGGCGCGAAGTTTTTCGAGGGCGCCGTCCATGACCTGCTGTGTTTGCGGATCAAGATTTATATAAAATGGATTTCGTGCAACGCCGAGACGCAGAGTTTTTAGCTCTGCCGCTTTCGTGACTTGTGGACGTGCCGCCATAACACTATCAAGAAGAGTGATGTTTTCGAGGCTTAAGGCCATTGGCCCCACAACGTCACGGGTATGAGAAACAGGTGTTACACCTCCTGATGGATAGCGCCCCAAGCTTGGGCGAAAACCAATTATGCCCGTAAGTGCAGCGGGCAATCGTACTGATCCCCCTGTATCTGTACCAAGGGCAGCAGGAACAATCCGTGCAGAGACTGCCGCCGCTGATCCACCGCTACTTCCTCCTGCAAAACGTGTCGTATCATAAGGGTTTTTAACAGCGCCAAAACGCGCATTATTACTGGTAATCCCAAATGCTAATTCATGCATATTCGCCTTACCGAGAATAACTGCACCTTCCGCTTTCAGGCGCGCAATTACTGGTGCGTCTTGTTTAGGAATGAAGTTTAAAAGTCCGCCAGTACCAGCCGTATTCGGCAGTCCTGCGACATGAATATTATCTTTTACCGCCAAAATCATACCTGACAAACGCCCGTTGACTGGGTTCTGTAAATCGGCGGATGTATTCAGCGTAATAAATGCATTGAGATGGCTTTGCCGCTCTGCGTCGTGTAAATTTTTAGAGAAATCATTTTGCGCGGTCTTGGACGTTTCTTTAATTTCCATGCTCGTTTGTGGTGCACATGCGACAATCTGAACACTGGCAAAAAGCGCCGTGCATATACCTAATAAATTTTGGGTATTTAATAAATTCTGTGTCTTTGTACGCATGACATTTCCCTTCCCCTCACAAACAAAAAACGAGCCCAACACCGTTGAGCTCGCTTTGTTTTCTTAGTTTTATATTAGTAGCTAACTGTCGCAGTTACACCATATGTACGTGGCGCGCCCCATGTACCGATCGTGCCTGGTCCAATAAAGTAAGAATGGGAAACATAAGCTTCGTTGGTAAGGTTTTTAGCCCACAGAGCCAGCTTGTAATTTGTATTTGGCGCTGTCCATGAAACACTACCGTCTAAAAGCGTACGCGCTTCGTTAATGGTCTGTGACGCTGTCGCAAAATCATTATGAGACTCGCCCGTGTGGCTAAGGTTTGCATGGAGATTTACATCCCCTTTATTCCCCATAAGCGGCAGATCATAATCAACAACAAAGTTGTATGAATGCTTTGGTGCTTGGCGTAATGGCAGGCCAGAGAAATCTGCTGTGCCCGTAAAGGTTTGCAACTTCAATTCTTTTGCTTCTGAATCTAAATAGGCATAACTCCCGTTAAGCGTTAGGTTTTCAGAAACAGCCCAATCGGCCTCAACTTCAAAACCTTTAATACTCGCTTTACCCACATTTGTTGTTTGAAAAGAACCAAAAGTTGAGCCAGCTACAGGGCCGAACCGCACAACTTGCAAGTCTTTATAATCCATATAAAATGCAGTCGCGTTCAAACGAATTGTACGGTCAGCAAGATAGGATTTAACGCCAATTTCATAATTGATTACACCCTCTGGACTCACAGGTAATGTCGCGGCAGTTTCTACACCTTGCGAGCCTGCAAAACCACCAGATTTGTAACCAGTAGCAATCGTACCAAACAACATGACGTCACCATTGGGACGATATTGTAAAGATGCCATTGGCGAGAAATCACTCCAACTTTCTTTTGCGCCCGCTTCGAAAGCTTCGGCAATCACGCCAAGACTGCCAGACCCGTCGCGTGCGACACCGGCACAAGGCGCAAAGTCTTTAAATGGGCTATTTGCATCATCAATTGATGCCAGACCACAATTCACCGCTGTCGCAATATAATCTTTCTTATCATGTGAATAGCGACCACCTGCGAGTAGTGACCATTGATCGGCAAAATCCCAATTCCCTTGACCATAGACAGCGTAAGATGTTGATTCATTTTGCGTACGCACATATTCATTACCAACTGTAATTTGGCCTGACGCAACAGAATTAAAATCGATTTTAAATTCTTCGGTACGGTCCGTGTCTTCTGTAAAATAAAAGGCACCTACTACATATTCAAAATTACCGTCTGTATCCGATGTCCACCGAATTTCTTGGGAAAATGTATCGACAGTTTCGGCAATTGCGTCTTGTACGTCTGCACCGAATACACCAGCAGCAACATTGAAACCACCACCCAGTGGTGCGCCAACAGATGGCATGCCCCAATCAGTTTCAACATCTCTAAAGGCCGTAATCGTTGTTAACACGCCTTTGTCAAAATTGATATCCCCAGTCAAACTCAGCCCTTTGGACTCGCGGTCATTATAACCTTCGATTGGCGATGCCGTTGTCCAAGGTTTATCAGCGCCAAGAGTTGCGGCAGCGCCTTTATAGTCAAAATTACCATTTTTTACAACAAAACGACCAGCGTCTTCTGTATCGTCTTTCATATAATCTGCTGACACGATCCAATCAGAATTTTCTGTTTGAAATCTCAATTGCCCACGTACCGATGTATTGTCCTCATTTGCCACATCTTTATTCAAATGTGTGTTGCGAACAAAACCGTCATGGCGGCGATGGCTCACAACGATTTTCCCGGAAAGGTTTTCAGCGATCGGGCCAGAGACTAAACCTTGCGCTCTGAAAGTACCTTCATTGCCGCCGGTCAAAGATAGTTTTGCCGTAAATTCATCACTCGGTTTTTGCGTCACAACCGAAATCGCACCACCAATTGTATTGCGACCAAATAGCGCGCCTTGTGGCCCTTTAAGCACTTCAATACGCTCAAGGTCAAACATGTCAAAATTTACGCCTGCACCACGGCCAACATAAACACCATCAAGAAAGAGCGCGACTGAGTTATCTAGTCCTGCGCCGTCATCAAAAGAACCAACACCACGCATTGAAAACAATGCTTGCCCAGGGGCAAATTCAGAAAACTGGAAACCGGGAACATTATTGGCAATACCGTCCGCTCCGTGAATATCGGCCTTGGCGATTTCTTGCGCACCGAGGACAGCAACAGAAATAGGAATGTCTTGTACGTTTTTTTCGCGGCGTGTCGCCGTAACAACGATCTCGTCCAAGGCTTGCGCGAAGGCTTGTGTGGTTGGTGCACTACAGATTGCGAGTGCAGCAACTCCTGATAATAAATAATGGTTGATACTGGTCATAATGTTTTTCCCTTTTCACATGTTCAATTTGTTGATTTATCAAGTGATGTTTAAAACAATCATTATCAGACCAATTGGTCAATTAAATAGTCACGGCATTACATTCTTTTTCATACATAGTTGCATTTTAGTCACAACAACGTACATCCCGTTGATATTATGAGGTTAAATTTGCTAATTTTATATTATTTTTAATATTTATTGTGAAAATCAAGATATTTATGTCTAAAATTAGAAGATTATTGCGGGAGCAATATTTCGCAGTTATTCATCCACGGCAAGTCTCAGGAAGATTTCGCGTAGTCCAATGCTTCATAAATTACATCCTCGTCACCGACATGGTTAAAAAGGAGCAAAATTAGTTTTGCGTTTAACCGCAAGCTCTCTTCATCTGACAACCCGTCATGCACATCGATGAGGCTTTGATATATGTCGTCAACATTTTCTAAATTCGCGCCTGTGATCAGTTTTGTATTTAGCCTGCTCATGCCGCTACCTCTTGCGCGCCCGCCCTGCTTATCGCTTGTTCATATGCAGTGTTTATATCTTTTGCAGACGCGTTTTTCCAACGCGCTGCGACGACTTGATCTGGGCGAATAAGATATGTCGTGCCAATTTCTGCCCCGTAACGCTCCGCCGCTAACCCCGTGGCGGGTACACATATAGTTTTCAGCTCAGACTTAGGACTTGTCTCACCAAATTGTAGAACGACGAATTCGTCTCCCAAGTTTTCAAGCAACCATTTGATATCACGCCCCATTGGTAATGGCGCGTCGGGGCATGGGAATCCAGGTTTAGGCCCATGTTTAAATTCATCACGATCAGGCGTGGAAAGTGGTGTTTCGTGGTACGGGGTGGGCGTCGAGAGCCGCCCCGAATTCACGAAGGGGCGTGCAAATTCATATTTATCAGCAAGTTCTAAAACCGCATCTCTGAACGCTGTTGAAACCTTTGATTTTGGTGTCATAAAATCGGTAGAGCGGCTAGAATTGAGAATGTTTTCATCTGAGCCCATGACCCGTTCAACATTATAGCTTTCCAGTAATGATTTCGGCGCATTGTTTTTAAGAACCATGTCCAATTTCCACGCGATATTCTCGGCATCAGACAGACCAGCATTCGCGCCTCTGGCTCCGAATGGGCTCACAAGATGGGCGCAATCACCAATGAAAATAACGGGCGTGTGCAAAAACCTCTCCATACGCCGACACTGGAAAGTGTATATGCTTAGCCAATCATCTTCATACTCAACATCATCCCCAAGCAAAGCTTTCACATAAGGTGCGACATTTTCCGTTTTCACAGCCTCTTTGCGATCAATATTCCACCCCAGTTGAAAATCAATACGCCAAACATCGTCAGGCTGTTTGTGCAGCAGCGCGGTGCGTCCCCTGTTAAATGGCGGATCAAACCAGAACCAACGTTCTGATGGGAACTCATGTTTAAACTTTACATCGGCAATCAGGAAATTGTCTTCAAAAATGCGGCCTTGAAAATCTAGCCCCATGCATTGGCGGATTGTTGAGTTTGCACCGTCACAGGCAAGAACGTAATCAGCTTCGAGTTTGTAATCCCCATCGCGAGTTGTGACACTCAGCGTCGCGTCATTCTTGCGCACCTCAATATCTGTCACCGTATTGCCCCAGCGTATGTCAACATTGTCGAGCGCTTCAAGCGCGTCCACCAGATAGTCTTCCAAATAATATTGCTGAATATTGATGAAGCCCGGGTTTTTTTGATCTTTAAGCGGCAACATATCAAATTGATAAATTGGTTGTTTTTGATCGCCCCAAAACACTTTTCCTACATTCCAGATCACCCCTTTTTCGATCACACGCTCCCCCACGCCAAGTCGGTCAAGGATATCAAGGCTTTGTTTGGAATAGCATATGCCCTTGGAGCCAGAAGCAATAAAGTCAAAAGCCGTGAGAATACACACATCATGCCCTTTACGCGCCAAATCAAGTGCAAGAACAAGGCCTACTGGCCCTGACCCGACAATAACAAAGGCGTGTTTTTTAGGTTTGCCACCAGAGAGCTCTGGCGGCATTACATATGTTTTTTGCTTGTAAACGGGAATATTGGACTGCCCCATATTACTGTCCTCTTCGGCTATAATTACTCTGGCCTCAATCTTAGTCTTGCAACAATGCCCAGACTTCGCGGTCACGGTCCATTGTCCAAATACGGGGCCAATCAATGCCTTCATACTCATCCCAAAGGCGCTGTACATTAAATGGCAAGCAATGTTCAAAAATTGGCCATTGACCAAATTTAGGCGCGAGGGCTGTATGTGTGGCTTCAAACGCTTCTTTCAAGCTTCCGCCCTTGTCATGCACGGCTTTTACATTATCACGCATGCCGACAAGAAACTCACGTGTCTGTTCGATAGCAGCGTCAACAGCTTCACGCCCTTTTGCAACAGCGCCACGCCCGCCAATAAGCATTTCGGCCTCGAACGCTTTGACCGTATCAAGTGTATTCGTTGACCAATCCATATGGAAGGCATCACCCGTATAAAGCGCGGCCTCGGCCTCTACCAGATCACCAGCAAACAATATTTTATGCTTTGGATACCAGACAGCAATATCACCAGCCGTATGACCACGACCACAAAATTTAAGTTCTAAATGCCCTCGGTCACCGCCAAGCTCAATCCGCATATTGTCCGCAAAGCTAAGTGTCGGGTGCGTAAGTCCCTTAATGCCATCAGGTTCACGGAACAGGCGCGGCATACGACCGAACTCGCTATCCCAATCCTCTTGCCCACGTTCTTCAAGAAGAAAACGTGTCTTTTCATGAGCAATAATTTCATCTGCGCCAAACGCACTTGCTCCCAAAACGCGGACTGCGTGATAATGAGTTAAAACCAGATAACGTATAGGCTTGTCCGTATGCTCCCTTAGCTTTTTGAGCCAATCAGCAGCAGCTTTCGGCGTCGCACGAGCTTCAATCGCGACAATAAAATCTTCGCCTTCGATGGCCCCAATATTGGGATCCCCTTCGGCTGTCAGCGCATACACGCCCTCAGCTAGCACTTCCAGAGTTTCAGTTTTTTCTTCCATGTCGCCCGCAGACGCAAATGTTTTGGCCATGATTTTATCCTATACTGCGCATAATGTGCGCGTTGCTATTATTATTTTTAAACGAGTTTCAGATTACGAATTTGACATCCCCAGAATGCCTATGCGCAAGTTTCAACAAGATAGATTTAAGGTTTTTACGGTCTTCAGGCGTAAGTCTTTCAAGGACAGAATCCTCATGCACTTTTGCTTCTTCGATAAGCGGCGCGATGAGTGCAGTGCCTTTATTCGTAATATGAATACTCACGCGACGTCGATCTTGACGTCCAGCCCGCTTTTCAACAAGCCCTTCTCCGACCAATTGATCGACGAGTTTGGTTACACGTGATTGCTCAAATAACGAATATTTTGCGAGGCTGGTCAAATACATGCCTGGCCCATCAATAAGGTTGAGGAGAATGCGCCATTTGGACGGACTTACCCCCGCAGTCCGCAATTGCGCGTAAAACTCTTCTGAAAACGTATGACTGGCGAGAGCCAATTGAAACAAAAGATAATTGTCTATAAACCTGTCTGACACCCCTATTGCTCCTCAATATTCATACAAAAACCTCACCTTCACATCAAGATGTGCGAAAGTACATGAATTTTCATATATTATATTATAAGGAATGCAAGCGCAAAGTGAAATGGTGTATACATGTTTATGAAGGATCATCCTAGCCGCTTAGGATGATGGCGATTTCGCCACAATCAGTTAAGTGTAGCGCACATAACCCTTCACACGCCTAAGGGTTGTTTTTAACACTTTTCTTTTTTTTCACTTTTTCAGGCGTCTTCTTCAGTTCATTTTCAGAGTTAGCCTCGTTCATAACGATAATTGTTTCAGTGGTCACATTGCCTGCAAGCGCATTCTCAATACGTGCAAATGTCGCTTGGGTATTTTTTGAAACGTGTGAAAAAGCGCCGATCCCAACGACAGAAATTACTGCCGCGATCAGTGCATATTCAATAGATGTTACGCCTTTTTCGTCAGAAGCTATTTTCGCGGCCAACGGAAAGACACGCCGTATTCTCTTTGGCATCTCATACTCCACATATGTATATATGTAGCATAAGCAGGAAAATTTAACACACGGTTACCGTGTAGGGTTAATAAAAGCACGATAAGCCTAGATCACATAAAAAATCAGCATTCGCTATTGTACGTACGCAGACTTATTCTAGATTAAGAAAACAGAATCACTACAGAGACACTTCGCAATAGATACATTCCGCAATAGGCACACTCCGCAATGAAAGACTGGTCACCACAACAAGCAAATGCACTCGAGAAAGTAGCGGAATGGCACAAACGTGCAGACAAACAAGTGTTTCGCGTTTTTGGCTATGCTGGTACTGGCAAAACGACTTTGGCCAAGCATTTTGCATCCGAAATCGGCGGCAAGGTTTTATTCGCCGCCTATACGGGCAAAGCTGCGATTGTTATGCGTAAAAATGGCTGTCGCGGTGCATCGACCATTCATTCGATGATTTATGAAACCATTCAAAACGAAGTCACGGGCGAGGTGAGTTTCGAACTGGCCGAAAACGGCCCTATAAAAACAGCAGAGCTTATTATTATTGATGAATGCTCTATGGTCGACAAAGAAATTGGCGAGGATTTACTCTCGTTCGGCGTGCCTATTCTTGTGCTCGGTGATCCTGCCCAATTACCCCCCGTCAAAGGTGGCGGCTATTTCACAGAACATGAACCAGATTGTATGTTGACGGAGATCCACCGCCAAGCAGAAGGCAATCCGATCATCAAACTGGCTACGGATGTCCGCGAAGGTAATATACTCGAATATGGCCGCTATGATGAGTGCCATGTGATACGTAAAGCAGATATTAGCAGCGAAGCTGTACTTGCCGCCGACCAAGTGCTTGTTGGCAAAAACATTACCCGTTCCCTTTACAATATCCGTCTACGCGAATTACTGGGCTATGAAGGAAAATTTCCAGTTGAGGGTGACCGTCTTGTGTGTTTGCGTAATGATCACAAGAACAAAATTTTTAATGGCGGTCTTTTTAATGTAGTCAGTGTGAAAACTCATATGCGAACTGTGCATCCGGGATTTATCACCATGATGGTCGCCTCGGAAGATTTTCCGTACCGCAAAGATGTAGAAGTGCGTGTGAAGGAAGAGTTTTTCACGGGCAATATTGGCAATGTCGATTGGCGTGAATTAAAAGGCTCTCAACATTTTGATTTTGGCTATGCGCTTACTGTGCATAAATCCCAAGGTTCCCAGTGGGAAAACATTGTCTTGTTTGACGAGAGCCGTGCCTTTCGCGAAGATTGGCAACGCTGGCTTTATACTGGCATTACCCGCGCGTCAGAAACCATTACGATTGTGCGCTAAACCCAGCGTGTGATTTAAACAATGCGAGTGCAAATATGACCTCCACAGCGCCGCCAATACATGCGGCTTGATAAACGGGTATTTGAAAATACTGAATGGCAAAAAAACCGACTGCGATCAAGACTGCGCCAAGCAAGAAAAACGACCGCATGCCATATACTGTTTGAAACATCAAATAACGCGCACCAATAATCAGCATCATAATCGGGTAAAAATGAGCCTCATTTTTCGAGACAAAGAAAGCCAAAAATAGGCCTATAAATAAAAGAATTGTACTTGCCCCTGCGAGTGTTGAAAGTGCGTTACCCTTCACAGTCGCTTTAGCTTTGAAAAACATTTTTGAAAGCAACATGCCGAGAGGAAAAATGAACATGCCCGCGACAAAAAAGAACATTATGCTATTTTGGAATGTAGACAGTTTTGCTATCATGCCTGCGGCCAACCAAACCATTCCAGAAACAAGCACTCCCGTCGCCCCAGACGTGTAAGCCTGCCGTAAATCATTTTGCGCTGCACGAATATCCACAATTACGTCCCGACCTTATCTGGCTCTCTGACTGTGAAATAACAGAGTAGGAAGAAAGTAATAAAACATATATTTACCCAACCTCCGATAATACTGCCACCAAAGGGATAAGGCACATGGGGCGCGATAATGGGGCCCAAGAGCGTCCATAGCACGGGCGTAAAAAGAACAATCCATTTTGGCAATACCGTGTCGTAACGCAACACAATATATGTGAATAAAAGTGTAGCAGAAACACCTGCGAGCGCACTTACATCCCGCATAGCCACGATTAGCCCCGTAATCTTCGGTGCAAGGTCAAGCACATCATCTGACCCAATAAACCCATACATCACATGGACTGCGTGATAGGCGCCACCCATGACAAGCATGATGACAAACAAGGCGCTGACAATACGCGCGAGCCGTCTATCGTGCCTACGAAAGCCGATAAACAACATCATAGACCCAAGACCGTAAAGCAGGCCTGCAAGTGGCCCGACCATACCGCCGAGAATGAGGCGGTTGGTTGGCATAACATTCATCATAGCAATATGCTCGAAATCAGCACCACTAATCGGCGACATATAAAAACACAAATCGCCAAACAGCATGAGCAGCCCCCCCATAACCCCAAACATCGCCATTTGTTTAAATCTCTGAATGTCCATATCGTCGCTCTTATCCCTTCGTCTTAAGGTATTTCTTCCAATTTTCAGAAGGCGTACCGTGAGTGCCTGTGGAATCGAAATCGCAATCCCCTGCTTGGTGATGGATTTGCAAGTTAAAGAGGGCGGCTTTGAATATGGGTAAAAGACCAAGGCAAAATCCCAAGCACAAAAGGCTTATGATGATGTAAGCTATAATAATAGCTAAAGTCGTCTCGAATAAAAACGCGATCATGATAAAGGCAGGGCAGAACAAGATCATAGCAATAAAGCCAACGAAAAATGCTGGCCCATCGGCTGTATCCGTTATTGAATAATCAAGATCACATGTCGGGCAATGATCGTGAAATTTCAAATATGATTTAAACAATGGGCCACTTTCGCAACGCCCACATTTCAAAAATAGAGCTGAACGCAATAGAGCTTTTAGATGCGGTTTCATATGTCTCACTCGTTTATTATATTTAACCCAACCCTAAATCAGTTATGAAAAAATATCCACTCCCAAACTCTACAATACGCAAAAACCGATTGGGAGTATTTAGGGCCATCGAATCATGAGTATTAGAGAAAATCAGTCAAAACAACTTTGTAAAAAGCGACAGTCTCTCTCTATGCGTTCTTTACGCTTGCGTTAGACGTCGGAGTGCTTACAAGGCGCTATGCTTACTATTACCAATCTAGATTACGCCGTTCAAGGGCGCCCATTGTTTTCACAAGCTTCAGCCTTTATTGCGTCTGGATGGAAGGTTGGCCTGATTGGCCGCAATGGCACAGGAAAATCAACCCTCTTACGCCTTATCCGCGAAGAAGTCGAAAGCCCGTCGCCAGACGGATCTATACGCCTGAACAAACGCGCGCGCCTCGGCTGGGTCGCACAAGAGGTTGACCCAAGTGATGACACGATTATGGACGTTGTCTTGGCCGCAGACCAAGAACGCCATGCCTTGATGAAATCCACAGAGACCGAAACCGATCCCGATCTTTTGGGCGAAATTTATGAGCGCCTCACCGATATGGACGCATGGAACGCCGATACACGCGCAGCCATTGTTCTGTCTGGCCTTGGGTTTAAGACAGCAGACTTCCACCGCGCAACGAAAGAATTTTCTGGCGGTTGGCGTATGCGTGCCGCCATTGCAGGCGTATTGGTGAGCCAACCTGATGTCTTGCTCTTGGACGAGCCCACCAACTATCTCGATCTTGAAGGCGCAGCATGGCTGGAAAGCTATATCCGCAAATATCCCCACACAGTGATTATGGTCAGCCATGACCGTGAATTGTTAAACCGTTCCGTGACACATACATTGTCCCTAGAACATCAAAAACTGACGATCACAACAGGTGGCTATGATGATTGGCTAAAATTATGTGCTGCTAAACGCGCGCAATTAACGGCACAAAAGGTGAAACAAGACGCCGACAAAGCCCATCTCCAAGCGTTCGTAGACCGTTTCAAAGCCAAAGCCTCGAAAGCGCGCCAAGCCCAATCACGTATGAAACAATTGGAGAAAATGCAAGATATCGCGATTCCCATTGCCGAGCGGACTACGCCGTTTAAATTCCCTGCCCCTAAAGGCAAGCTTGCACCGCCAATGCTAGAGTTGGAAGATGCTGATTTAGGATATGGAGCGGACGCGAAAATTCTGTCAGGCGTTAATCTGCGTCTTGACCCCCAAGACCGTGTCGCCATTGTCGGCGCGAACGGGGAAGGTAAAACCACGCTCGTAAAATCAATTGCCCAACGCCTGCCCCTCATGACGGGCAACCGCAAAGCATCAAAGACCCTTAAAATCGGATATTTCTCCCAAGATCAACTCGACGAGTTGACTGCGGGCGAAACGGTTCTTGACCATGTAACGCAACATTTGCCCAAAGACACGTCGCAAGGCCAAGCGCGTAGCATAGCGGCGCAAATGGGATTCTCTCATGAAAAAGTCGAGACTAATGTTGAAAAATTATCAGGCGGTGAAAAAGTGCGACTTCTCCTCGGCCTTATGTCAATCGAAAAGCCCCATGTTCTCATTCTTGATGAGCCAACGTCCCATTTGGATATTGATAGCCGTGAAGCCCTGATTTACGCCCTCAATGACTTCCCCGGCGCTGTACTCCTCATCACCCATGATGTCTATCTCGCCGAAGCCACCGCCGACCAACTCTGGCTCGTCAAAGATGGCCGCGCTGAACTCTATAACGGCGACCTCCGCGACTATAAAAAACTAGTAATGCAGGCTGACCGAGCTTAAAATCTTTCTCAATTTAGTTAAAGGCATTATAGAAGTGTGCTTCATTCCATCCCCACTACACCCAATGGAATAGGTTCGATTGCTGTCACCGTAACTTCAATTTTCTCAAAACATCACATACTGATTACATGTTTCATAAGCGTTATCACGCCGAACCCACTCCAACCTACAATCATAAAAACGAACAAAACACTAAAAATTAACCCGAATAATTTTAACTTTTCACCGTGAGTTTCGAGATGTTTTTCACCTCTCCAACCACGCGAAAAATACGGATACAGGAATGTTTTCTCTAGAGGTTCATTCTTTTCCATGAAGATGCCTGTGTCTTGAATAAAAGAAACCCTGAAATCGTAAGCGTATTGAGAATACTGCACGTAGGAAAACACTATAATTAAATAATAAAACAACAAAAATAAATTTTCTAACCATGCCCCCATTACAAAACACGCAAATACCGTCACACCAAAACTGAATACAAATTTATCACTTGAAGAGCTTGTTTCACCCTTCAAAAGCGCTCGCCGATTAATATTTTTGAACATCTTTTCTCTTTAATTTTACTTAAAAGCCTTCATGTTTTTTGGTTCAATAAGCATAACTTCTCCCATAACTCCATCGACTAAACCAAAGTTATGAAGCTTACGCCTGCCTAATTCTTTTTGCGGCTTAACTATACTCGCGACATATACCTCTTCTCTTGAACCATCACGGAGCACCACTTCATACAAATCAACCGCATCAGCACCGCAGATTGCATTGTTTTTTTTCAACGCTTTAGTATAACCAAGCTTCTTTAAGCGGCTAATTTTATATTTATCATTTTTTAGCACTTTGCCAGCGAAGTCGTTACCATTGTTGTGAAACATTTCGATATAATGATCACACGAAGTTTTATTCGCAAAAACAGCTAGTTTTGCATCAGAAACAATAGATGCACACCCTCCAGCCAATATTGTCAGTAATACGGATGTTATTGTTAAAATTTTCATTTCATATTCCTCTCACATTTCTTTCCACTCGGAACTATAAGCACCCGCCCACTTTAGGCACACTCTGGCAACTCGCAAACTTCCCCACATACATGCAACTACAATCCCCTTAGCTATAAGAGATAAGAGAGTCATAAAGCAACCACAAGCTAAAAGCGCACTTACGCAACCAACACCTTAAGTCTCTATATTGAGCGTAGAGCTAACCTCGGCAAACTCCAAAAGCGGTTCATAAGGTAGGGACATAGTAAACTGCATGCAGCACCTCACGAGTGTCGAATTGTAATAATTGAAAAATATAGAGTAAAAGTGCGCCAAAAAATGGGCTAGATTATCAAAAAATATATTTAACGCAATACATTCAACCCCTTGCTAGGAGGTAATGGCGGAGACGAAGGGATTCGAACCCTCGATGGGCTTATGACCCATACTCACTTAGCAGGCGAGCGCCTTCGACCACTCGGCCACGTCTCCACGGGTGGGATTAAAGCAAGCTTTGCTTGGGGGCAAGTCAGAAATGAATGTTTTGCAGATTATTTTCAAAACTCGTTTAAAAGCGTCGTTCAGGGCTGTATATTTAAGTTTAACGGGTTTCTAACTTTGACGAGCAGAATTAACCAGATGCTAACCATAGGTACAAATAAAGTCCCAAAATATGCATTAAAACACTGCTTTTATTGTCAAAATCAGCTCTTTCTTCCGCAAAATCCACATCCTGTTTACTGAATATTTTCCCTCTTCGGCTATGTTGAGAAAAAATATAATATTGGTGGTATATAATGGAAAATCTGCAAAACCCTGTGTCGGGACAGGGAAAAACGCATAAAAACACGGCCCCTAAGGGTGAAAACATGCGTAAGCATCACGCACCCGTAGAAACGCTTGAGGCATTCGAAAAACGCACGCAGCCGGGTCGTGAACGTGTGGCGCTTTCAGACATACACTTCCCTCAAAAAACAGGGAATATGAGTTCTCTACGCTTTGCTTTACGTGTGGTTGATATTCTCTGCATTAGTGTGGTGATTTTACTATCTGTCTGGAATGCATATGTCGGTATCAACCAGAACTCAGTGATTGCACCTTTGGCTGCCGGTATTTCAGGTGCTTTCGGGTTCATCATGGCGATGTATATTGTCAAAGCCCATCAATTTTCACCTGCGGAATCATATGGTAAACATATATCACGTGTTCTGTTGGGATCGGCGGCGGCGCTTGGGGTCTGGTTATCATTTGCGTTGATTTTCAAGCCTCTGACATTCTTACCTGACTCGCTCGCGATTTCGGGTCTTATGGCAACGGGTGTGCTTGTTGTTCTGCACAGTATGTATTTCATCTCGATCAAGAAACGTCAAAAGGCAGGCGACCTTATTCCGACCATTGTTATGCTCGGCGCAACCGAATCTGCACGCCGCCTTATCGAAGAAAATGCACGGACACGCGAGTTAAACATTCTCGCTATTTTTGATGAACGTCTTTCGCGTGCGCCACATAACATTCACGGCGTGCCTGTAGTAGGGCGGATTCAGGACATGCTTGAATGGGAAGCCCTTCCCTATGTCGATAGCATTATCGTAACATTGCCAGAAATGGCACAAGCTCGTAAAAAGGTATTTGTTGAACAAATTCGCAAACTGCCAAACCGTATCGCCTTTGTGGTCGATGAGTTCGAGCAATTGGATACGGTGAAACAACGTATTACGCAGATCGCTGAGATTGGTATGCGTGACATTGCAGGCAAGCCCAAATCAGGTCGTCATACCTTTATGAAACGCATGGTCGATGTCAGCATAAGCGGCACAGCCTTATTACTTGGCCTGCCCGTGCTACTCTTGGTCGCGGTATTGATTAAGCTTGATAGTAAAGGCCCCGTGTTTTTCAAACAAAAGCGACACGGTTTTAACAACCGCGTATTTGAAGTGTATAAATTCCGTTCTCTTAACGTCGCGGACGAAGACAAAGACGCTAAGTCACAAGTGGTTGCTGGTGATAGCCGCGTGACCAAAGTTGGCCGCATTATTCGCAAAACAAGTATTGATGAATTGCCGCAACTCCTTAACGTATTAAAAGGCGACATGTCTCTTGTCGGGCCTCGCCCTCACGCCGTGGGTATGCATACGGGTGAGACGGAAACCTATAAATTGGTTGAGGACTATGCCCATCGTCATAAAATGAAGCCGGGCCTGACGGGTTGGGCGCAGATTAACGGGTCACGGGGCCCCTTACATGACGCGGCAAGTGTGCAAAGACGCGTGCAGCTTGATATGGAATATATTGAGCGTTCGAGTGTGTTCTTTGACATTATGATTATGCTCAAAACTCTGCCGTGCCTGTTAGGCGACAAAGACAATGTTCGATAAGAGGCCATTATGATCTGGCGTCAAATGCTTGGATACATCCCGGTCAATGTGGCCAATATCATCGTCAGCTTTGGTACGATCGCGATACTCACACGTCTGTTTGATGGTGCAGAGTTTGGACGTTATGCCATTGCGGTTGCAAGTTTGCATTTTATCCATATGGCATTGTTCACATGGGTAGAGGCCGCCATGTCGCGTTTTTACGCCAATGCGGAAAGTAAGGGCAAGACAGACCTCGCCTCGCATATGAAGACGCTGTATGGTTTATCAATTCTCGCAGGCGTGATCGGCTTACCGCTTCTTTTGGGTGCGGTTTATCTCTTGCCAATAGATACGCATATGAAAATGCTATTGGCATTTTCACTTGGGTCAACGTGTTTAACACTCGTGTTTAATATCGCGATTGAATCACATAAGGCCGCCGAGCGGATTGGTCGATTTAGCGTAATTTTCACCTCTAATAGCTTGCTTGGGTTCAGCGTAGGTATTATTTTGATACTGATGACGCCTTTGCGTGAAGTTGCGCCGTTTATTGGCATTATTTTCGCCAATATTATCTCTATTATCATCGACCTTCCCTTTATGCTTAAGCGCATGAAAGGCGGAAAATTCGAGACGGAAAATGTACGCAAATATTTAAACTATGGTGTTCCGATTAGCCTTTCACTCATGTTGACATATATTTTGTCGCAAGGAGATTTATTCTTCATTCAGCATTTCATGGGCGACGTATCTGTGGGGCAATATAATGCAGGCTACAACCTCGCCAATCGCAGTCTTGATGTATTGTTCGTTTGGCTTGGCATGGCGGTGACGCCTGTTGCTATCGCGGCATTCGAGCATGACGGCATAGAAAAAACGCAACAGGTTTTGAAAAATTACGGCGCAACCCTATTGCTACTCATTTTACCTGCGGCGACGGGCATTGCGCTCGTGGCGGAACCTGCCGGATTTATTCTCGGAGAATCCGTTCGTGCCGAGGCCGTAAAAATCATGCCGTGGATTGCTTTCGCTGGCGTGATGAACGGGTTTATTTCCTATTACGCCCAGCGTGCCTTTATGCTGTCTAAAAACACGGGTGTATTGGCCGTCACAATGATTGTCCCTGTTCTCATAAACATTGTCCTCAACCTGCTCCTTATTCCGCGCTACGAGCTCTTAGGGGCAGTTTGGGCAACGATGGCGGCGTATGGCGTCGGCCTTGTCCTCTCATTCATCATTGCAAGACGATATTTCCCATTACCCCTGCCCTTAAAAGCTTTGGTCCAATGTAGTTTCGCGTGCGCTGTTATGGCTGGTGTTGTGCTTGCCCTGCCTTCACACATTGATGCATGGCCAGATGTGATTGAATTACTGACCAAAGCGGGTATCGGCGCCATTGCCTATGCGGCTACAGCCTACGCAATTAATGCGTCTGATTGTCGCGATACGGTTCAAGATTTACGAGATAAACTAAAATCGCGTGCCGCATCGAAGACGGTGCAAACATGATCGATATCTATGAAAACACAGCCGCGAAAAGAAACAAATCCCCGCGCCTGTCAGTACTTATTCCTTATTTTCGGGACGATCCTGCCAAGCTTTTATCGGCCTTGGGCACACACGTAGATATCGAAATTCTCATCTATGATGACGGCACACAAGACCCAGTGATCAATAAAGCACTGACCTCTCTTGCCAGTAAAATCTCTACCCCTGTACGTTTATTGTTTGCGCACGAAAATAAAGGCCGTTCGACAGCACGTAACATTCTCACGGAGAATGCGAAAGCAGAGTGGGTGTTGTTTCTCGACGCAGACATGTTGCCGTTAGGGGAAAACTTTGTTGCGGACTATTTACGAGAAATCGAAAAGAACGATTCAGATATCATCTTTGGTGGCTTTAGTGTTGTGGCGGAAAAGCAATCAAATGATACGGAATTGCACCGCTATTTTTCACTTATCTCTGATTGCCTCAGCGCAGAAGAACGTACAAAGTTCGGGCCGCAATATATTTGCAGTTCGAATTTGTGTGTCCGCACCTCTGTGCTTGCTGCATGTGGTTTTGACACAAGTTTCGAGGGATGGGGGTGGGAAGACAGTGAATGGGCGGCGCGCGTTGCAAAATCCTATACGATTAAACACGCCGAAATCCCTGCCTTGCATCTTGGACTAGAGAGTACGGAAACATTACTCTCGCGGTTTAAAACAAGTGGCGCGAATTATGTGAAATTTACCAGTGCACACCCAGAACTCGCCAAGACACTGACACTTTATAAAATGGTACATAAATTTAAAAAAATACCGGGGCAAAAATTGTTACGCCCTTTATATGCGGTGCTTGTGCGTATGAATTTCGCGCCTGCTAAACTACGTTTATTGGCGCTTAAACTTTGGCGGGCCAGTTGGTATGCGGAGGCATTTTCGTGAATACTCCGTATGAACCCTCTCGCGCACTCACAGCCAAACTCGCCCGTAAAATTCTCCCCTATCGCGCTCGCAATGAAATACGATTTCATATCGACCGTCCGATTGTCAGCTTTACATTTGACGATTTTCCCCGCTCTGCGATCACGAACGGTTCGGATCTGTTGGAAACACTTGATTGGCGTGCTACCTTTTATGTGGCGAGCGGTCTTATGGGAACGCACAATCATCACGGCGAACAATTTAATGCACATAACATTACTGACTTGCGTGAACGGGGCCATGAAATCGCGGGTCATACCTTTAGCCATTCTGATTGCGACCAAATGGGCATTACAAAAACACTGGCTGAAATCGAGCGTAATACATCAGCGCTTGAAGCCATGGGGCACACCCTCCCCATTGAGCATTTCGCCTATCCGTTTGGTGCTGCAAATGCGTGCTTAAAACAGGCCTTGCAAAATCAATTTAAAACGGTGCGGGGCATTGTCCCAGGGGTGCATCGAAACAAAGCAGATTTAAACGGGCTTTATTCAACCCCTATTTTCTCTGGAGAAAAACTACAACATGCCTTAGCGCAAATCGAGGGGCTAAAGACAAGCCACGGATGGCTTACCTTGTTCACACATGACATTCGTGAAAACCCAAGTGAGTGGGGCTGTACGCCAGAAGAGTTTAAACGCATCGTCAACGCCGTTCAAGCCACGGGTGCACTTGTCCTTCCCATTGGGGAAGCTTTGCAGCATCTTGAGAAACACCGTATTTAGCACTGTCTAATGAACAGTGTTATCGGCCTCTACGTTCTGGCATTTGAAAATATGGTGTGCTTGGTCTGTCGCGCCAATAGGCTGGCGAGAAAGAGAACATCTTGGCTGAGGTTGCGACAAATACCACCCAGCTGAGATCATTTTGTTGTAATATCGTGCTCTCGGACAAAGAGATCATCAAGAATAATATTGTCGATAAAATCACCCAATAATTTTCCACACCCCCCCGATATAATCGGTCGAGCGCGAGCATCATCGTCAACACAAAAAGTATGGCAAACATAATCACGGCAACAACGCCCGCTGACAACCAGGTCTCGATCCAACCATTATGTGCGGTTGGTACGCCCCATTCTAATGATAAACGCACCCAATATGATGGCCCTAATCGCTCTTGCCAAAATGTGCCATACCCATAACCGAGGATTGGGTGTTCTTTAATTGCAGCGGCCAATGCGTTCCAAATATCCGTACGTCCTGTCAAGGTACGCTCTTTCCCGATGAGATCGAACATCATGTCTGGCATAAAGAGGAGCAAAAACGCCATCAAAGATACACTGACCACGATCCCATACATGAGTGGAATACGTAAAATAGGAAATTTGCGGAAAATACGGATTGCAAAAAAACCGAGAATAGCCACAAGAGCCGCCAGTAACGCTGCCTTTGATGTGGAGAGGATAACCAACCCAAAACACAAGAGCGCCGCAGGTATCCATATCCAGTATTGTTTGGGGCGCATAGCGAAGGCACACAACATGAGAAGTACGCCTTTGGCCATATTCGTACCAAATGAATTTTTCTCGAGCCAACCGCCACGCCACGCTCCGGCATGAATTTCTTGCATACGCCCAAGTGACGGCACGGCTAGGCCTAGAAACAGGCTGATCAGCGCGCATAGTAAAAATACGGTTGCGAGTTTTAAGATAAGTTCATCCCAATCATAGCGCGACGCCAAGAACAAACCGAATAGCGTGGTCATTAACAAGGCAATACTTCTGCGGATTGTGACTTGCTGGTCGATTGACCAAAACATGCTGAGCCCACACCACAAGACACACAATACCAATAACGGGTTGAAGGCGACTATTCTTAGTATGCGCGACAAATTCGATAAGGTCAGTACCAAGACAGCAACATAACCAGGATACCATAGAAGTCTGGCAATCGAAGATGTCTGTTCCATTGTCACAGGGTCGGTCGTCACGAGCGCCACAAGCACAGTCGAGAACTGCATAATGAGCGCAAATATCACAAAATTTTCGATGGCGCGTACATATTTTTTTACGGCCAAATTACGAAGCGCCGTTTGATCCGCACCGCCACCGAGACCACCTGAACCATATGTTGGATTTAAGTGCGGAGAACTCATGTGTTTTTCTCATAATATGATGGTTGGGAAACGACTTGATTCAAAATCACACCTGTACATTTCGCGCCAAGCGAAGCCACTTTATTGGCAATATTACTTAAGTCTTGTGAGCGCGAATGCTCTGGTGCACTCACCAATATTGTCGCGTCCGTATCTTCACAGATAACACTCAACATATCGGAACGATCTTGCGCGGGGGTATCTACGAAAATAGCCGTGTAATGCTCTCTCAATTTATGCCAATAGGCACGGGCATTTTGTAGATGGGCGGCTTGCCCTTCTCGAAACTGATCCCATTGAAAATAGGAAAAACTGAGCGGAATTTGACTAAGGCGATAGAGACTCATGAAATGATTGTCGGTGAGGTTACGACCTTCCTCGTCAACCATTGACGGCGTAATGCGCCAAAAAGGTATCTCCCCATATGTCGCATCATACGGCCCATCCATTTGCCCGAATTGGTCGAAATTTTGTTGGGCAAAAAAATAGCGAGACTGTGCATTATTTTGAATATCCATATCGACTAAAAGCACTTGTGCTCCTTCGGTTTTTGCGGCCTCTCTGGCAGCTATAATCGCAAGCATACGTGTGACATATGATGTTCCACACCCTGAGCGTGCTGCTGTAAATGCAAAGACCTGGCCACGTTTATCAGGACGTTTTTGCGCAGTTAACCCCTGATACACAGTCCGTAAACTTTGCATATTGTCATGCATATTTGCGGCTGGCACCATATCACTATCCGGCTTTCGCCCCTGGTGCAGGCGGTGAATATTCCGTCGTGCCAAGAACAGGAATCGTTTGATCCACACCTGCGTATTCTTGACCCACATATTCTTGACCCACATATTCTTGGCTCACATATTCTTGCGCTATATTCTCGGCCTTTGCCGCATATGGGTTATAGCTTTGTGCGTCATGTGTTCCATAAGGCTGAGGCTCCGCATGTGCTTGCGCTCCATAAGTGGCATATGCTTGAGCGTCGTAGCTTTGTTCAGAATAGGTTTGCGCGTCATAACCCGTGCTATTTTCAGTATAGCTTTGATCGGCATAGCTTTGATCGGCATAGCTTTGATCGGCATAGCTTTGCGCTGTATATTCTTGCGTACCATATTCTTGCCCATACTCACTTGCTGCCGCAGGGGCATAGGCAGGCTGAGGCTCTGTATAACCTGGTACAGGTTCAGGAATGTTTTGCGCGTAAACTTGTTGTGCATATACATCCTCATAACTTGCATTCTCATCAGCGGAAGGCAGAGGGGCACGACCGCGTTTCCCTGAGCCATAAATCTTAGGATCGAGGAATACCCGCAAGAGCGCAAACATAAAGACTGTGAAAAGAGAGAAGAGGATTGCCAACGCAAAACTAATCTTTTGCATATTACGACCTTTACGTGCGCGCGTTGGATAAGAGATAACTTTGATATTATCGGCATGTGCATCTTGTTGTTCTTTTTTCGCAAATGCAGACTGTTCTTTCGCGTTCAATCCTTTTACCCGTTCTTCCAGCGTTGTTTTTTCACGCAGAAGGTTTTGGTATTTTGGCCCAAGCACACGCATGCTTTTCACTTTTGCATTTGATGTTTTCAATTGTGCGTGAAGAACGATTTCCTGTTCACGTAAACTGTCAGCCGTGGCTTGATGTGTATTGCGTACAGTGGCGAGCGCTTGATATACTGTATTYGGGCCAACACGRCGGCCACCGACRGCACGGCCTCCATTATCACTAATTTGCTCACGRATTTCRGAAATTTCRGCTTCTTTRTTSCGWACWACAYTRCTSSTCGGYAAATATTTTGCGAGTAATTGRCGRCGTTCTAGCTCRGCTTGTGCAAGRCGTTGCGAGGCRCGRTCCGTRATTTGCAAATCAATTGTYGGCTCCGTATTRCGTAACTGATCTTCRGTKACSGCTAAMGCTGCTTCGACACGGGCAATATTRCCGCGCAARGCGTCTARTTGTGTYCGTAATAAYTGYGAATGCTTTTGTGAMCCTAWYCGYTCTGTYTCAAAYTCRGCAATRCCRTTTTTATTYAAAATRCKTTGAATTTTTTTATCRAYKRCAYTCAATTGRTCTTSRGCCAAMACCAATTGYTCTCCGATGAGRCCAGAGGCTTCTGAAACAAAAATTTCATTTCTTAAYTCAAGATAAGCCCCAATAAATGCGGTGAGGGTTTTGACTGCGATTTCACCATCAACATGTTTGTATTCTAAATTAATAATAGATGATTTAGCTACTGGCGTAACGGTAAAAGACATATTCACAAGTTTTACAATATCATTCCAACGGTCAGCACGTTTGTAGTCAGGTGCCTGCTTCCATTTATCATAGAGCTTTGGCGCGAATCCATCACCTTTGGTTTCGCCAGCCTCATCCATCGCAAACATTTGATAAATCACTTTATCAACCGTCGCAGGGTTTTTAATAAAAGCGGCTTCTGTCAGTGTAATTTGATCTGCCGTTATATTTACCCCAGAGCGTGTACTGCCCGTAACAGGGTTATAAATATGTTCGGCACCTGCTTGCGCGAAAATACTCGCATCGGCCATATATTTACGTTTGATGTCCTTGGTCATCATATAACTCACAAAGATCATAATTGGCAGCAGCACGAGCATCCATGGCAATTGCCGTAGAAAAGAGGCTGGAATTTGCCCTAAATTTATATTTGGCATTCCTCCTGCGCCAGACCTACGGTCCCCGCCATAGCCAGAGTTGTTACCCACATTTGTTACATCGCTGAAACGGTTCATATTAAACCTCTAATTTCTTACTCATTGACTCAATTGACCCTGTAAAAATTAATATTTCCTTATCTATTTTTGTTAACTGTTGAAAAAGAAGATTCATAACTGATTAAGGTTCGTTAAAATGCCAAATTTGACCAAAAATAGCCATTTTACTGCGTTACTGGTTGTTTCATTGCTGTCGCTAACTGCGTGTTCAGCGAAAAACAGCCTGCATCCTTATGCGAAAACGAATCACTTTTCACAAAAAACACCGATGAAAATTAACCATAAACCTCAAAAACACGCCACACGTTATGCAAAAACACAACGACCCAAACCTGCTAAAATTAAAAAATATGCAAACCTAAATGACCGTCTGAGAGGCCGCCGTACGCTAGACTACCAACACCCCACTCGTTCGCCAAGTCCAGAAGATATGTTCCAACGCTGGGTCGAATACGAACCACATTACACACTTTACCCTGGTGACCAGATTGAAGTGGTTGTACAAAGCGCCCCGGAACTTTCGCGCACACTTACTGTTGGGCCCGATGGCCGTATCACAATGCCAATGGTTGCCCCATTTATGGCATCGGGCCGCACAGTGCCATATGTTCAAAAAGCCATTAAGGCAGAGCTTGCCAAGCAATTACGCGATCCGACACTCACCGTGACAAATCGTGCCTTCGCTCCACAGCAAATTTATGTTGGGGGACAGGTTGCTCGACAAGGCACATATGCAATGTCAGGCCCAATAGGATCATTAGAGGCAGTGATTATGGCCGGAGGCTTCCTACCATCAGCCAAAAGCAAAAATGTCGCTGTCATGCGCCGCGCCCCAAATGGGGCATGGATGATGCGTGTCGTAAATCACAAAGACGGCATGAATAATATCATCAGCTACGCCGATAACATGCAATTACGTCGCGGCGATGTCATTTTCATACCGCGTAACACGCTTTCAGAAATCGGTACATTTATGCAAGCTTTCCGCCAAGCATTACCTGTTGAAATTGGCCTAAGCTACAATATCGGCAATGGATTTAGCGGTAACTAAACCAAATTTTGCGTGTTTGATTAATGTTTTAACGCAGCGCGGTTTTCAAGCATCCAACCACGAGCCGCACGTTGTGAAAGCGTAAGGTCTTCCTTACTCATTTCATATGTTAGCTCTGAGCGGTAGGCTTTTGCAGGTTGTGAACCGAGCATTGCTGCCAAGCTAAACCATTTATGCGCTTCAATAAAATCCGGGCCACGATCTTCGTGGTCTGTTGAGTATATAAGACCCAAACGGAATAAATCTGCGGCTTCTATTTTTGCAACGATTGCTTCGCGCGCTTCTTGTACTTCTACACATGTAAAGGCCATTTGCCTTCTCCTCCCCAATAAAGGGTTTTATCATTCACCAAACACCTCCGGACCATTCCGTAAGATGACGTCCCCGTTTTGTTTATTCAGCTCTCTGGCTAACGGGTATGAAGTTATCTTTACGGCTTCGGGTTGACATAAGGTTAATAGATGTAAAGGTTAACCAAGCTTTACTTAGATTAAAGCAAGTAAATAAGTGTTTAAATTGAATTTAAACTTGATTAAAAAGACGTTACTTTTCTCGCTATACTTAAGCACTTCAAGTAAACAAGAGTCAATAAATGGTAAAAGGGCAAATAAACCCAGGCATAAAAAAAACCCATTTTTACTAAAAAAAATGGGTTTTAATCGTTATAGGTGTATTTTTACCGATTAATTCGGTGTGTATAATGAACTATTTATGAAATTTCACCAACTCATCCAGCTCTGCACGGTCTGCATAGAGGCTATTTACAGGCGCATCTGCATTCACATAACCTAGCGACATGCCGACAAGCACATGATGCTCGTCAGGATGGTTTGTGTGCTTTTTCGCAGTATCAGGGAAAGCCCTCCATGCCCCTTGCGGCGCCGTATGCAGGCCTGCTTCACGTGCGAGCAGCATAACAGTCTGTAGATAAATACCGATATCATAATATTGCGGCACTTCGAGACGCTTGTCTCCCACAATAATAATGCCAACAGGCGCGCCAAAGAAAAGGAAGTTTTTGCCAACTTGGCGCATACGTGCGGGCTTGTCGTCTTTTGGGATATCGAGAAGGTTATACATGTCCTCACCGAGTTTGTAGCGCCAAGAGCGTTGTGGCTCCCAAAGCGGCGCAGGGTATGGAGGGAATGTATCTTGCTCTGATTGCCCCTTCATAAGCTTGCCAACCACCTCATTACGGAAATCGTCTAGCTTCTCCCCCGTGAACACATGCACATTCCATGGCTGAAGATTGCCGCCACTCGGTGTGCGGCGAGCTTTTTCAAAAATTTCACGTAATACATCTGGATCGACAGGTTTGGGAAGAAAATCACGAACTGTGATACGACTTGCTACGGCATCTGATACCGATGCTGATTTTCCTGTGTCTAATTTCATTATAATTCCCCTAGCTCTTAATATTCGCTCATTACAATACACCCCCTTAATCGAGTAGTGCAATTAGTTGCATATTAAGGGTCTCGGAAACGAAAACAAGCCTGAAAATAAAGATCACTTCGAGATCAGTAGCTGTGAATCAATCGCGCAATGCGTTTTCGTCTTCTTTGCGTTGTTTTCGGCCAAGGGAATAGCGCATGACAACATATTCAATGACACCAATGGTAAAAGCCGCCCCTGCCCCATAGATTAAGTTATTATCAAACTTCTTCCACACCAAATACCCAATACCGCTCGATAACAACACAGTGTTCATCCAGAGGATTTGGGTATATTTGGCGTTAAGCTTGGGCATTAGAGCCCAAGTTTTTTCTTAAGGATTTCATTCACCGCTTGTGGGTTGGCTTTGCCCTGTGAGGCCTTCATGACTTGACCAACAAAGAAACCGATCAGGCGTGGGTTGTCCGCGACCTTGGCGGCTTGGTCAGCATTGGCGTCAATCACGTCTTGTACCATTTTTTCAATGGCCCCCATGTCTGTCACTTGCTTAAGACCATCGCGTTCAACGATTTCATCAGCGGAGCCTTCGCCTGCAAACATTTTTTCGAACACACCTTTGGCAATTTTACCAGAAATGGTTTTATCCGCGATCAGATCGAGCAGACCACCGAGCGCGTCAGAATTGACGGGGCTATCATCTAGATCAATCGATTTTTTGTTTAGCGCCCCAAACAAATCACCCATCATCCAGTTTGCGGCGATTTTTGCGTCATGACCTTTTACCAATCTCTCGTAGAAATCACCTTTGGCTTTATCCGCAGTTAAAATACCTGCGTCATAAACAGGGATGCCGTATTCTTCGACGAAGCGTGCTCTGCGTGCATCAGGAAGTTCTGGCAATGTGGCTTTGATTGCGTCCACATATTCTTGCGTGATTTTTGTTGGTAGCAAATCTGGATCGGGGAAATAGCGGTAATCATGCGCGTCTTCTTTCGAACGCATGGTACGGGTCTCGCCCTTGGCATTATCAAACAGACGTGTTTCTTGATCCACTTCACCGCCAGCTTCGACAATATCGATTTGGCGACGAGCTTCATAATTAATTGCTTGGCGAATAAAGCGCATAGAGTTGATGTTCTTCAGCTCACAACGTGTGCCAAGAGGCCCACCAGGACGGCGTACAGATACATTCACATCAGCACGCAAATTTCCTTTTTCCATATCTCCATTACACGTACCAAGGGCACGCACAATAGAGCGGATTTTTTCCACATAGGCCGAGGCTTCTTCGGGGGTGCGCATATCTGGTTTCGATACGATTTCCATCAAACACACGCCAGAGCGGTTTAAATCCACATAGGTCTCGTTCGGGGAAAGATCATGGATGGACTTACCCGCGTCTTGTTCAAGATGCAGACGTTCAATCCCGACCATTACAGCTTCACTGCCTTCAGGTTCAATCTCGATCTCGCCTTCGCCAACGATTGGAAACTCGAACTGAGAAATTTGATAGCCTTGCGGCAAATCTGGGTAGAAATAGTTTTTACGGTCAAAACGAGAGAACAGATTAATCTTGGCATTAATGCCAAGCCCTGTACGCACAGCTTGCTCGATACAAAATTCATTTACGACGGGCAACATGCCTGGCATAGCGGCATCGACCAATGATACTTGCGTATTTGGCTCTGCGCCGTACTCGGTGGCAGCCCCTGAAAACAATTTGGATTTTGACGCGACTTGGGCGTGAATTTCCAAACCAATAATAACTTCCCACTCACCATCATTACCAGTGAGCCAGTCTTTTTTGTCTGCGACACGTTCTGCTGTAAACATTATGCCCACCATTTCTTAGGTTTTGCGGTGAAGTTGGCGGCTTTTTCAAGCGCTGCACTGGCCGCGAATACGGTTTCTTCGTCGAGGGCGCGGCCAATGATTTGTAGGCCGAGCGGCAAGCCATCTTTATCCAATGACACAGGGACAGACATAGCAGGGAGACCTGCGAGATTGGCTGTCACTGTAAAAATATCGTTGAGATACATGGTCACGGGATCATCAATTTTGCGACCGACTGCGAAGGCTGCACTTGGACATGTTGGCGTCAAGAGCGCGTCACATTTTTCCCATGCAGCGTTGAAATCTTCGGCAATGCGTGTGCGAACTTTTTGCGCTTGGAGATAATAAGCGTCATAATAACCTGCGGACAGCACATATGTACCGATCATAATACGGCGGCGTACTTCTTCGCCAAAGCCTTCGGCCCGTGAACGCTCATAGGTATCATATAGGTTTTCACCGTCGACACGATTGCCATACCGCATGCCGTCATAACGTGCGAGGTTTGATGACGCTTCGGCAGGGGCCACAATATAATAAGCAGGCAATGCATATTTCGTATGCGGCAATGACACATTGACGATTTCCGCGCCTGCGTCTTGTAGCCATTTGATGCCTTGCTGCCAGAGGGTTTCGATCTCGGCAGGCATGCCGTCCATTGTGTATTCTTTGGGAATACCAATGCGTAGGCCTTTGACGCCGTTATCACACGCGGCGGCGAAATCTGGTACGGCAACATTCAATGACGTGCTGTCTTTGACGTCATAGCCAGCCATGCTTTGCAGCATGATGGCCGCGTCTTTTACGGTACGTGTAATCGGGCCAGCTTGGTCAAGAGAACTTGCGAACGCGACAACGCCCCAACGTGAACACCGACCATAAGTCGGCTTGATCCCCGTTGTACCAGTGAAACTGGCAGGTTGGCGGATTGAACCGCCTGTATCCGTCGCCGTAGCGCCGAGGCACATATTGGCCGCGACAGCCGTAGCCGAACCGCCCGATGAACCACCAGGGACGAGGTCTATGCCGTCTTCTGCTTTCCATGGATTAATAACTGAACCAAAATGCGAAGTCTCATTGGCTGAGCCCATCGCGAATTCGTCGAGATTAAGCTTGCCCAGCATGACCATGCCGTCGCTTTTCATTTGGGCGCTAATCGTGCTTTCATATTGTGGTTTAAAATCACCGAGAATTTTACTGCCTGCAGTCGTACGCACATTTTCTGTACAGAACAAATCTTTCATGCCCAGAGGTGCGCCCTCAAGATTACCGCCCTCGCCTTTGGCAAGACGGGCGTCAGAGGCCTCGGCAGATTTAAGCGCGTTGTCATAATCGGTCGTGATAAATGCGTTCAGTTTCGCACCTTTTTCACAGGCTTCGATATGGGCTTTGGTGATTTCTACAGACGAGAAATCTTTAGACTTTAGACCCGCAAGCGCGGCCTCGAGTGTGAGTTGAGTTAGATCAGACATATGCGCCCCCTATTCCACTGAACGTGGTACAACGAAATACCCGGCTTCTGTTTTTGGCGCATTGGCCAGAACTTTGTCACGCACACCACCGTCTGTGACCACGTCAGCGCGTAAAGGCGCGTCAATAGCAACGGCCGATGTCATAGGCTCTACGCCCTTCACATCAACTTCGCCCAACATTTCAATCCATGACAAAATGCCGTTGAGCTCGTCCGCCAAAGGGGCAAGACGGTCTTCGTCTACATGGAGCCGCGAAAGGCGGGCAATTTTGCGTACTATTTCGGCGTCTACGCCTTTATTCTCATTACTCACACTATGTCTCTTTAGTCAGGAGGAATTTTTCAACCTTTCAACTAACAGGCCTACCAAGGCTGGGCAAGTGAGAACGTCGCGCAAGATACAAAATACGACATATAAAATATATAAGCACCATTTACAGCAAACAGATACCCGACACTGGAATTTACACAGCACTTCCCAAGCCCGGCATAGAACTCTATAATTACCCTATAAAAATACAAAATATGGGGGATTTATGACGGTAATTTATGTTTTAGGAGGTGTTGTTGCGCTTCTCGTGCTGATTGCGCTTTGGCTAAAGGGTGAAAACCTGTCTAAATATGATGAAGACCGTCCAGTCGATTTTGAATGTGATCCTGATGCGCCACACATTGTCGCCATCAATAAAGTCATTTACGAGACATTTGAAGTGCCCGCAAAAGGCAAAAAGGGCGGCGAACCCGTTCTTGGGAAACGCGCACGTTTTGACCAAGCGGGTCTTGACGGCACATTTTCCGCAACATTTACACCCCTCTCAATTGAAAGTGACAACGCGCCTGCAATGAGTGGCGAATGGGTGACACATAAAAACTCAGACCCGAATAAACGTATTCTCTATATTCATGGCGGTGCATTTACGGTTGGCAGCGCTATTAGTCACCGTGCAATCACGAGTAAACTTTCCAAGCTAACTGGGGCCAGCGTTTGCGCGATTAATTACCGTCTCATGCCTGAAAATCCACGCCTCGCAGGTATCGAAGACTGTATCACCGCCTATAAATGGATTTTAGACAATGGGCCAAATGGCGCAGCGCCTGTCGAAAAACTTTGTGTTTCGGGCGATAGTGCCGGCGGCAATCTCACTTTGCGCGTGATACAATGGGCGCGTGACAATAATGTACGTGCCGCGGATTGTGCCGTGCCGCTTTCGCCGCTCGCAGATTCCACCTGTTCGGGCCAAACGATTAAAGCCAATATGGCAAGCGACCATATGCTCCGCCCTCTTATCGGGCATGTCGTCGGCATGTGGCAACCGCTCTTGTTATGGGGCACATGGGCACAGACAAAGCATGCTCCATCGTCGCCAGTTATTTCTCCAATATTTGGCGATCTTTCCAATCTACCGCCAACCCTTATCCATGCCAGCAGTACGGAAATCTTGTTTGATGATGCATGTCGCTATGTGGTCAAAGCCAAACGGGCAGGTTCGGACGCCCGCCTGCAATCATGGTCACACATGCCCCATGTCTGGCAAATCTTCGACCCAGTCCTACCAGAGGCCGAACACAGCATAAAAGAGATCGCGGAATTCATGAAGACGCATGGGTTTTAAGAAGTTGCATGGGTTTTAAACAGGTTTAGATTATATATCTGAATCTAGAACCTCATGCAGCAAGCTGGTTTCAATCTCTTCAAATTTTGTTGTCTGACCATCAAAATAACGCATTAACAGTGTCCCAAGCATGAGACAGAGAACAGGTTTTGCTGCGTCGTCACCTGCAAATTTGGCGACCAGTTTGATGTAATTTTCGTTTGCAAGTTTCATTGTTTCGTCATGCGAAATATCGATAGGTGTACGTCCACGTAAATAATCAAATAATAAGGACATTTCATTTGGGAAAGTTGGCTCGATCTGCTTCATGACTTCAATAAGCGCATGCACCCGTTCTTCTTTTGATGCCCCCTCTAGAGACGCCCCTTCTAGAGCCGTAGCGCCTTGATTATTGGCTTGGGTAACGACTTGCGTACAGGCATGAAACAGCTCCCGCTTGGTCGGGAAATAGTGATAAAGTGCGCTTTTTGACATTCCCAAATTGCTTGCAATTGTACGCATGCCTAAGCCTGAATAGCCATATTCGGAAAACATCATAGCCGCTTTTTGTGCAAGCTCCCTTTTATATTTTTCATGGTCAATAATTTTTGGCATTCTATTCCCGTCTGCAATTTCGCCCATCACGATTTCGCCCATATGGACTAAATCGTTGACAATGCAGAGTTAGTCAAGTACCCGTTTTAGACCAATCGGACGAAAACGGGATTTAAGGCATGAAAAAACAGGCACGCAAACATGGAGGAGGTGTTAGCAGACAACATGGCCGCTCACGGTTTGAAAAAATTGTATTTATCGGACTGCACTTCGCCATCATTGTTTTTTGCGTGTGGCTCGTTCACGGGAATGGCATTACGAAATTGGGGCTTTTATTTGGCACAACATGGCAGTTCGCAGACCCACAACGTGCAAATATAGCCTTGGGATGCGCGGTCTTTTATTGGTTGCGCCATAATATTACTATATTTTATTTACTTAAGCGCGAAATTAAGTGGTCAGAAGTCTTTGGTTTACTTGCCTTCATGGCTGTATTCGAAATCGGGTTTGTCCTTATCGCAGGTGGGATTATCAGGGGGTATGCCATCCCCATAGGCTGGCTTGACATGCTTGGTTTTACTGGCGTCATTGTGGGGGCATATTTAAATAGCTTTAGTGAAATTGAGCGAAAATGGTGGAAAAAAGACCCCACCAATAAAGGCCATTGTTACACACAAGGCCTGTTTAAACATGCTATGCATATTAACTATTTTGGCGATGTTGTTTTGTTTACAGGTTGGGCGTTGCTGACCGCAAATCTCTGGGCGCTCGCCCTCCCCGCGCTTATGCTCTACATGTTTATCTTTATGCATATTCCTGCACTTGATCGGTATTTAACGAAACGATATGGGAAAGAGTTTGAAACATATGCAGAGCACACAAAGAAATTAATACCATTTATATATTAAAAGCCGCCTTTGGTGTGGAATCCACCGCCGCCACGTCTGCCAGAGCGGCCAGAACTACGAGAACCAGAACTGCGTGGCAAGTTGATGCGGGGGCTGCGGCGTCGGGTGGTGCGTCTGCGAGAGGTGGTGCCGCCCCATCCGCCATGATCACTAGAGCCGCCAAAACCGCCCATATTGCGCGGAAGCCGCATAGCCTCTGTCCAGTCTATACCGCCAAAATCACTATCGGAATGGCGACGGACTGTGCGTTGGGCCCGTTCGATTTGACGCCAAACATCATTGCCGCTGAGCATGCCTGAAACAAGTTGCAGCGCGAGGGCGCCAACGAGATTGCGAGAGGGGAAGGTCGAGGACGGGGCGTCATAACGGCGGTTTTTAAATTTACGGCGGAGTTTTTCCAAACTTTCCAGACCATTTTGATATTTACGTAAGAGCGATGTGGCCTCCTTGCGATCTTGTTCTAAATCTTTGGCGAGGCGTGACAGTTCAATCAATTTACCAATGGCGCGGTCATCATCATTGCTAATGGTTTGTGCGGCCAAGCGGCGTAAATCGGGTAGGCGTTTATTTTCGAGCGTGTTGACGAGCAAAGCAATGGCTTCTTTATACGGCCCAGTTTGTCCAGAACTTGCCTCGGCTTGCTGGCTACGAATAGTTTGATGGGCATGTTCTTGTGCTTCGAGTTTCACGTCGATTTTATCTAAAACGGCCTGTTGGGTCAGGGACACTTCTTTTAATTTCTCCACCCCTTCACGCACAAGCATGTCGCTCTCTGCATTTTCTAAATCTTTGCGTGCGCCGACCTCTTTATCTTCCAACGCTTTCACATGCGAGGCGAGACGTTTAGGGATTTCGAGCAGGCGTTTATAATTCAACGCGGCTTCGAGATATTTTCCGCGCCGCGCAATCCAACCGTCTAGCATCTTCGTCAAAAACCAACCTTTGGCTTGGCGTGTGCCATAGCCGCGTTTTTGCAAATATAAAAAATACGGGTCGGCAAGATAAGGCGCGCCTTTTTCTGCGACATCATCTTGCGCCAAGCTTTGTTTGGCAATCGCGCGTTCTGTCGTCGCCTCGGCTGTTTCTACCGCGGCTAACAGTGTGATATAATGTGGATCAGCGATCAGAAGCTTTTGACAAGCTTCCGCCTTTTTATCATAGGCCTCGACCGCTTTGACTACGGATTTTTCTTGGGCGCGACGATCTGTTTCAATTTTTGCGATTTTATCAAGGCTCGCATCTGCTTTGCCTATTAGACCTTGTTCAAGTTTATCGTGAGCGGCTAATAATTTCACAGCCTGTCTGTCGACATAGCCAAGATCACCACCTTTATCATCTTCCAAAAATTCAAGGCGAAGTTTGGCGATATTTCCATATGCTAATGCCTTTTTACGACTGACCTCGGCGAGCGCATTTGACGCCTGCCCTGGCAAGCGAGAGGCTTGGGCTACCGACGTACGAGCTTTGGCAAGGGCGCTGTCGATATCGTGTAGTGCTTTTAAACCTGATGCCATGCTACCACTCCACAATCTGGCCACCAGACGTGCGAATAGAATAGTTCACGTCCAGAGTCCCACGGGATTTTTTACCGATAATTGCGTTTTGAATAATTTGATCATCCATTTTATCGCGGCGTACACGTTCAAATTCAACACGCGGCACACGCACACCCCATTTTTTAATACGGATAAATTTTTGATTTTCTTCGCTTTGAATAGACAAGGTAAGGGCTTTGCCATTTGCATCAATAGCCTCGACAATCAGATAATAATTATCAACATCTGGATTATCATCCGCGCCGCGTATCACTGCACTTAGCTCTCTTGGGCGCGAAACAATCCGCACATTATAACTTTGGCGCAAGGTCGTGTTCAGGCCGAGCAAACTGGTTTCAATATTTTTTGTATCTGCGTAATCCCCGGATTTTGCCGCCGCAATACCGTCTGCGTAAAGTGCGTTAATTCGGGCTTTGATATCGTTCGTTTTCGCAAGCGCTAGCCCTGCGTCACGCGCATCTTTCAAGGCATTTGGTAATTCAACCGTAAGCGCCCGTTCAGCCTTTTTTGCTTTTGCTTTTTTTGGCATTTCGAACGCCGCAAAATTTACCGCCCATGTCATCCCGACAATGCCAAGCAGAACGAGCAAAGGCTTGCCCCACCTGCCACGATGGATATATGCGTTCGAGAAGAAACCGCGTTTTTGCGGCGTATAGGCAAAACGGTGATCGTCCATTGCCTTTACGCCTTCGCGTAAAATTTGATCAGGGACATCTATCCCTTGGGCCGTATAAATCTCGCGCAAGCGTGCGATCAATTGTTGCTCTCGTTCGGGCGCAGACAAGTCCCGCTCAAGAAGCCCTGCCTCGTGACGCAGTGTATCCACCACGTCCATCGCCAGCATGACCTCATCAAGCTTGTGGGTGTCTTTGTGTTCAGCTTTGCTCAATGTATAGCCTTAAAAGTCGCGCTAGCTAAGGTTTAGTGTATTGGTCGCACCAAGTTCCGCAAGGCGTGTCATACGGCGTTTGCCGTCCTCAACCGCTTCACGAATTTCCGTGGAGTTTTGGGTCGCAAGCGTCCGCATTTCCGCGATAATTGCGAGAGAGCGTTCTTGGTAATCCACAACACTGTCGAGCAATTTCTTGACGGCCGCCGCAGAGACTGTCGGGCCATAGCCTGCACGTATTGCCGCTTCTTGAACCGCGTCACCCACTTCGGCCAAAGTTTCGAGACTGTCTTCAATACCTTTTTTCATCGCGTTCAAAGTTTTGGTGCTTTCGTGTAGACCATGCAGGCCTGTGAACGTTGCACTAAGCGCAGTGAGTACAATTTCATTGGTACCGAAAAAACTAATGGACTGGGCGTAGATACGCTCTTTTGCATTTGTTGTTTGCACAAGGCGGGCCATGACCACTTCGGATGTGTTATAGCCAATTGTCAAATTATCAGACAGATCTTTGGCGATTTGATATTTCTTATCCATGGCCTGTAATGCACGAAGCGCTTCGTCGCGGCGCAGTTCAAGCTTGGCACGTTCTGCCGCGTCTTCGCCTTTATAGCCCTCTACGATTTCGATATGTTTTGTGACATTATTTTTGCTACGCTCTAATTTCACCAAAGCTTTTTTCAAAACTTGCAAAGCCAGAACTTCAGAGTTTTTCATTGCGCCACGGAAATCCATATAGGCATCAAGAATAAGCTGTTCACGTTCAATTTGATTTTGAGTTTCAACAGCAACGTCCAGATATAGTTCTTTGATTTTATCAAAACGTTTGGCGATTGTACCGCGCGTCATTTTCATCCAACCATTGGAAAATTTTTCCATTGTCGAAATTCTTCCGTCCGCATATTGATCCACCATGGATTTGGCATCTTTGCGGATTGAATTAAAGGCCGTTGTAATACCTTCATAGCGTTCACCGACACGAATACCGCTAATTTGCTCGCGGACGACTTCGTTGAAATAGGAGGCTTGGTCGAGTGTACGGGCAATGGCTGTGACTTTATCAACATCTAAATCTGAAATTTGGTCAAGAAGCGTGATCACGGGAACAGGGTCTGATTTACCGCTCAATAGGCCAAGTTCTCTCAATTTGCCTAATGCTCTATCCAAATATTGCAGTGTACTTAGATTTGCAGCCATGTGCATTCCCCCAAATTCATTTAAAGTGATATATTCAATATAGGTAGGCCAAGGCAAAATAACAATGGAAATTCACAAAATCCACACTGACGAGGGCTTGCGGCTGACGACGTGCCGCGTTAGAGAGACATCATGTTAGAACCTGAAAAACATTTACACGAAAATGCACCACGTCTTGGCAACCGCTTTACCCGCTTTATCGGTCGCCTTATTGTTCGCTCTATGGGCTATGATATCAAAGGCAAATTCCCCGACGAAGATAAACTGATTCTGATTGTTGCACCACACACCTCGAACTGGGATTTATTTTTGGCTATTGGTACAATCTTATCGCTTGGTGTACGTATGAATTTCATGATGAAAAAGGAAGCCTTTAGATTTCCGGTCAAATCATGTTTCATTCGTTTGGGCGGTATTCCGATTGAACGGGGCAGCCCGCAAAAAGTTGTCAAACGTACACTCCGTAGCTTTCAAGAAAGAGATAAATTGTGGCTCGCCATACTCCCAGAAGGCACACGCAAACCTGTCAAATCATGGAAATCTGGTTTTGTACGTATCGCCTATAAAGCAGATGTTCCGATTTTTATTATGGGGCTAGACCATCCGAACAAACTCCTCATTTTGGATAAAATGGTGAAGGCCTCTCCTGACCCTTTGGTGCAAGCTGAAGAATTGCGTCTGTATTGCAAAGATAAATTTTCAGGCATGAACCCTAAAAACCATTAAGCACAAAGAATAAGAGACATGACACTTCTCACCATTGATGACTTAAAAAATACCCAAGGTGCTATACTCGGTATTGATCCTGGCACAAAAACATTCGGCCTTGCGGTGAGTGATAGCACGCGCCTGATTGCGACCCCCATCGAGACCATTCGCCGCAAAAAATTCACCCCTGACGCGCAAAAAATTCTGGCGCTTTATGCAGACCGCAACTGCGGGGCTTGTGTCATTGGCTTCCCTATTAATATGGATGGTAGCGAAGGCCCAAGAGCGCAATCGGTAAAAGATTTCGCGCTCAACTTACAAAACATACAAGACATTCCCATTTTCTTTTGGGATGAGCGCCTTTCGACTGCCGCCGTCACGCGCACCCTGCTTGAATTTGATACAAGCCGCGCTAAACGCGCTGCAAATGTCGACAAACTTGCGGCGAGCTATATTTTGCAAGGCGTGCTGGATCGGTTACGCGCTTAAACCTACTCCCCTGCCTTCTCCAACATCAGATAATAGACCTGCACAGCCTTGGCGTAGGCTTCGACACTGATACGTTCGTTAAGACCGTGAAAGCGTGAAAGGTCGGAGACATCGATTGCGTAAGGGGCAAAGCGGTATATGTCACTCGTCACGATTGAGAAATAGCGAGAATCGGTTCCGCCAATCACTGTGTTTGGGGCAATAATCGTATTGGGAAAAGATTGAGAGATCACATCTTTGAGCCATAAATACGGCCCAGCATCAATTTGTGATATTGGTGAGGGTTCAGAGCCAATATTGTCTGACATGGTGATTTCAATATTCGGGTCATTAATGGCTTTACGAACATGCGCAGTAACACTGGCAATACTGTCACGGTTATGAATACGAAAATTCACATAAGCTGTCGCGTCACGCGGCAGTGCGTTTTCTTTAAACCCTGCATCAATAATTGTTGGGGCGATTGTCGTACCAAGTATGGCATTTGACGAAGGCGTGCTCCGCAAGCTGTCTTCTACTAAAGGCTTGAACCACCATAAATTAGAAATCGCTAAACGTTTGCCAAAGCTTTGATCCACCATCATCGCCTTAAGCATTTTCGTGCTGACAATATCTAAACCAGATTCAAACGGCGCATTTTCAATTGCGACTATTGCCTTAGAAAGCGCGCCAATCGCTGTATAAGACGGCGGTGCAGAAGAATGACCGCCTGTTGCTTTCGCTTTGAGGATTAATGTGAGATACCCTTTTTCGGCGACGCCTATCATCGCGACAGGGCTTTGGGTTCCGGGTAGACCGCTAATGATCGCACCCCCTTCGTCAATAACGGCGTAAGGTTTTATACCACGGGTTTTAAGAAGCTCGGCAATGGCTTGCGCCCCCGTACCCTTTACTTCCTCGTCATGGCCAAAGCCAAACATGAGTGTACGTTTCGGCGTAAAACCACTCGCAGCAAGACGGTCAGCCGCCTCGAGTATGGAAATAAGCGAGCCTTTATCATCAACCGCGCCGCGACCATAAATAAACCCATCTGCGATAATCCCGTCAAACGGGGGGTAATCCCAGCCACTATTTTCCTCTTCGCTCGCAGGGACAACATCTTGGTGTGCAAGAAAAACAATCGGCGCAAGGCTAGGGTCACTACCTTGCCAAATATGTAATTGGGCATAGGTTTTGATTTGTTGACTTTGTACTGCATTGTGGAAATTGGGATATGTTTGTGCAAGCCATGTTTGGAGTTCTAAGAACACAGGCCAATCTGTGTCTTCATGATTTTGCATCGTAACCGTTTTAAACTGGATAGCTTTGGCAAGGTTTTGAGCCAGTGCATCCGCATCAACATCAATCAATTGCGGTGTAACATCAGGCGGCGTAACATCAGTATGGGCAACACTCTTATTATCCGCCGAAATTACAGTACGGATCACCATGAATCCAATGAGCACAATAATTGCCAGCAAGACCCCTAATACGACTTTAATAAATTTTCCCATTCGCAATCCCTCACCTTGTTTTATTTTTCACTAACCTAACCCGAAGATATAATGTCGCACAAGGGCTTTACTTTCACACGTGCGCCTCGTAAAACCACGAAAATTAAAGAGGCCTATATGCTGACAGCGAACGGTTTAGCGGGATTTACCCCCCGACATCTTCTTTCAATATCGGACATGAACCGACTTGATATTGAAATGCTTCTCGATTTAGGGGAAGCCTATCTCGACCTTTCCGTACAAAAAGACACTCAGAACCATGCGCTAGCTGGCAAAACTCTGATTAATTTATTCTTTGAGAACTCAACCCGTACTGAAAAATCATTTGAGCTTGCAGGGCGTCGGCTTGGGGCCGATGTCATTAATATGGCCATCGCCCAATCCAGTGTCGCCAAAGGCGAGACATTGCTAGACACAGCGGCCACCCTGAACGCCATGAACCCCGATTTACTTGTTATACGCCACGGGGCCTCTGGTGCGCCTGCGCTTCTTTCACAAAAAGTGTCGTGCGCGGTGATTAATGCAGGGGACGGTATGCATGAACATCCAACCCAAGCCCTGCTCGACGCCCTATGTCTACGCCAAGCCTTTGCCAAAACTGGGCAAGATATTGGTGGTATGCGGGTCGCGATTTGCGGCGACATATTGCATTCCCGTGTGGCACGTTCCAATATTCAATTGCTCAATATTTTGGGCGCAGAAGTCCGTTTGATCGGGCCGCCTACCCTCTTGCCTGCGGACGCTGACCGTTGGGGCGTCGATGTGTTCCATGATATGAAAAAGGGGCTAGAAGGATGTGACGTTGTGATGATGCTCCGCCTACAGCTAGAGCGCATGGGCGGCGCATTTATTCCATCCAAACGTGAGTATTTCCATTTCTACGGCCTTGACCGCACCAAGCTTGCCTATGCCAAACCGGGCGCACTGGTTATGCATCCGGGGCCAATGAATAGAGGCGTCGAAATTAGTTCCGACGTGGCTGACGATCCAGAAATCAGCCTGATTACCAAACAAGTCGAATCGGGTGTCGCCATGCGTATGGCCATTCTTCACGCATTGTCGTTAAAAGAAAGAGGAGGCAGATCATGAGCATGCTCGCAATCCGCAATGCTCGCCTCATCGATCCTGATAGCGAGTTAGATATTCTGGGTGATCTTTTGGTCGAAGACGGTAAAATCGCAGGCTTTGGCGCAGACATATTCGACAATGGTATTCCTGACGGTGCACACCTTATTGACGCGACGGGTCTTATTCTTGCACCGGGCCTTATTGATATGCGCGTTGTTACTGGTGAACCGGGATCCGAGCATAAAGAAACGCTTGGCAGCGCAGGTGACGCGGCGGCGTCTGGCGGCGTGACCTCTATGGTCGTCATGCCGCAAACCAATCCTGTCATTGATGATATTTCCCTCGTGAATTACATATTGCGCCGTGGGCGTGATACCTCGCCTATAAATGTCTATAGCGCAGGTGCGCTGACGACGGGGCTTAAGAGTGAAAGCATGACCGAGCTTGGCCTCATGGCACACGCAGGCGCGGTGATGTTTTCAAACGGTGAAAACCCGATTGCGGACACACGCCTGATGCGGCGTATTATGTCTTATAGCTCGACCTTTAACGCCCTTATTGCCCACCGTGCTATTGATCCGTATTTATCCGAGGGTACATGCGCCCATGAAAGCGATTATTCGTCGCGCCTTGGCCTGCACGGTGCGCCTGCTCTGTCAGAGCGCATAATGGCGGAACGTGATCTTGCACTCGTGGAGCTTACAGGGGCGCGGTACCTGATTGATTTAATCTCGTCCGCGGAAACACTGCCTGCTATTCGCCGCGCCAAAGCCAAAGATTTGGATGTGTCTGCATCGGTCAGCATCAACCACCTTGCTCTCAACGAGATGGACATTGGTCCTTACCGTAGTTTTGCCAAGCTTGATCCACCGCTACGGACAGAACAAGACCGCACGGCTCTGATCGCCGCTATTAATGACGGTACGATTGACGTGATTGTTTCCGCCCATGATCCACGCCCTGCGGGTGAAAAACGTAGACCGTTTTCAGAAGCCTCGTCTGGGGCGGTTGGTTTGGAAATCCTTCTTTCCGCTGGATTGACCCTTGTCGCCGATGGACAACTTGATTTGATGGCCTTCCTCAGAGCTGTTACGTGCAATCCTGCCGATCTACTCGGCCTACCGCAAGGGCGTTTAAAAGTGGGCGCGCCTGCTGATCTCATATTGATTGATGAGCATAAGCCGTGGATGTGTAATGTTGACCAATTGAAGTCCTTGTCACGTAATACTCCATTTGACGAGCGTCATATGGAAGGTAAAGCCGTAATGACAATTTGTAATGGCAAAATCGTTTTTGACATTAATGCCAACTAAGGGCAGAGTAGTTTTATGGATTTTGGGATCACACATTTTTACGATATTATTTGTGCACTCGGAGGTGGCTATCTCCTCGGGTCGATTCCGTTTGGGCTTATCCTTGCGCGGCTTGCGGGCCAAGGGGATATTCGTGACATAGGGTCTGGCAATATTGGGGCAACAAATGTTTTGCGTACAGGCCGTAAAGACCTCGCCATACTCACCCTCCTCCTCGACGCAGGGAAAGCAGGTGTCGCCGCATTGATCTTTGCTAAATTTTTTGGTTTTGTCCCCTCACTCTTTGCTGGCGGTGCGGCACTGATTGGGCATTGCTTTCCGATTTGGCTCAAGTTTAAGGGCGGCAAGGGCGTTGCGACCTATTTTGGTGTTTTGTTTGCCACGGCGTGGCCAATTGCGCTTATTGCGTGCGCGACTTGGATACTGGGTGCGGTGCTTACCCGCATGTCTTCGCTTTCTGCTTTGCTTGCGACGATTGCAGCCCCCGTCGCGGCTTATTTTATGGGCAAAACTGAAATCGCTATCATGGGCGGCGTACTGGCGGTGATTATCTTTATACGTCACACAGAAAACATTGGCCGTATTCTGGCAGGTACAGAATCGCGCATTGGCAAAAAGGCGAAATAGAAGGCAATGAACGGGGTGGAACTTTCTTATAGCGAGAAACGCGATTGGCTTCGCTTGACCCGTACCACCACGGTCGGCCCTGTTGCGTTTAGAGATTTGCTCCGCAGATATAAAAGCGCAGGAGCCGCCCTCGACGCGCTTCCTGAACTTGTGGCCCGTACGGGGCGGCGCGGTAAAATGGTTATTCCCCCGCTGGAAGATATCGAACGCGAACTACAGGGGTTTGAAGATATGGGCGTGCGTTTGCTTGCCTCTTGCGAACCTGACTATCCTAAATACTTACGTGCCGTAGACCCAACGCCTCCCACCATTAGTGTGCTAGGCAATATAGACATATTACACAAACCATGTATCGCCATTGTTGGTTCGCGCAATGCGTCCGCGATAGGTTTGCGCTTTGCACGACAAATCGCATCAGAGCTCGGCGAAGAAGGCATTACGATTGTATCGGGTCTCGCGCGCGGCATTGATGCCTCTGCCCATTGGGGCGCGATAGAGACAGGCACTGTATGTGTTCTTGGCGGCGGCGTTGACCATATCTACCCACGCCAGAACGCAGAGCTTTATCACGAAATGGTACGACACGGCGCTATTGTCTCGGAAAGCCCACTTGGCTATTGCGCGACCGCGCGTGATTTCCCTAGGCGTAACCGTATCATTTCTGGTCTTTGCCAAGGGGTTGTTGTTATCGAAGCGGCAGAACGTTCTGGCACACTGATCACTGCGCGTTACGCCCTAGAGCAAAACCGAGAAGTCATGGCTGCGCCAGGCTCCCCTCTTGACCCACGTACAAAAGGCTGTAACCGCCTTATTCGTCAGGGCGCGGCACTGATTGAAAACACAGCCGACATATTAGATATTCTCGCAGGCATTCAAATGCCTTTATTCGAAGAAGACACAAGTGGTTATACGCCGCCAATGATAAATTGGGACGAGGTGCAAGACGATATAGACAAGGCACGTACGGATATTCTCTCATTATGTTCGCCAACGCCTACTCACCGCGACGAGATTATTCGTCAAAGCGGCCTACCCTATCCGATTGCTGCCGCAGCTCTTTTAGAGTTGGAGCTTTCGGGCGCACTCTTTGCCCAAAGTGACGGCAAGCTTTCGCTCATGCTTTAACAGCAATACATTATTTCGCTTTACCTAGTTTCTTGCATTGTCCTTGATGGCCTTTTGTGTAATCTCCAAAAATACAAGCGTGTCGCGTAGGCTCATTCTTTTGGCGAAATCACAAAGTTCGCCAAGCATGCAGTCGACGTATTCTTGTGCCTCATATGCGCTTACATTCATTACGGATGGATGTTTGATTATATTCGTGACCTTTTCACGTGTGGGTTTCTTTGCCGCCATTTTATTTCCCTTAAAGTGAACCCTGTTTCTATAGTCATATTTACTTATAGTTGCAATATATAATATTGCGTTATAATGAGAAAACGAGCTATTATAGGGTGTTTTTCATGGCTTGTGTTGACAAGTGCACCGACTTACCCCCATATCGCCGAAATTTCCTATGGGGTTTTGCCCCCAAAATAACTATAATAGTTATATTATATTGGTGTTCTTATGAATTTAGTGATTGTAGAATCGCCGGCGAAAGCCAAAACGATCGAAAAATATCTCGGTAAAGATTATAAAGTCCTCGCGAGTTTCGGACATGTACGGGATCTCCCGTCAAAGACAGGCTCTGTCCGCCCCGACGAAGACTTTGCAATGGATTGGGCCATTGATACGCGGGCAAAAGCCCGTGTTGCAGATATTGTCAACGCGCTGAAAGATTCAGACAAACTCATTCTCGCGACCGATCCGGATAGAGAAGGTGAAGCCATTTCGTGGCATTTACTAGAAGTACTGAACAAAAAGAAAGCGCTTAAGGGCAAACAGATTGAGCGCGTTGTTTTTAATGCCATTACCAAAAAATCGGTAACCGACGCCATTAAAGCGCCGCGTGAACTGGATATGGAATTGGTAAATGCCTATCTCGCCCGTCGTGCACTTGATTATCTTGTGGGTTTCACCCTTTCGCCAGTTCTATGGCGCAAACTTCCGGGGGCGCGTTCTGCGGGTCGTGTGCAATCGGTTACCCTTCGCCTTATTTGTGAACGCGAAACAGAAATCGAACAATTTAAATCCGAAGAATACTGGACAGTAGGCGCGCAGATTGCGAGCGCTAAGGGTGCGAACTTCCCAGCTAGTCTTGTTTCTCTAAACGGTGAAAAACTTAAAAAATTCAGCCTCAATACGGAAGCCCTCGCGTACGCAGGGCGTGACGCAGTGAAAGCAGCGTCGTTGTCGATCACTTCGGTTGAAGCCAAACCTGTTAAGCGTCATCCGCAACCACCATTTACAACCTCTACCATGCAACAAGAAGCCAGTCGCAAGCTTGGCTTCTCTGCCACACGCACAATGCAAACGGCGCAAAAATTGTATGAAGGTATTGATATTGGCGGCGAGACCGTTGGTCTTATCACCTATATGCGTACTGACGGTGTTTCTATGGTTGGTGAAGCGATTACAGAAGTACGCTCGGCAATTAGCAATAAATTTGGCGGTAAATATGTGCCGAGCAGTCCGCGTGTTTACAAAACCAAAGCCAAAAACGCGCAAGAGGCCCATGAAGCCATTCGCCCAACAAGTTTTACCCGCTCGCCAGATAGTCTCAATCTTTCTGGTGACCAAGCCAAGCTTTACCAACTTGTCTGGAACCGCGCGACGGCGTCTCAAATGGCCTCGGCAGAATTAGAACGTACAACCATCACTATTGAAGACCGCGACAAGACAGTTGGTCTACGCGCAACGGGTACAGTTGTACGCTTTGATGGGTTCTTGACATTATACGTCGAGAGCGGTGCAGACAAAGACGGCGACGGCGTACGCCTACCAACTGTGACGGCTGGCGATATGGTTGTTGGGGAAAAAGTGGAAGCCGAACAGCATTTCACACAACCCCCACCGCGTTTTAGTGAAGCGTCACTTGTCAAACGTATGGAAGAATTAGGCATTGGTCGCCCATCAACATATGCGTCTGTTTTAAAAGTGTTACAAGACCGTGGCTATGTCACCCTCGACAAACGCCGTTTTATTCCAGATGATAAAGGCCGCCTTGTTGTTGCTTTCTTGGAAGAGTTCTTCACCAAATATATTGCGTATGATTATACGGCTGAACTTGAGGAGCGCCTTGATTTAGTTTCCGATGGCAAGCTTGAATGGAAAGTATTGCTGTCAGATTTCTGGGAAGGGTTTTCCGCTCTTGTTGACGGGACAAAAGAACTACGGGTAACCCAAGTTCTCGACGCCCTTAATATTGCCCTTGGGCCGATGGTATTCCCTCCAAAAGAAGATGGCTCAGACCCACGTAAATGCCCTGCCTGTGAAACAGGTCAGCTAAGTTTGAAGGTTAGCCGTTTTGGGGCTTTCGTTGGCTGTTCTGATTACCCAGAATGTAAGCACACGCGTCCCTTTGGTCAAAAAGACGGTGAATCCGCACCGAGCGAAGACAAAGTCCTCGGCGTTGATCCTGATAGCGGTCTTGATGTCTGGCTCAAAAATGGTCGGTATGGCCCTTATGTACAACTTGGTGAAGACAAAAAACCAAAACGGACAAGCCTGCCCAAAACATGGCCATATGATGATATGGATTTATTCAAAGGCTTAAAACTATTGAGCCTACCGCGTCATATTGGTGACCATCCAGAAGACGGTAAAAAAATTGTCGGCTCTCTCGGTCGCTTTGGCCCGTATATTTTACATGCAGGCACATATGCCAATCTGCAAGACATTGACGAAATGTTCGAAGTTGGCCTGAACCGCGCCGTCATATTACTGGCGGAAAAACGCGCCAAAGGTGGCTCTCGCGGTGCGAGCGCTCTCAAAGAACTTGGCAATCATCCTAAGACAGACAAACCTGTGCGTGTTATGTCTGGTCGTTACGGCCCGTATGTGAAATACGAGAAAGTCAATGCGACTTTGCCTAAGGACGTTGACCCTAATGATGTCACTTTGGAAATGGCGCTCGAATATATTGCCGCCAAAGAAGCCAAGGGTGGCAAAAAGAAAAAACCTGCTAAGAAGAAGCCCGCTGCAAAGAAAAAGCCTGCGGCGAAAAAGAAACCAGCAGCAAAGAAGAAAGCTGCTCCTAAAAAGAAAGCCGTAGCGAAAAAGCCTGCGGCCCAGAAGAAAGCCCCTGAGACGTCTTCGAATGACGACACATAACAGGGTAAAGGTTATTGCATGAAAATTACACGCGACACCATATTGAAAACGGTTCGCGAGACGAGCGAAGAATTGACCAAGCGCGGCCTTGTGCGTGCGCTTGGCCTGTCTGGCGACCAACGTCGTGAACTCCGCCTCATTTTAAGTGAACTTACCGAAGACGGCACATTGATCCGTACGGATCGGCGTACATATCGCTGTTCGGGTACATTGCCGCGCGTCATGGCGGCGCGCATTGATCATATTGACGATCAGGGCGACCTGATTGCTGTGCCTGTCAAATGGGAAGGCAAGAGCAAACCGCCTCATATTATCGTCTTTGAAAAAATGCGCCACAAAAAGTCTGCGGTACATGCCAATGCAAAACTTGGCATTGGTGACCGTGCATTGTTACGTATCGAAAAACGCGGTGATGTCTTTACAGGCGAAGTGATTAAAACACTTGGCGAAGGGCCACAAACCCAATTGGGTGTGGTTGTCAAAGGGGGGCGCGGATGGCGTATTCGCCCTGTGGCCAAAGGCTCTCGCTATGATCATTTACCTGCGCGTGGACAAATGGAAAGCCTAGGTCTGAAAGACCAAGACCTCGTCTTGTTCGAGCTTTCCGATGCCCGTCACAAAGGTGATAGGATTGCCCGCATAAGCGAAGTGCTTGGCTCTGCCAATCATCCGCGTTCGGCTTCAATTATCTCGCTCTATGCACATAATATCCCTCTTGGGTTCAGTTCCGATGAATTGGCAGAGGCGAGCAAGCTCTCCCTGCCAGCCCTGAGTAAAACACGCCAAGACATCCGCGATGTGCCCCTGATTACCATCGACCCCGATGACGCGAAAGATTTTGATGACGCGATTTTCGCGAGTCCAGATGATAGTCCCAAAAATATTGGTGGCCATATTGTCTGGGTCGCGATTGCCGATGTCAGCGTCTATGTGCGCCCCGGCAGTGCGCTTGATAAAGGCGCGTTTAAACGTGGTAATTCGGTTTACCTCCCAGACCGTGTTGAACCTATGTTGCCAGAAGAGCTCTCTGCTGATTTGTGTTCCTTGCGTCCGAACGAAGACCGTGCCTGCCTTGCGGTACGTATGCGTTTTAATGCAGAAGGTGATAAAATTGGGCATAAATTCGTGCGCGGCATTATGCGCTCGCACGCGCGCCTCACCTATAGCCAAGCCCAAACAGTCTTTAAACCAGAAGGAAAAACTGCGCCTGAAGCTTTGGCGGTAGAAGATATTCTTAAAGATTTATATGCTGCCTATGAAAGCGTGAAAATCGCCCGTGAACGCCGTGGCCCTCTCGAAATTGATGTGCCAGAGCGCCGTGTACGCGTGGATGAGAAAGGCAATGTCATTTCTATCGAAGTGCGTGAGCGTTTTGACGCTCATATGCTGGTTGAAGAATTTATGATCCAAGCCAATGTTTCGGCGGCGCAAGCGCTTGACGCCAAGAATGCAGAGCTTATCTACCGCGTGCATGAAGGCCCTAGCCATGAGAAAATTCAAGGCCTGTCGGACTTCCTCCCTGCCCTCGGTCTGAAATGGTCAATGGGAGAGCGGATTACGCCCAAACGCTTTAACCGCCTTATTGATAGTGCGCGTGAAAAAGATTTAGCCGAAACCGTCAGCATGTCCGTTCTACGCACGCAAATGCAAGCCTATTACGGCCCGAAAAATGGTGGGCATTTTGGTCTTAACCTGACCCATTACGCGCATTTTACTTCACCTATTCGCCGTTACGCCGATTTGATTGTCCATCGGGCATTGATCAGTGCCTATACGCTCGGCGATGACGGGATTAGCACGGAAGAGGTATCGCGCCTGAAAGAAATTTCGGAACACATTAGCAATACAGAGCGCCGCGCTATGGCGGCGGAACGTGACAGTAAAGACCGTTATATCGCTGCCTATCTCCAAGACCGTATTGGGGCAGAATTTGAAGGACGCATCGCAGGCGTAACCCGTGCCGGTATGTTTATTCAACTCGACGAAACAGGCGCAGACGGGTTTTGCCCCGTCAGTCGGCTTGGCGTTGAACGCTATATATTTGACGAGAAAACCAAGTCACTTATTGGCGTGGAAACAGGCGGTACTTATAAATTTGGGCGTCGTGTGAAAATACGGCTTCTTGAGGCGACACCGCTAACAGGCGGGCTCATATTTGAAATGCTTACGGATCCAGAGCAAGGCAAACGTCCCAAAAACGTTCCGCCAAGCCATTACCGTAATCGCACCCGTCCCGGTGGCCCTAAACGTGGTAGCTTTAAAGGCAAAAACCGAAAACGCAGTGGATCCCGGTAATGTGGATCTCGGTAATCAGCTAATCACCAAATATGGATCAATGCCTGCGGCGTAACAGGCGGTGTGGACGCGGTTATATTTTACAGGTGTGACAAAGCCCATGCGTTTACGCGCTGCGTCTAAAGGCTCTGCGAGCAAAGCAGGTATGTCTTGGGTCACGATGCTTTGTGCATGTTTGCCATTGCGTTTCCCCTCAAAGACAGCGCCCATAACGGAGCAGTCTTTCGGCGCGTATTTGCGAATTTCAAAACCACCCATGACCGAGATAAATATCACACCAGGGCTAAAATGTTGGCTATAACTTGTGGCAAGCACACAGGTTTCGCCCAATGCGTCGCGGCTATAGCCTGTCAGGATATGCAATAAATCATGTGTATCGCGCAAACGGTTACTATACCATTGAATCAGATCATCATGTTCGTTTTGCGTTTTACCAAAGCGTTCATATTCATCAATCAAGCCTTGCGAGGAGAGACCTTGGCTCCGCATAAACTCAACATATGCATGGCCGACACTGCCCGCAGGCGTTTTCAATATCGTGTCATGATCATCAAGTATGGGCTGTAAATAGCGTCTTTCTTTGATGCGTTGCGCCCCTTCGGGTGTGGCCGCAAAGCGTTTCAAATCCCTGATCAGGGTTTTACCACTGAGAGACTGAATAATGTGAAAAACTTGCTCTGTGTCTTCTTTGTCCGCAATAAGTTTGCGAAAATGCGACATGGCTTTTAGGGGTTTCATGCGCGATGTTTTCCGATCAGGGTGAACAACATATGTTCCCTCAATTTTCTCTTCGGTGTCTCTGCGTGAACCTATAGCCATAAACGAACTCCTCGTGTGGGCAATATAGCAAATGCGAGCGTGAACGGCAATGTGTTAGCCTGTATGCCGATTATACGCAGATGAAAGCATATTCTTGGGTGCAACACTGCCTTGCTAAAGGGTGAGATGACAAGCAAAACGTCAAAGGGGAGCCTTGCGACGCTATAAGTGTTTGAAGAAAAGCTATACAAATAAATTTCACGCGCCTAAAACGGATGAATATCCTAAAATATAATATCCGAGACATTTGATGATTGAACTCCCTAAACCCATCCCTGGTCGTATCGCACCGAGACCCAAATTGGCCTCGACCATTGTGTTATTGCGTGATGATAATGGGCAACAACAAATTTTGATGGGAAAACGGTCACACAAACATGATTTTTTGCCCAGTGTTTATGTCTTTCCTGGCGGACGCGTCGATCCATCCGATAACTATGCCCCTGCCCACGACCATCCGAATTCCCGAACACGCGAAATCTTAGAAAAAGCGATGACGCCTGCCCGCGCCCGTGCCTGTGTGCTTGCCAGTGTGCGCGAAACATTTGAAGAGACCTCCCTTATCCTTGGCAAAAGAGGCACACCGCAAAGCGCGATCAATGACCCGTCTTGGAAAGCCTTCCATAGCCAAGGGTATTTACCCGTGCTTGCAGACATAGAGGTATTCGCCCGCGCCATCACGCCCCCATATCATGACAAGCGTTTCGACACTTGGTTTTTCTTGGCGCGCCTCGATACAGAAGCCGCTAACCGTCCCTTTGAAAACAGCGCGGAATTAGTCGATACCCATTGGTTTACGTTTGAAGAAGCGCGTGCGCTTAAAATGCACCGCGCCACGAAAATGATGCTTGGCGAGTTAGAGACATATCTTGGCTATGACAATCCACCTCACGACATAGTTTTCACGCACGTACAACACCGCAAGTTTATACTCACAAGATTTCCCAAATGACATTCCTAAAAGTGACATTCCTAAAAGTGACAGGCCAAAAGTGACACGCGTACAAGTGCCTGAAGCGACAATGAGCCGTTCGCAAAAACTCGGTATTATCACGGCTATTCTTGCCATGGGTTCTGCGTCTCTTGGGTTTGGATATTCCGCCCCCGTCATCGCACAAAACCTGGAACGTATGACCAGTTCAGGCGCATTATTAGGCTGGCTGATTTCCGTTGGGGCGGTTATGTCTATACTTATAACGCCCATTACCCCAAAACTCCTCAGCAAGTTTAACGCAAAATGGATAATGGTCATTGCACTGATCATCGGGGCATTATGCTTCCCACTTTATAAATTATTTTGGTCAGTAAATGCGTGGTTTCTCGTGCGCCTTGTGCAATCAAGTGCCTTTGCAATTTTATTTGTTGTCGTCGAGACATGGATAAATCAACTGGCGCCTGATCATTTACGCGGGCGTATTTTGGGCATGTACGGTACGGCCCTTGCTGGTGGGTTTGGCATTGGTAGTGGCATTGCTGTTTTTGTCGCGACCTTTACAGGTATTGAAAGTTGGCCGACTTATCTTATTGGCGGGAGTTTGTTTTTAATAGGGCTGGTGCCTTTTATCTTTCTTAAGGGGGCCACAAATGTCGTGCCTCCGCCCAAAGAACACGCAGGGTTTAAGCCCATAATTATAATTGTGTTTGCGGCACCATCCTTGATGGCTTGCGGTATTGTATTTGGCGCAATCGAGCAGTTGATCTTTCATTTCATCCCTGTTTACGTAACGCGACTTGGGAATACGGAACATATGGGGCGTATGCTTTTGCTCGTCGCCACAATTGGCAATGCCCTCTTTCAATATCCAATGGGCATGTTGGCGGATCGCGTTAACCGCGAAAAATTAATGCTTGGATTAATGGGGGTAGCTTTCATCGGTCCCATTTTTATGGTCATGGCTGGCGATCATTTTGTCTTGCTTGGGTGTTTGTTATTTTTATATGTTGGGCTGGCCACGGCGATTTATACGGTTGGCCTTGTATTGCTCGCGGAACGTTTTCACGGCCCCCGTATAGCGGCTGCAAATGCGGCATTTATCTTTGCTTACGCCGTCGGTTCCCTGATCATTCCCCCTGTTTCAGGCATCATGATGGACATTTTTGTACCTTATGGCTTTATGTGGACACTTGCAGGATTAGGCTGTGCGGGCTTTAGTGTCGTTTTTGTACGAAAGCTTATGAAAAAACCGCGTCAAAATGGTTGACATGTGTGTTTTCCCAAGTATGTTCCGCCATCAAGATTAAGGGTAAAACCCATATTTAAGGACTATAGTCATGGCGAAGCCAACCACAGTTAAAATCCGTTTGAACTCAACAGCAGGCACCGGATATTTCTATGTAACAAAGAAAAATGCCCGTACAATGACGGACAAAATGGTCAAAAAGAAATATGACCCAGTTGTACGTAAGCACGTTGACTTCAAAGAAGGCAAAATTAAATAGCCATATTCTTCTCGACTGACCGAGAATACTATCCGCGTTTGAATTTTGTGTGATATCTTATAAATAAGAATTTAAGCCGCAGTTTACGCGGCTTTTTTCGTGTCTATACCTTCAACACGGTTACGGCCGTTTTGCTTGGCTTTGTAAAGTGCGGAATCAGCGCGTTTAAACACGTCGCGGAATTTTTCACCTGGCATAACCTCGCCAATACCCGCGCTGACAGAAACACTAAACGCCTGACCATCCACATGGATAGGCGTGCCACCAACAAGCGCACGCACACGGTCGGCGGCAACCATTGCGGCCTGCAAGTCTGATTCAGGCATGGCCACGACAAATTCTTCACCGCCGTACCGACTTACAATATCCACACTACGCATATTCGAAGCTAGTCTTGCAGCAATTTCTTGCAAGACTATATCCCCTGTATCATGGCCCAATATATCATTTACCCGTTTGAAATGATCAACATCGAAGACAATAATACTAAACGGCGTACCAGATTCTTCTAATTGATCAAATAATGGCGCAATAGAACGGTCAAAATAACGGCGATTGCCTAGCCCCGTCAGAGGGTCTGTGACCACCATTTCCAAACTTTCATTGAAATCGTTTTTTAAGCTGTCTGCATAGAATTTACGTTTAAGCTGGGTATTCACCCGCGCAACCAGCTCTTGGCGTTCCACAGGGCGCATAAGCGTATCATTAATGCCGATATCATAGGCACGCACGAGTTTGGCCTGTTCTTCGTGGTTACCTATCGCCAAAATTGGAATATCACGTGTTTTTGCTTCGGAGCGCATACGCGCACAAAGGCGCAGACCATCAAACTTTCCAGACGTAAGATCTATGATAACCAAGTCCATATTCTGAACCGCTTTATCAAGTGCCAATTGCGGGTCTGTTTCCAAGTGAATTTCATGCAAGGCTTGTAATGGCTCTGCAAGTTTTTCAAGTTTACGCATATGGTCATCGACGATCAATATACGGCCACTACGTTTGTCTAGCAAATCGAGGATCGGTCTTGATTGCTCGATAGAATTGCCTGTATGGCTCAATAATTGGTCAGTGACCATTTTTAGGCGCAAAAGCGATTTCACGCGCGCCATCAAATTAAAGTCATCGATTGGTTTGGTGATAAAATCATCCGCGCCAGCGTTCAGGCCACGGATACGGTCTTTACTCTCTTCGAGGGCCGTGACCATAATAACAGGAATATGCCAAGTTTTAGGATTGGATTTCAAACGCTTACATGTCTCGAAACCATTTAACCCCGGCATCATAGCGTCAAGAAGGATTAGGTCTAGCTTCTCGGTTTCTGCGATTTTAAGCGCCTCTGTACCGCTTAGGGACGTAATAACGTCGTAATATTGGGCGGCAAGTTTTACTTCAAGCAAATGAAGGTTTGGTGCCAAGTCGTCAACAATAAGAATACGTGCACTCATCCGATGCGCCTAGCCCAAAAATTTGCGAATAGTCGCAAGGAAAGAAGATACAGCAATGGGCTTGGAAATATAAGCCGAACATCCGCCATCCCGAATACGTTTTTCGTCGCCTTTCATAGCAAATGCCGTCACAGCGACGATTGGAATATTCGCTAAACTTTTGTCGTCTTTAATCCACTTTGTCACTTCAAGACCAGAGATTTCTGGCAATTGAATATCCATCAAGATCAAATCTGGTTTATAGGTTTTCGCAAGAGCGATCGCTTTCAAACCTTCACGGGTTTCACAGGTTTCATAACCATGCGCCCCTAGGAGGTCCGAGAATAGCTTCATATTTAGCTCATTGTCTTCGACAATTAATATTTTTTTAGGAATCGCTTGCAACATATCACCATTTCACCAATTCGTGCTTAAGCACTTTTTTTGACTAAAGACATTAAACACCAATATCCTTAAATAACAGTGTTCATGGCAGTAACCTTTTGTTAAAAGAACATAACCTGAACATGATAAAATTTCGTAAACGAAAATAAAGGTAAAAATACAGGAAATTATGAGTAATGATTCGAACATGCATATAGGTATATGCAGAGATTGTGGCGCAGATGTGGCCATTTTATCGGTTGCAGATATACCTGCCTGCGGTCAGTGCCGTTCGTATCGTGTCCTCTATCATCCTGAATTAAATACACTTTCTATTGCACATATTGATTGCGATGCCTTTTTCGCCTCGGTGGAAAAGCGAGACAATCCAGAGCTTGCCAATAAACCCGTTATTATTGGCGGCGGGACCCGTGGAGTCGTTTCAGCTGCGTGTTATAATGCCCGTGTATTCGGTGTTCACTCGGCCATGCCCATGTTTAAAGCCTTAAAAGCATGCCCTCAAGCCATAGTGATTCGCCCAAATTCAGACAAATATGGACGGGCGGGGGCACATGTGAAAGAAATCATGCGTGATTACACCCCTCTTGTTCAGTCCCTTTCCATTGATGAAGCGTTCTTAGATTTAACAGGCACAGAGCGTCTTCACCACGGTTCGCCTGCACAAACCCTCATCAAGATTCAAAAGCGTATTTTCAAAGAGGTTGGCGTAACGGTGAGTGTCGGGCTTTCATACAATAAGTTTCTCGCCAAGACCGCTTCCGATTTAGACAAGCCAAACGGTTTTGCAATTATTGGCAAAGCGGAAGCCCTTGATTTTCTGGCGGATAAACCTGTCGGTTTTATATTCGGAGTTGGCCCTGCCTTTTCACGCACATTGAATAAAGCAGGGATTGTGAAAATCTCCGATGTTCGCAGACGGTCTGATGCCCAAATGATGAAACAATTTGGCGAGTCTGGTCTACGCCTTGCTCAACTCGCACGCGCCGAGGATTTCCGCCCTGTCAAAGTCGAAAGCATTCGTAAAAGCATTTCTACGGAAATCACCTTTAACACGGACATTGGCGGCGAGGACGAACTGACCGACAGGCTGTGGCAAGTGTGTGAGAAAACCGCTGAGCGCGCCAAGGCCAAAAATATGGCAGGTTATGTCGTCACGATGAAGCTGAAAACCAGTCATTTTCAAACCATAACGCGCAGGCGGACATTGCCCGACCCCGTGCAACTTGCCGACATTATTTTCCATACATGCCTGCCTTTACTGAAAGCAGAAATAGAAGGCGTAAAGTCTGGGCGTAAATTCCGCTTGATTGGCGCAGGTATTTCAAGCCTTTGCAAACCTGTTGGTGACGCCGCCGACCTGCTTGACCCCAAAGCCCAACAACGCAGAACCGCAGAACGGGCCAGCGACAAAGCGCGGGCAAAATTTGGCAATGACGCCGTCATGACGGGACGTACCCTCAGGCGGAAATCGGCAAGTCAAAAACCTAACAAAAAGGACTGAATTTATTTCAAAGCGTAATGCTCTAGATATGCCAATGTCATGTCGCTTGGAATTTCGTGTGCGTTGCGCCAATAGACCGCACTATCCGCGTTCAATACATCCCCATTCGGCGTGGCAATGAATACAGTCGGTGTGCCTTCAATACTCTCAACGCCAAATCGTTTCGAAACGGCCTTGTTTTCGTTATTTTGACCAGGGTTTGTACCTGCGCTGACATATACAAGTTCGTATTTTTGCGAGATAAGTGTCTTAAACTCTGCTGTGTCAAAACGTGTCGCGAGTGCGCGGCTATCATGACACCAATTCGCGCCCATAACAATGAGGGCTTTGGTATTATTAAGCGTGGCGCGAGCAAGGGCTTCGTCAACGGCTTTCATTGCATCGATTTTGGAATCATAGGGACGCAGTTCTGTTTTTGCACGTTCGCTCGCGTGAACTTTATGTTTCGTTTCATCTGCAAAACCACTACCAGTAAAAACATTCATAGTGAAAAACACGGCTAAACTTGCAAGCATGAATTGACGCATAATAAATCCCTTTTGAATTTTATTAACATATACTATATTTCAAGACTATAGCCGACAACAGCTTAAGGGACTTCCATGCCATTTTCATTTCTTCCCTTCTTTCGCAAATTTCGCAAAAAACCGAAAAGAACGCCCGTTACACAACACCCAGTTACACAACACCCCGTTACACAACACATTGTGCAAACGATGGATGTGCCGACGCTTACAAACACCCCGATCAAAACATCTTCATCACACGATATTGTCTGTCGGCATTTTTTTAATGAACCGGGTTTTCAAACCTATGGGTCATTTTTTGAACATTGGGATGGCCATATCACAGCAGGACATGTGGTGAGTGAATGCGGCGACAAAGTACCGCCGTTCTCGCAAGGTTCTGTAGAGAGTTGGCCTGCGGCACTTGACGCGGCACTGATTGGCTGCACCCTACCCGACACGTGCCCGCAACCACCACACTCCGGACAGGACGTGATTTGCGTTGGGTTTCCTGCAGGGTCAGCGCAGCACGCTATACGCGAAGCTGTGGTCTATATAGAGCGCCCGGGTACGCCAGATACATGGATCGCACGCATTACCACTCCAGATGAACCTGTCGTCACTGGCATGAGCGGCGGTGCGGTGATTGACGCAAAGACGGGCGAGCCTCTCGGAATTTTAATTACACGAAACTCTCCTGCCGATCTGAATAATGACCGTGACCCAGACGAAAGCTTTGATTTCGTTGCGTTATCAGGTGTGTGGAACGCCGTGAACAGAGAGCGCTATGTCTAAGCCTGTTCTGACCGCTCTTATTATTGGTGCTGGCTTTGCCGGTGTTTGTTCGGCGATCAAGCTTCGCGCCGCTGGTATTGACGATTTCATTATTGTCGAAAAAACGGGTGGAATTAGTGGCACATGGTTTGACAATGCCTATCCCGGCGCGGCCTGTGATGTACCGTCACATTTATATTCGTTCTCTTTCGCCCCCAATCCAAATTGGAGCCGTAAGTTTTCTTCTGCACCAGAGATCCGCGCCTATGTCGAAAAAACCGTAGAAGATTTCGATATCAAAAAGCACATTCATCATAATACTGAAATTACATCTGCCCGTTTTGATAAGACACAAGGCCATTGGGTTGTTAAAAGCAAAACTGGTGAAATTTTTAAGGCCCGTTTTCTTATGACCAGTGTCGCCATACTCGGCACACCGCAAATGCCCGACATAGCAGGCATTGACACATTTACAGGCACGAGTTTTCATACGGCACGCTGGCCTAAAGCATTAGACATTCGCGGCAAGAAAATCGCCGTGATCGGCAGTGCGGCCAGCGCCCTACAAATCATTCCCGAAATTGCAAAAACGGCTGCTAAGGTATGCGTATTCCAACGTACAGCAAATTTCGTTATCCCGAGGCATGACCGTCGCTATCATAAATTTGAAAAACTTCTGTTTCGTATTTTTCCGTGGACAATGAAACTGCCTCGGTTTGCGATCTTTGCGCGGTCCGATTATGTGTTCTTTCATAATTTCAAGAGCGGCAGTTATATCAATAAAAAACTGACCAAACACGCCCATGCCTACCGCAACAAAACGGTGAGCGATCCTGCATTGAACGAGGTTTTGACGCCCAATTATACGATGGGGTGCAAGCGGGTTCTTCTGTCTGACAATTATTTTCAGGCCTTACAACAAGACAATGTCGATGTGATTACGACGCCTATTGAAAAAATCACACCACGCGGCGTTGCCACATCCAACAGCAATATTGATGTGGACATAATTGTCTATGCAACAGGATTTAAGACCAGCACTTATTTGCCCAACCTTGAAATAACAGGTATTCACGGTGCAACACTCGCCGCATGGCGCAAACAGCCACAGGCTTTGCGTGGGCTCGTGATTGACAATATGCCCAATGCATTTTTCTTGCTTGGCCCAAATACCAATCTCGGGCATTCGTCTATGATTTTGATGATAGAGGCGCAGGTAAAATACATGGTGCAGTGTGTGCAAGCCGTTCCCACCAATACTTATTTTTCAGTCAAAGCAGACGCCGTGCGAATCTATAATGAAGACATTCAAAAACATCTGGCAAAATCAGTATGGGCAACGGGGTGTGTAAGTTGGTATAAATTACCAGATGGTTCCATCCCGACCATGTGGCCACATCAGACCTCAACATTCACGAAAATGATGCGTAAATTTGAGAGTGCCGAATATGATTTCATCAAAATAGACGCGCCTTAGCGCTCGGCCATCATAGGCATGAGCGCGTAAGGCGTACAGAGTATTGCGATGAGTGCACCATAAGCCCCCTTCACCCAAATAAAGTTCGGCGAGGATATTTCACTTATCCCCAAAGCTAAAAATCCGCCTATGATGATTGGCGCGAGAACGACAACCCCTAACACGGCCAATAGCATTGCGCGTGGAAGGGTTTTCTTTGGGAGTGATTTCATTGGAAAGAATAATGAACTCTCTGGAATATTATCTACTTCCCCCTTCGCAATGCGTTTGCGTACAATTGCTGTAGAAATCAAAGTCAAGAGAAGGCCAATGGCAAAACACGTAATGATAACATCCATGACAATACCACCAACACCATGCATGGGAACGGCGTGTAAGCTTTTCCCCGCAAGCCAACCAAATCCAGCCCCAAAGGCAAAATTAATAATTGTCGTCACGACAAGCTCTGCGGTCATGAATTTTTTGAAAGGTGGAATTGTTTTCTCGCGCATGATCATCCCTATTTTTTTCGTTAATTTAGAGAGAGAGCATTCCTATGTCAAAGATAGAAATTGCATCCCTATTATTCATAAATTTTCGGCCACTATTCATGCTCTTTTCTTACCATCCCTTGCCTAAAGACTTTTCCAGACCTATTATAGACATGCATTAACCGACCAAGACCAATTTCGTTAAGCACAAGAAGGACACTATATATGTTTCTCAATTCCGATGGTTCTTTTCGCGAAACTCACGCAACGTCGTCATCTCAACCGACGCAAAGCCCGATAACAAACCTTAGTCGCAGACATTTTCTTGGCGGCAGTGGTACGATGGTAATCGGCATGACTTTGTTCGGTGCTTGTGCACCTGCTAAAGATAGTTTCCCCGAAATCGAAGCCAATAATGGCCCCTCTCCACTGACTGACGTCGAGGGCGGAGACGCGACGCCGTCACTCTTTATCACAATAGAAAATGACGGTAATATCAAGCTTATCTGTCACCGCTCAGAAATGGGGCAACAAACATGGACAGCCATGGCACAAATTGTTGCGGACGAAATGGAAGCCGATTGGGATAAAATTGAAATTGTGCAAGCCGTGGGTGATAAAAAATATGGATCACAAAATACGGATGGCTCAACATCCGTGCGTAATAATTTCCACCGCCTGCGTATTACAGGCGCGGCCATGCGGTCAATGCTTGAGAGCGCCGCGGCTCAACTTTGGCAAGTTGACAAGGCGGAGTGTAAAGCCAAGCTCGGCGTGGTCTATCACAGTAAAAGTAAGAAGAGCGCGCACTTTGGTGAGTTGGCTGCGTTTGCAAGCAAGCTTGCTGTTCCTGCCGAGGATGAGATCACGCTAAAGACTCGTGAAGAATGGCGCTATATAGGCCAAGCAACAAAATCCCTGACTGTGCCAAAAATTGTACGTGGCCAAGGTACATATGGCATGGATGTGCAATTGCCAGATATGCTTTACGCCGTGATCGCTCATCCACCACAGGTAAAGTCTTTCATAAAATCGGTCGATACAGAAGCGACACTCGCAGTCCAAGGTGTAAAACAGACATTTCAATTACCAAAGGCCTCTACGCCTGTCGGCTTTAAACCACTGGGCGGCATTGCCGTAATCGCGACCGATACATGGGCCGCGATACAAGGCCGCAAAGCCTTAGAGATAAGTTGGACAGATGGCCCGAACGCAGGTTTTTCTTCTGAGGTATTTGCAAAAGAGCTGCGCGCGACCGCACGCAAGTCTGGGACAGTTAAACGTAAAAAAGGCGATGTAAATGCGGCGCTCGCCAAAGCTGATAAAACACTGAACGCTGAATATTACGCGGCCTTTCTCTCACAATCTCCTATGGAACCTCCTTGTGCAACCGCGCGGTGGGACGGCGACAAAGTAGAGTGTTGGACATGCACACAAAACCCACAAGCCGCGCAAAAAACCGTAGCAAATGTCTGTAAAGTTCCAGAAGAAAATGTGACAATACATGTCACGTGGCTCGGCGGGGGTTTTGGTCGCAAGTCAAAACCCGACTATGTTGCCGAAGCCGCTTTAATCGCCCGCGAAATTGGTAAGCCCGTAAAAGTTGTCTGGACACGCGAAGACGATTTACAACATGGTTATTTCCATTCCGTCAGCGCGCAGTTTCTTGAAGCAGGTTTGGATGAAAATGGGCAATGTACATCATGGTTACACCGTACCGTTTTTCCAACGATAACCTCTACCTTTGTGCCGCTTGTTGCGCGAGGGTCAGATATGGAAGTTGGTCTTGGCGCGACGGATATGCCGTTTGCTATTGCAAATGTTCAAGTTGAAGTCGGCAAAGCCAAAGCCCCCATTCGCATTGGCTGGTTGCGGTCTGTATGTAATGTATTTCAAGCCTTTGCCGTGCAGAGTTTTAGTGCAGAATTAGCACACGCGGCAGGTATTGACCAAAAAGACTATTTACTAAAATTATTTGGCGATGCCCGACATTTTGATCCGAATAAAGAAGGTGCTAAATATAGCAATTACGGCGCGAGCTTAGAAAAACACCCCATTGATACGGCACGCCTTTCTCACGTTACCAAGGTTGCGGCAAAAATGGCAAATTGGGGGCGTAAACTCCCAGAAGGTCACGGCATCGGCATCGCAACCCACCGCTCTTTCCTCACCTATGTCTCGACCGTGATCGAAGTTAAGGTGAGTGCCGAAGGTGATCTTGAGATTATTGGCGTGTGGAGTGCAATTGACGCAGGCACTGTCGTAAATACAGGGCATACAATTTCACAAGTAGAAGGAGGTACGCTCTATGGGCTTTCCAATGCGCTATACGGAGAAATTACAGTAAAGGACGGCATTGTTGAGCAAGCCAATTTCCCAGACTGGCGCGTCATGCGTATGTCAGAGGCGCCGAAAAACTTCGAAGTGAAAATCATTAAATCAGACGCGCCTCCTGGCGGTGTTGGTGAACCGCCTACGCCCCCTGCGGCACCAGCGCTCGCCAATGCTATTTTTGCCGCAACGGGTGTGCGCTTGCGCTCACTTCCACTTATTCCAAAAGGGCAAGACCAACTGCCACTTTAGAACATTACACATACATCTCTGACAAAGAGATATGAAGGGAAAGACGATGACAGTCACATTAAAAATCAACGGCAAAACCGAAACTGTAAACGCCGCAGAAGGCACACCCCTCTTGTGGGTGTTACGCGACCATCTCGGCATGACAGGTACAAAATTTGGGTGTGGTGTCGCACAATGCGGCGCATGTACAGTGCATGTGGACGGTGTTGCTATACGCTCGTGTATCACACCTCATGATTCACTCGACGGTTATGAAATTACAACGATTGAAGGGAAGGCAGGTAAAGAAGCCGACGCAATCCGTAAAGCATGGGAAGACATTGACGTTCCACAATGTGGCTATTGCCAATCAGGACAAATCATGTCAGCAATTGCATTGCTCGAAGAAACCCCAAGGCCAAGTGACCAAGATATTGATGACGCTATGGACGGAAATATTTGCCGGTGTGCGACTTATGTCAAAATTCGACAGGCGATCAAGAATGCGGGGAACGCTCTCTAATACCCATGCCTACTGCATTTCATAATTATCATCATCCTTCCGATGTACTCCATTTTATCGCCTGTAAATATGAAACAGGCATTGCCTGTGCCCTCATACTTGTCACGGATATTACAGGCGGGACATTGCGGGCCAAAGGGGCGCTTATGGCTGTTTGCGAAAATGGTGAGAGTGCAGGTTATATTTCTAGCGGTTGTGTTGACGGGGATATTATAACGCGGGCGCAACATGCGCTTAGTTTAAAAACCAATACTCATATTCGCTACGGCGAAGGGTCGCCGTTCAAAGACATTCAACTCCCCTGTGGCGGTTCTATTGAAATTTTCATCGCGACCGATTGTTCACAAAATCTCATTATAAAACTCTCATCTACTCTGAACGCACGCCAAAGTATTGGGGTAAATATTTGGGGGGATGTGTTAGCAATAAATGACACTCCCGAAATTACCTTCCGACCTAAATTACGATTACGTATTGTCGGGCGCGGCATGCCAGTTATCAATTTGGCGCAACAAGCCTTACATGCGAACTTGATTGTTCACGTGCAATCGCCAGATGCAGAGATGAAAGCGTTGCTACCAACACATACGGAGCTTTCCTTTGAACACCTTATCTCGCCAACCTCTCCTCCGCCATGTTTTGATGATCACTGGACAGCCATTGTCTTGATGTTTCATGATCATGAATGGGAGGGGGATATTTTGAAACAAGCCTTGCGCCATGATGGTTTCTACATTGGCGCTCTGGGGAGTCTGGGGACACATGCAAACCGTTGTGAGGTTTTACAAAACCTTGGTGTTAGCCCCGATGAAATCGCAAAAATTTCAGCGCCTATCGGACTGATCCCAAGCATGCGTGACGCAAATTTGTTAGCAATTTCCACTTTGGCAGAAATCATTTCCACCGCGCAAAAAAGAGGGCGGTTATGATTTGGCCGCAAGCGTGTGCACTTGTCATTCTTGCAAGTGGGGCGTCAAAACGGTTTGGGCCAGAGGACAAGCTACTCGCACCGCTAGGTGATTATGCTGTATGCGAGCATATTATCAAAACGGTACAACAGATTGACTTCGCGAAAATATACGCTGTTATTCCCAGTGACACGCCAAAACGTGAAGCCGTTTTTGTCCGCGAAAATATAAATATTATTTACAATACGACCCCACAAAATGGCCATGAACATTCCCTTCAACTCGCTGCACAAACAATTGTAAACAGTGGCATCAAACATATGTGCATCGTGCTTGCCGACATGCCGTATGTCACAACAGTACATCTTTATGGCTTGCTAGAGCGTGCCAATTCAGAGGTTATTATCAGTAATCATAATGGCATAGATATGCCCCCTGTTATATTTTCAGGCAACGCCGTACACAGTCTTTCAACCGCACCACATTTACGTAAGACAATGCTAAAAACTCCGACAACGCTACGGCTCGAACTTTCAGACAAAGAAGCTAAAGATATTGATGTTCCAGATGATCTTTTCTAAAAATAGCAATTAATGTATGTAGAGCGCGCAAATTACCTATCGAACTTAACCGCCAATTCTGAACTGAAGACGTGCTGTGTACGTCTCGCCAGACACACCCGCGACGATACCAAATGAAGAATGGCTATATGCGTCACCGATCCGACGTTGTATGCCGCCGCCAAACCCAAATTCTGCGCCGCCATACCCGTCATCATATGTGGAAATGCCGCCTGCGGCTGTCCATGTTTCCCCTTTTTGCAAATATAAATCAGGGATAGACGCCAAAGCCGCCGTCCCCTCTCTCAACTCGCTAATGGCCTCAGCATTACCAATGATGAGGTTGAGGTTGTTCATAATCCCGCTTCTATTCGCGCTCACACCTGCGGTGTTTAGCAATATAGCCGTAGAATATCGAGCGATTTCTGCCGTGTTGGTTTCAATCGCTGTCACATTTCTAGATACGCCCAGAGCGTTCGTCGCAACCCCTACTGTATTGGTTGCGATATCGGCTGTGTTCGTCGTAATATTCGTTGTCACACTGGATATAGCTGTCGCGTTCGTAGCTATGCCCGCTGTATTCGTCGTGATTGCCGTCGTGTTAACAGCGATCGCGCTCATATTATTTGCGATGCCTGCTGTATTACTCGCAATGCCAGTTGCGTTAGCTGCAACCCCGATTGTATTCGTAGATACCCCCGTAGCATTCGTATTGACTTGTGTTTGGAGTGCACCGCCATCAGATGCCAAATTCCCATTGGCATCTGTAGTCACAAGCCCTGTGACTACACTTTGTGCCGCACGACTGGCTGCGGAAGGCAGACCCGCAACGGTTAAAGTTTGGCTTGCCCGCCCCAGTACAATTTGATTCGCGAAGCCTGTGGAAACACCAACACCAATGGCCATAGAATTCGTGTGGCTTGCCTGTGCGCCTCGCCCAATAGCCGTCGCGTCCTGGCCGCTTGCAAGAGACGCCTCGCCAAGCGCCGTCGTGTTACGGCCGCTAGCTATTGAATTCTCTCCGATTGCGCTGGCACTCACGCCTGTCGCCTCTGCGGCGCGCCCAAAGGCCGCACTGTCCGCCCCTGTGGCCATTGCACTGGCACCAACAGCCGTAGACCCAGATGCAATTGCACCATGACCGACGGCCGTCGCGCCGACGGATGTCGCTTGTGCGTTCATACCAACTTCGAGGGAATTTGCTTGTGTACCTACAGATATCAATTGTTGCAGCCCGAACACAGTATTCGGGTTCATATTGATACTCGCGATTGCGTTCGTATTCGATACGATATTGGCAGCGTTGACAGATACACCAGTGGCATTTGTAGAAACCCCGACTGTATTCACACTTATATTCATTCCATTCATCGTAATCCCCGCTGTATTCGCGATGCTGCGCGTTGTGTTTGCTCCTATATCTGTGACATTCGCAGCAATATCTGTTGTGTTAATCGCAGTCTGTGGATCAACACCTCCACCAGCAGCGGCAGCAATATTACCACTCGCATCTGTCGTTAGAAAAAGGGTCGCCCCTGATTGCGCCGCTGTAGAAGCCGCTGAGGTTACCCCCATGATTGTGAGCGTGTTTACAGATGTACCGAGCATAATTTGATTAGCGAAATTTGCTATTGCACCAAAGCCAATAGCAATGGAGTTCGTAAAACCAGCTTGTGCATTATTGCCAAGAGCGATGGCCCCTGTGCCCATAGCCCCCGCATTGACGCCGAGTTCTATTGTATTTGCGCCCGTGCCAACAGAGATCAACTGCCCTAAGGCCGAAACACCTGTTGCCGTGATTGTATTATTCGTCGCATTCACGCCAATAGCAGCCGCATTGGTACTGATCCCAGATGCGTTATTTGTAGCACTCGCTGTATTGGCTGCAATACCCAACGCATTCGTGTTGAGGCCCAACGTGTTAGTTGAAATACCTGTCGCATTGCTAGCTATGTTCGCCGTATTTGCCCCGATATTGGCTCCCTGATTAGTAATGGCAGTCGCATTGGTGTTGATACCAGATGTATTGGTCGCAACACCCGTTGTATTCATAGCAATATTTGTCACATTGGACGCAATACCCATCGCGTGGGTTAAAATGCTGGCTAGGTTTGTAGAGACCCCCGTCGCATTAACACTAATGCCAGACGCGTTTGTAGAAGCACTCGCTGTGTTTGCGGCAATATTGGTGACATTGGTCGCGATATTAGCGCTGTGAGTTGTAATACCTGCTGCATTTGCACTGATACCCGCAACGTTTGTCGAAATGCCCGTCGCATTTGTGGCAATTCCTGTCGTATTTGTTCCTATACTGGCCACATTCGTGGCGATACCCGCAACGTTTGTCGCAACTCCTGCCGTATTGATGCCAATATTAGTGAGGTTGGTCGCTATGCCTGTTACATTTGTGCTGATGCCTGTCGTGTTGGCGCTTATAGCTGTAGCGTTCGTGGATATACCAGTAGCATTTGTAGCAATACCCGTCGTATTTGTTCCTATATTAGTCACATTGGTGGCGATGCCCGTAACATTTGTCGCAATACCTGTCGTATTGATGCCAATATTGGTGAGGTTCGTCGCTATGCCCGTAGTATTCGTTGTTATATTTGTAACATTGGTGGCTATGCCTGCCGCATTCGTGGAAATATTCGTGACGTTGGTTGCGATATCAGCGGTATTTGTATTCACACTTGTTTGCAATGCGCCGCTATCGGATGCCAAATTACCATTAGCATCGGTTGTGATTATGCCAGTAACTGCGCCTTGCGCCGCCAAACTCCCTGCGGATGTGATACCCGCAACGGTTAAGATATTATCTGCCCTACCAAAGGCGATTTGACGATCAAAAGCCGTCTCAACCCCTACGCCAATGGCGATTGCCCCCACATGGGTCGCCTCTGCGCGCCGACCGATTGCGATTGCGCCACTTCCGCTAGCGATAGCGCGCCGACCAAGGGCCACTGAATTACTACCTGTAGCCTGCGCCAATTGCCCAAGCGCCGTCGCTTGGATACCATTGGCAATAGCGCCCTGGCCAATTGCCGTTGACTCAGTTGTAAACGCCGCTGCGCCCTGCCCAATCGCGACTGAATCTGAACCATTCGCCGATGAAAAATACCCGAACGCTGTTGCGTTTTCCCCCGAAGCGCTCGCACTGGAACCTACCGCTGTTGCGCCCGTTTGGTTCGCTGTCGATGACCGTCCCAAAGCGGTAGTATTTAATTGATCCGCCGTTGCAAAAGCCCCCAATGCGGTTGAAGAAAACCCACTGGCGACAGCCCCTGCCCCAATGGCTGTTGTGCCGATACTACTCGCCTGTGCAGACCAACCAATCGCAGTATTGCTCGCCCCGTTAGCAATTGCACTTGCACCCATTGCTGTTGACCTATCCGCTGTTGCCTGAGCGCCCGTGCCAACCTGAACCGTATTGGCCGCACTCCCCACTGAAACCAACTGTTCTAAGGCTGTGATATCTGTTGTATTCACACCGATATTGGTCGTATTTGTGGTAATGGTGTTGGTGTTATTGCCAATGGCCGTACTATTGGTTGTAATATTCCCCGTATTTGTAGCGATGTTCGTCGTGTTTGCAGCAATACTGCTAACATTGGTGGCGATATCTGTCGTATTGATGGGGGTTTGCGGATCTGAACCTCCGCCGCCTCCGCCGCCTGCCGCCGCTGCAATATTACCATTCGCGTCAGTTGTCAGGTAAAGTATCGCTCCTGATTGCGTCGCCGACGAGGCGGCTGAAGTTACACCTGCAACGGTTAAAGTCTGTGTTGCGTTGCCCAAGGCGATTTGATTAGCCGTACTGGTCGTCACGCCTACGCCCAGCGCTATAGAATTTACATGGCCTGCCTGTGCGCCCTGCCCAAGGGCTATGGAGTTGTTAGCAAGGGCAAAGGCGTTCCTCCCCAATGCTGTTGAGTTGGTGCCGGCAGCAAGGCTTCCATAGCCAACTGCAACAGAATCGTCACCCAGGGCGTCTGCATTAAACCCAATTGCCGTTGATCGATCACCACTTGCATCCGCGCCAAGTCCGCACTGAGTGCCCTCCGTACCCGTTGGCGTGGTAGAATTACACCGTGCATCGAAATTATTCGGCCCTGCCTGTACCACCGTATAAATACCCAGACATAGTAGTGTTACAATCGATACAGTGCTTAAAAGCCTGATTTTTACGTGAGTGCTTTTGTGTGATGCCAATGCCATGTTTAATTCCCCAATTTTAAAAGTCTCTGCCCCTAAAGCGTAAAGCGCAGGCGAACCCCGTCAAAAAAATTAAAAAAAGATTAAGGTTTAAAGTTTTGGTATGATTTTTCTTCAGTACACAGATTGTTTCAAGCTCACAAAATGCAGCTTCTTACTGTGTAAAATGCTATTTAGCGTTTATCCTGCAAAGCTTCTTTACGCATACGAGAAATCAGATTTTGCGTAATTGTTTCTTTTGACCAAAGACGAGGCGCTGCGGCTTTACACATAGCTTCTGCAGCATCAAACATAGGGGCCGCTTTTTCTTTGCTATTTTCAAACGCCGCCAAATACGCTTCTGCCAGATATAATTTGCATTCTTTAAACTCCCACCTCGCGTTTATTTTTTCATTACCAAGTGCGGCTAAACTGGTTTGAAATAGTTCACGCGCTTCATCATAGCGCCCTAACCGCGTCAGAGATTGCACCCGTACAGCGACAACATCATAATACCAACCTGCGCGAAAGCGCCTCTCCTCTTTAATTTTTTCCAGCGCAAGGCGTGTTGTTTGCTCGGCTAAATCCCAGCGTTTCGTGAGTAGAGCCGCTTCACCGCGTAAGCCTTGAATTAAAGCGTAAAGGGTTGGGCTCCCTTGTTCACCAGACGCTATGGACAGATAATCAGGTAGATATTCTTCTGGCTTCACCCCGTCCTGAGCCAAATATATTTGAAATTGCGCTAAATTCGTAGGGGCTGCCGCGTCGTCAAGGAACCGAATGCCCTGCTTGCGTTGCATTTCAAACGATTTCTCAAACGCCCCCAAAGATTCCATAATTTTGCCACTTCGATACAGGCAATAGGCAAGTTGATTGTAAAAAAACTCAAGATTACTATCAGATGGGGTTTCTTTTTGTAGCTCCATCTCGATAGATTTTCTTACCAGTGTGACAATGTAGTCTTCGTCTTCGGCCTTACCTGTCACTTTCGCAAGGGATTGTGCATCTTGAATATGGGTTTGCGTATAAGATAGATTATGTTTTTCGCGGTCGATTAAAAGTTGGCGCGCTATTTTTTCTGCACGCTCTTTTTCATTCACTTGTATTAATGACCGCGCAAGTTCAGAGCGACTTTCAATAGAGAGATAGGCCATAATCGGAGTGGTCATCGGCACAGCTTCTAATGGCGATAACAGCGTAACCGCATTTTCAAAGTCTTCACGAAATTTAAAAAGCTTCCCCAAACTGAATAATAAAAAAGCATCATCCAGATTGGTAATATCAAAATCTTCTTTGGCTTTAAGTCCAACATTCAGTATCGATTTGTCGATGAGCTTTGGGTCAATTTTCTCCTCGGGCGCTTTGTCTTCGCCGTATAAGGTTTGCAACCCAATACGGTATCCGTCCGCGACACGTGCCTCATATTCCTTGTCGAGCTTTGCGGCCTGTGCGATTTTTTCCGAAGCTTGTGTCCGCTTTAACATACGATATGTGCTACCGAGCCCAATTGTTAAAGACGCTATAATTGTTGTGCCTGCCGTTAAGAACAACCAATTACGGCGACAATATTTTTTCACTTTATATATTTTATTTGCCGCAAGAACAGACACAGGCGCATGATTTAAAACGGCAGTAATATCATCAAACATTTTCTCAACAGATGTGTAACGGTCATCGACATTTTCTTGCTTACATTTTTTTATAATGGCAAACAATTCACTGTTCGCCTTTTGAGGCGGTAATATCGCTTCCAAGCTACACCCAAGTACAAAAATATCTGCGCGTGTCGTGATCACACCGCCAGAACTTTGCTCTGGTGCGGAAAACCCAGGTGTCGCCGCTAACAAGCGAGGAGATCTAAACGTATCGTGTGACGTCAAAAGATTAGCAATACCGAAATCAATGATTTTCGGGTATCCATCAGGACGGATAAGGATATTACTTGGTTTCAAATCACCATGCACAATTAAATTTTGATGCAAATACATAACGGCTTTACAGATTTTGCAAAATAAATTTAATATTTGGCGCTCTGTATACTCATTCTTAGTGACAAAATGATCGAGGCGTTCCCCGTCATCTATCAATTCAAGAACCACAAACGGCAACCCTGCCGCGTCGATACCACCGTCAAGTATTGAGGCAATATAAGGATGGCGCACAGTCGCTAGAATTGCGCGTTCTTCTTCGAAACGCTTAATACCCTCTGGGCTAGAAATACCGAGAGGTAGTTTTTTGATCGCAACCTGTTGCTCGAACTGGCCATCATTTCGAGTGCCTAAATATACGACCCCCATACCACCTTGGCCCAAAACTTTATCCAAACGATATACTGACAACACGGAACCAATAGCCTGCTCCGCTTCACTTGATACCATTTTTTGCAACAAGTCTTTGGCAAATCCACCAACGCCAATATCGAACACTGTCATTTGCGTAGCCGCGATTAACGCATGCCGCACTGGCTTTGCATATTTAGGTACAGTTTTATCAAATTCACGCAATTTTTCTTCGCGTTGCTCTTCTGGTAAATCAAGGACTTGATTCAGAAGGTGTTCGACTTTTTGCCAAGAAGGCTTTGAAGATAGAATTGACATTAATTATATAACGCAATCAGAATATCAACCGCGCCATATTCATAAAATTTATTTAGTCTCAACATGCCAACTACCACTCAAAAACGCTTTTGCTTTCATCCATTCACGCTGTACGGTACGTAGAGGCATGCCCAAAGCTTCGCTAGTTTCGGGGTCCGTCATGCCACCAAAAAAACGACACTCGAATACGCGCGCGGTTTTCGGGTTTTGCGATTCCAAACTTTGCAGCAACTGATTGATCATCAATAGTTCTTCAGCTTGTGCTGCGACGGCTATTTGCGCCTCATCAAATTCAACCCGTTTTAAACCTCCGCCTCTTTTGCGTGCCATTTTACGACGCGCATAATCAATAATAATTTGACGCATTGCTTGCGAAGCAATTGCGAGAAAATGGGCCCGGTTATTATAACTGCCTTTATATTTAGAAAGTTTTTCATACGCGTCATGCAAAATATCGGTTGCACTTAACGTATTCGGCGCCCCCATATTAACATGCATGCCTGCCAATCTGCGTAGTTCGGGATAAAGATGGGTCACAACTTTCCCCAAGCTCTCATCCTGTCCCTCACAATGCTCCACAAGATACCGTGTCAGCCCATCAGCAACTTCGTCCACACTCTCAACAATTCCCACCATATAATTCCCACTAAAGATAGGTTTATATGTGACTTAGTTTTACAGTTTATGCAAGTTTACATGGCAATACAGTTAAATTTAAGCATCTGAATCTCTAATCTATCAAGATGGGGAGCTATATATTCATCGTGAAAAACGGTGTCGTGCAAAACTATGCCCCTGCGCCAATGAACTCCTACATCAATTGTGATGATATGCATTCTTACCCAATCTCCAACACCAGTGCTGCTCATGAATTAAGTATCTCGGAACATGGATATAAGTGCCTAGCTGAAAAAATGCTAGGTGATCAAGCCCCTCCCAATGAAAACGCCCC
>NVXK01000035.1 GCA_002733905.1 Robiginitomaculum sp. | reverse complement strand
TTATACATCTTGTTGGGATGGTTCACAGGTTGAAAGCGGTTCCGCTTGTCCTGCGCGTCCTGTCGTTCAGTGTTGGGACGGTTCAACTGTTTCAGACGCAGCRGCATGTCCAGTRCAACGYACMGTCACATGTTGGGATGGTAGYCTAGYTTCYGATGCKRYARCTTGTCCTGTTCAGYTGACATATGAGCAATCATTRTGTGCAAATGAATATCGCCAAGACATYATCTATTATGATTTYAATAARCCTCARTCWRCTGAAACSACAGCRAAAATTCAACGTGTCCTYGAYACRGGWRMAAATTGTGCMGTTTCAAGCATYAATATTGTCGGTCRTACTGACAGYTCTGGTGCRGCGTCRTACAATTTRGCRCTTTCAAAACGTCGTGCTGCGGATGTGCGTAGAGCGCTTGTACGTCAAGGTATCTCAAGTGCTTTGATTACGTCTGAAGGAAAAGGCGAAACRCAATTRTTCTTGGATACTGGAGATGGYGTGAARGAATCGCTTAATCGCCGTACKGAAGTGTTAATTCGYTTRAGYCAGACTGGTGTTGTTCAGTAAAAYAARKYMAAAATTANTTTACNTKARWKWTTTTWAKRAARAAGCCCGGTGCAGTGCATCGGGCTTTTTTNNRCARTTGAAATATGTAATTTTGCGATCNAACATTTGACGAACTMMGTTTWTGTATGTASTAAGAASCRATATTAGGGGCAGGRTACTGCAAAATTAAGGATTAATTAGATATGAAAAAGCAACTTTTAGCAGCAGTCGCAGCGACTGCATTGATGGCGATGCCRTCATTGGCGTCMGCGGACGATCAAGGTTGGTACGTACGTGGGAATGTCGGTTATGGTACTATGACCGAAATGGATCTTTCTGGCGGTCTCAATGGCGCTGTTCAGGGTGAAGGCAATGTTGCTGGTTCACTTGGTCTTGGTTATGCGTTTGGAAATAACTGGCGTTTAGAACTTGATGCGGCTCAACTCTGGAATGACCTTGGTTCTGTTGATCAAATTCCAAATTCTTATGCAAAAATGCGTACAAATACAGCGATGTTGAATGCGATTTATGATTTTTCCGATATGGGATCATGGACACCATATGTTGGCGCTGGTATTGGTTTTGGACAATCAAAATTGAATGCGGCAGCTCATAATTCTGCTGGCCATTACTTGCTAAATACGAATACACCAGCATGCTTCACTGATACATGTAAGGTGAATGATACGGACACTGGTTTGGCTTGGCAGTTAATTGCTGGTCTTGGCTATGATATCTCTGAACGTCTTGTTTGGGATACCCAGTACCGTTATGTTGACCTTGGCGGTTTAGATTTCCTTGGTAGCGGCGGTATTAACGGTGTTGCTGGTCATTTCAATTCACAAGTAAGTGGTGCAAACGAGCATATCTTGATGACGGGTCTTCGTTATAAATTTGGTGGTGTTGCACCGAAGAAGATGAAACGTGTTGAGCCTGTTACTGTTGCATGTTGGGACGGAAGTTCCGCTGCGAGTTTGGCAGCATGTCCAGTTGAAGCTCCAAGAGTTGTTTATACATCTTGTTGGGATGGTTCACAGGTTGAAAGCGGTTCCGCTTGTCCTGCGCGTCCTGTCGTTCAGTGTTGGGACGGTTCAACTGTTTCAGACGCCGCGGCATGTCCAGTACAACGCACAGTCACATGTTGGGATGGTAGCCTAGCTTCCGATGCAACAACTTGTCGTCCTCAGCCATCAATTCAGTGTTCTGATGGTTCATATGTTTCAGATGCAGCTTTCTGTGCAATCCGTACTACGACTACGACTTTGAATGTTTGTGGCCCGTCAAGTGTTGCAATCTTCAATGTACCTGTAAATACGACTGGTAAATCAGTAAATCGTCTTGGTACTCTTCCTGAGTTCGGTGATTCACATGGTTTGACATCTACACAGTTCTACGAAAAACTTGCTACACGTCATGCTTCAAATAGTTTCGACCGTAAATATCTAGATTATTTGTTCCGCTCTATGGGCTACTCAAATGGTTTCGCTGATGCACATGCTGGTCTATTCTCAGAAGACGTACTTGCACAAGGTACATCTGGTATGTTGGGCTTTGGTAAATACCATGGTTATGCATTCTCAGTATTGAATACAAATGATCGTGATCGCCAAGCATTCCGCATCCAAGGTGCGAACGGCCAAGTTGTTCACTTTATGAAAACATGTGGTAACTACATGTATGCTTGCCAATAGGCACTCAACTTTGATAATCTTGAAAAGGGCTCTTCGGAGCCCTTTTTTTTATGAAAATTTTTCGGAAAATAATTACCCAAAAAAATAAAAAAATTGCGCTAAATAAAGCGTGAATACCTGAAATAGAGTGAATACTGCTTGTGTTTACACTGTTTCTTTTGATCATATTTGATATGGTGCTTGCTTAAACTGTGATTTAATAGGTGCTGTCATGTCAAACATTGAAACGCAATTGAGTGCATTGCCAATTTCAAAGATCGAGACCCTTTGTCTTGCAAAAATTGAAGAAAAATATGCACAAACTTTGCAAACACTCATTATCTGGTCACATATAAATTCTGGCAGTAAAAACACTGTAGGTTTGAAAAAAATGCGGGTATTACTCGTCAAAGCTTTTTCTGAATTGCCGGGAAAAATTACAGAACCAACACTCGGCAAAGGGAAATATGTCGAGAATTCGGGTGTTATAACTGATATTATTTATGAACCAGCGCTTTTACTGACTGTGCGGCCCGAAGCGGCTATTCAAATCGTTCTTACAGGGCATTATGATACCGTTTTTCCAGAAGACAGTCATTTCCAATCTACGACCTATATTGATGATGACACCCTAGGGGGGCCGGGGGTCGCTGATATGAAGGGGGGCATTCTAGTTATGCTCAACGCGTTGTTAGCGTTTGAAGAAAGTGAAAACGCAAGCAAAGTTGGCTATAGCGTATTACTAAGTCCAGATGAGGAAATTGGCTCACCGGGATCAGCCCCATTATTGCATGCACTCGGGCTGAAATCGGATATTGGCCTTACCTTTGAACCGTCACTCGCGGATGGATCTATGGCTGGCGCGCGAAAAGGGAGCGGAAATTTTGCCGTTATTGTAAAAGGTAGAGCGGCTCACGCGGGACGAGAACACCATCTCGGACGTAATGCAATTGTCGCAATATCAAAATTCACTGTGGCTTTGGATAAACTCAATGGTGAGCGCGACGGTGTAACGTTTAATGTCTCTAAAATTGATGGTGGTTGCGCGGTGAATATCGTCCCTGAGCTTGCGATTGGCCGTTTCAATGTGCGTATGCAAATTGAACAAGATCAAGAGTGGATATTGTCTGAAATCAAAAAACTTGTTGCAGATATAAACACCCAAGATGGTTTGAGCGCCGAGTTAACGGGTGGGTTTACACGTCCACCAAAACCTATGGCGCCTGCAAATGCAATGGTGTTTGGCTGGATCAAACAAGCTGGTGACGCGCTTGGTATCGAAATTAAATGGAAACCAAGTGGCGGTGTATGCGAGGGTAATAATCTATGGGCAAGTGGCTGTCCGAATGTAGATACTTTAGGGGTAAGAGGCGGTGAAATTCATTCGGATAGAGAGTTTATGAAGCTTTCAAGTTTGACGGAACGCACCCAGCTTTCTGCATTGGTTCTCATGAAAATTGCAAGTGGTGAGTTTGATGCAAAACAAGCAAAAAGCTTGGCAAAACAAGCGCTAAAAAAATAATAGAAAGATTTTAATATGCTTATTGTACGACCAGCACGCCTTGATGATCTTGAAGCATTCATAAAACTTGCCAGATTGGCTGGCCCAGGATTTACATCTTTAGCGGTGTCTGATGATGATCTAAAGTCACGCCTACATAAATCTGTGAAAAGTTTTGCGCTTAAAACCGATACAGTTGGTGATCAAACTTATCTACTCATGCTCGAAGATGATGATACAGGTGAAGTTGTTGGATTGAGTGCTATAAAAGCACTTGTCGGTATGGGGAAGCCATTCTTTAACTTCAAACTCCTCAATATCGTGCAAAGCTCAAGCGCGGCAAACCGTCACTTTAATATGGAGGTTATGTTATTGGTGAACGAATATTCAGGGACGACAGAGGTCGGTACTTTGTTCGTGAAAACAAAAATGCGCGGTACAGGTGCAGGTCGCCTTATTTCTCAAGCACGCTATATGCTCCTCGCAACAGCACCAGAACGGTTTGCTGATACTGTCATTTCAGAACTGAGAGGCTGTGTCGGCGCTGATGGATATTCCCCATTTTGGGAATCATTAGGACGTAAATTTTTTAAAATGGATTTCAATGAGGCTGATAAAATTACAGCTGAAACCGATAATCAATTTATTACTGATTTAATGCCTAAGTATCCGATTTATAAGGATATTTTGTCGGAAGAGGCTCAAGAGGTCATTGGTAAAACCCACCCCGATGGTATAGGCGCACGACGTTTGCTTGAAGCTGAAGGCTTTCGGTATGAAAAATTTATCGATATTTTTGATGCGGGACCAACGATGGCGGCACCAAAAGAACAAATTCGTACTGTAAGGGATAGTATTACTTTAATCGTAAGCCTTGCTGCTAGCAATGAAACGACCCAAATCGGACTTATTAGCAATAACCGTGTTTCTGATTACCGCACGGTTTATCAGGAATTTAATACGGATGAAGAAAATGCGTATTTAACACAAGATGTCATGGACGCCTTAAACGTAAAAATTGGCGATACTGTTCGCGTATTTGTAATGCCTAAAAAGAAACAGGACTAAGCATATGACCAAAGGAATTTTCGTTGCAGGTAAATGGCAAGACGGTGAAGGTACAGAGTTTTCGAGCACTGATCCTGCGAGCCAAGAAATAGTATGGCAAGGCGTGGGCGCAAGTACGGCGCAAGTGGACGCAGCCTATACCGCTGCACGTCAGGCTTTTGTGGCTTGGTCAGAAACACCGTTTGAAACACGCCGTGACCTTGTACTAAAATTCAAAGAAATCGCACTTGCCAACAAAGATAAACTGGCCGAACTTATTTCTCGAGAAACTGGTAAAGTCTTGTGGGACGCGACAGGGGAAGCAGGGGTTATTGGCGGGAAGGTAGATATCTCGTTAAAAGCATATGCGGAGCGTACAGGTTCACTTAGCATGGAAACAGCCTTTGGACGCGCAAGCTTACAACATCGTCCACATGGGGTAATGGCCGTTCTTGGGCCGTACAATTTTCCTGCCCATTTACCGAATGGTCAAATCATTCCTGCCCTGATTGCTGGTAATACAGTCGTCTATAAACCGAGTGAACAATGCCCCGCCGTTGGCGAACTTATGTGTGAAATGTACGCGCAAGCAGGTTTCCCAGATGGTGTCATCAATATGGTACAGGGCGCACGCGAAGTAGGGGCCGCAGTTCTCGATCACACAGAACTCGATGGTGTTTTGTTCACGGGCGCGGCAAGTACAGGTGCGTTCATTCATAAGAAATTTGGTGGTCGCCCAGAAATCATCCTTGCCCTTGAAATGGGCGGTAATAATCCGCTTCTTTTGTGGGATGTTAGTGACGCACAAGCGGCGGCGAGTATTATTGTACAATCTGCGTTCATTACGTCTGGCCAAAGATGCACATGTGCACGCCGCATTATCTTGCCAGAAGGCACGGCGGGTGACGCAGTATTAGACGCCGTGATTGCAATGGTGGATACGATGAAAATTGGTGCGTGGAATGATCCAGAGCCAGTCTTTATGGGGCCCGTCATTAGCGCAGGTATTGCAACGCATATTGTTGGCCGCGTTGATGAATTAGGCGGTAAAACTATTCGCCCAACCGAGATCATGGAAAATAGCCCTGCATTTGTGCGCCCCGGCATTGTAGATGTTACGGGATTGCAAGTCGACGACGAAGAAATTTTTGGCCCCGTCATGCAAGTCATTCGTGTTTCAAGTTTTGAGCAGGGGATTAAGGTCGCAAATAATACGCGCTTTGGTCTTTCGGCAGGGCTGATTAGTGATGACCCTAAAAACTGGGAAGTATTTGCACGTAAAATTCATGCGGGTGTAGTCAATTTTAACCGCGCGACAACAGGGGCATCTGGCGCTTTACCTTTTGGTGGGCCTGGTGCTTCGGGTAATCATAGCCCTGGTGCTTTTTACGCGGCAGATTTTTGTGCATGGCCTATGGCGAGCCAAGTTTCAGAGCGTGTAGAAACACTTGCCGCAATAGGGTTGAACACATGAATGAGGTGAAATTCACTGGTGTGAGCGAAGCTAATTATGACGGCTTGATCGGCCCAACGCATAATTATGGCGGCTTATCAGCAGGTAATCTCGCCTCGGCAACAAATGCAGGGCTGATTGCGCGTCCCCGGGAGGCCGCACTGCAAGGCCTTGCGAAAATGAAGCATATGTATGATGCAGGTTTGGTGCAGGGCATATTGCCGCCTCATGCACGCCCTGACGTCACGCAATTACGTGTAATGGGTTTTTGCGGCGATGATGATACGGTTTTAAAGACGGCATGGGCAGTAAACCCACAACTGGTACGTAATATGTCTTCCGCGTCATGCATGTGGGCGGCGAATGCGGCGACAGTCAGCCCGTCTGCGGATTGCGCCGATGGACGCCTGCATTTTACACCTGCCAATCTATCAACCATGCTCCACCGCTCTATTGAAAGCGAACAAACTGGTCGTGCGCTCAAAGCCGCTTTTAACGACCCGACAATGGCAGTTATTCATGAAGCACTGCCACAACAATCAACATTTGCGGACGAAGGCGCTGCCAACCATGTGCGACTATGTGATGATCAGGGGGAGCAAGGTGTCGAGATTTTTGTCTATGGTCGTGATGCATTGGCAAATGAAACATCGACACAATTCCCAGCACGACAAACCTTGCAAGCATGCCATATTATCGCGACGCGCCATGAACTGGACGGCGAACGCATCGTTTTTGCCAAACAAAACCCCGAAGTTATCAATGCAGGTGCATTCCATAATGACGTTGTATGCGTAGGCGCACGCCGCTGCCTTTTCTATCACGAACATGCATTTGAAGATACACACGCCACATTGGAAGCAATTCGCACGGCCGCAGATGGTCTGTTCGCACCACAATTTGTCGAAGTTTCAAATGATGATGTACCGATTAATGACGCTATTAAGGCTTATCTGTTTAACTCCATGCTTGTGCAATTGCCTGACCGTGAACGCTTAACATTGATTGCGCCGACCGAGACGGAGGATAACGCCTATACCAAAGCATATTGCGAAAAGCTCGTGTCTGGGAATGGCCCGATTGGCGAGGTCATATTTGTTGATGTACGCCAATCCATGCGAAACGGCGGCGGCCCAGCTTGCTTGCGTTTACGTGTTGTTTTAACCGAATCAGAGCGTGCGGCAGCAAATCAAAACATGCTAATTTCACCAGATAGTTACGAAACACTATGCAAGTGGGTCAAGTCGCATTACCGCGAAGAACTTGCCCCTGATGATCTTGGTGATCCAAACCTCATGCATGAAAGTTTCACAGCTCTTGACGAACTCACAAAAATTTTAAACCTAGGTTCTGATTTTTACCCATTCCAAAGAGGTTGATATCTAAAATAAAGGCCCAAAGAGGGTGATCTTAAAATAAAGGCGGTTCGGTATTCGAATGTCAATCTTTGCCAAACAAGCCTTTAAGAAGATCTTCTACCAATTCTTCTTCTTCTTCTTTCTTTGGGGCTTCTTTCTTGTTTTCAGGTTTTTTGTCATCGGATTTTGTTTCTTCGGTTGCAGTCTCTTCATGTGTTGGTGTTGTTTGCTCTTGCTTCCCCAAAAGGCCGCCCAATAAACCGCCAACAACGTCTTCTGTAGACTTCGTTTCAGTTGTTGTACCCGTCGTTGTATCTGTCGTTGTACCACCAATAATCCCGCCAAGGATTGAGCCAACTTGACCACCAACTTTGTTCGTGATCTCTTTTTGAAGTTCTTGTTTTGCGCGTGCCGCCAATACTTTCCCAAGAAGTTGTGTGTCGAGGCTTGCTTTCACGCTCCCAAAACTACCACTAAAGCGGATGGGAATGCCAAAGCCTGCAATGCCGCTACCCTCGAGAAGACGTGGACGTAAACTAAAGTCGATAGTCTGTTTGCCAAGGTCGAGCGTGCCTGAACCTTCCGCACCGACACTATTGGCGCTGAGATCGAAATTCCCCATTGTGACAACACCGTTTTTGACTGTGAATAAACCAGCTAATTTTTTGAAAGGTGTCGTATATTGATTGCCTAGGCCTGCGGGGAGGCTACGTTGCTGGAACGCTGTGTCCAATCCGCTTACGAATTGAGCGATATCAACACCTGCGATTATGCCTTCTGCAAGTTCGAAATTGCCGCCGCCATTAAGAGAAGACATGATTTCTGCTTGGGAACGTCCTGCGCCGCGAAAGCTCATTGTTGTACCTGTATTGCCACTCAGTTGTGTAAAGCCTGCTGCGGCCCCCAAAAAGCCTTTACCGTCAACATCATTAAGTGTGAAGTCGAGGGCGACTGTCGGCACACTTGCGTTCGTATCTAGTTTCATATCCAGACTGCCATTACCGCCATAAAGCGTAACACTTGGTAATGTCGAGGACAGGACACCATTTTTAACAATGGTTTTGATTTTGCTTTGCGCGAGTGCGATACGCCCCACCAAAATATTGGGCGTATTAAGGGCAAAGTCGGCGTCAAAGAGTTTCAATGCGGCAAGGTTGAGCGGTTCTGTACTCCATGCTTGTAATTGTCCCGTTGGGTTTTGCGCGACCAAATAGGGCCGTAAGTCGAGACCGTTCAAATTTAATGTGCCACTAAAGAGAGGCTTCGCCGTATCAAATTTAGCTGTAAAATCGCCTTCGCCTTGAATGCTATCAATACGCAGTTTTGCATTTGAAAAACTGACGTTTTCTGTATTACCCACGGCTTGGCCTGAAAGAGAGAAGGGGCCATAGACTTCGCCTTGCTTGGTACTGGCGGCGAGTTGTGTGCCGCCTAACGCCGCAAGTTCGCGAACTGATTTTGTATCGACACTTAACGTGCCGTTATAACGTATTGCTTCACCCGTTTTAGCGTCACCTGTAAACGCAACATTGAGAAGCCCATCACGAATTGCGCTTTCAATACCTGTTAATGTGAGTGCATCTAACCCGCCTTTTATATTGCCTGTCGCTTTCAAACTCCCGAGGGCATCTGAATAGGGAAGGGAGAGCTTGGCATTGCTTGCAAATGTTTTTAACGATGGTGCTTGAACATCAAAACGGCCATTCAGCTGTGGTTTCCCATCAAGCGATAAACTGCCAACATAGCTAGCCGTTAAATCTGCGCCTTGCGTCTTAAGTTCGAGGTTTTTGATGCTTAGTGCTTCAACCTGTCCTGTGACATTCCCAGAAATGTTAATATCGCCCAAGGCGTTCGTAATGTCTACAGATTCCATACCTAAATCAGATATCAGGGACGTTATAGAAGGACTATTTGCGCTAAATGCACCATCTAGGGATAGGCCAGAATCAAATTTAGCAATGCCCGTATAGTTAGCGCTTAAATTGTCGCCCTTCACAGTAAAGACAATGTCTTTGGCTGTTGTAATTGTACCGTTCGTGGATAAAGCTGTTTCAATATCAAGTGTTCTCACGCCCTGAACCTGCATTATGTCCATGCCGAGTGTATCTTGAACAGCTTTCAAATCCTTGACGTGTACAGATAAAGCACCAGAAGCAGATGGATTCGCACCCGTCGTGAAATCACCAAGATAGCTTGTGGACATAAGGTCGCTCTCTAAGGCGAAATTTATTGATTTGGCGCTTAATATCTGTCCGTCATACGAAAAATGACCTTTGAGTTTTGCGGTTTCGCTAAGGGCGCCGTATGGGTTTTTATTGCCAATGAGCGCGTCAAGTTTAGACACGGACGGTATATTTGCATCAAAATCTATCTTGAAACCCATGTCTTGGCTTTGTGTAAATACGCCGTCTGCGGACAGGGTAATAAGGTCAGATTTAATGCTCGCAAAGAAGGGGCTGATTTCACCATTCAGAAATGAGAGAGGGGTCTCTAAGCGTGTATCTATTTGCATCGCTGTGCCATCAAAGATTAAATCCCCTTTGGCAGTCATAGTCTCGTCCATAGCGGGAATAGACATTTTTACATTTACGGATTTCAGGGAGTGGTTTTTTCCGCTGCTAGCATCGTTGAAGTTGATTTCCCCATTTTTGAGGCTGAAAATACCAAGCGAAAGTTCAAGCTCGCTATAGCGCCCATCACGTTTGAATGGGCCTTTCTCTGCGGTTTGCGTGTTTTCTTGTGAACCGAATTGCCAATTCACTTGACCTTGTTTAGTTTTTTCAAATGAAATTACAGGGTTAATTAGTGTGAATTCTGTAATTTCAACTTGTTTTTTCAAAAGCGGGAAAAGTTTTACCTTGGCATTCAAACTCTCCATCGTCGCGAAGTCTGCACTGGAAAACCCAGCTACATTCGCAATACTCACATTTTGTGCCTTGGCGCTAAGTGAAGGGAAAATAGAGAGCTTTACACCGCCTTTGATATGAACATCACGCCCGAGGCTGGCGCTAATTGTTTGTTCTATTTTCTCTTTATAGACGGAACTTGGAATTAAGGACGGAAGAATGAGAACCGCACCAACAAGTAAGGCGATGAAAACAAAAACACCAATCAATAATTTACGCATATTTTTCTCCACTTACACTTACCATGAAGTGCATACTGCCAATGTATCTACTCTATTGCGCCTAATATGAATAGCATATGAAGCAAAAAGAGCCTGAAAAATTTGTGCTGATATTTGCACTGTATTTTTTTGAATTATCCACTATAGTTGATTCAAATGGGGAAATAACTGCAAGGGAATACGATTATGTGCATGCACCACGATCACGAAGCCGACGAATGTAAAGACGGCGCAACAAAAGAAATGCTTTCCAAACGCCGCTTAATTCAAACACTCGCTGCCGGCGGCGTATTGACGGCATCTGCGCCTGCGCTTTCTGGGTGTGTAACAAACCCTGAAACAGGTTCAAAGCAATTTTTAGGCATGATTGGCGAGAGTCAACTTAATCAAATGGCGGCACAATCATGGGCCGAAACCAAACAAAAACAAAAACTATCAACAGACCCACGTTATCTGACACGCCTAAAAAATATTGGAGGGCGGATTTCACGTGGGGCCAATCGTGCAGGTCAATCTTGGGATTACGCTGTTTTTGATTCAGATACTAAAAATGCATTCGTTCTCCCTGGTAACCGAGTCGGTTTTTATAAAGGCATGATGGATTTTGCCGAAACCGATGACCAAATTGCTGCCGTAATGGGCCATGAGGTCGGGCATGTGGCAGGGCGGCATGCTCAAGAACGTGTAAACCAACAAATGGCGGGTCAACTTGGCCTCACACTTGGTGGCATGCTCGGCGCTAGCCAACTCTCCAAGAAATGTAAAACACTCGCTGATCGTCGGGAGCAGCAATTGTGTTATCGTAAGGCGCAACGCAATTCACAGCTATTGAACGCCGCGCTTGGCATGGGGTTCACTTTGGGGGTTGTTTTACCATTCTCGCGTAAGCATGAGAGCCAGTCCGACCTACTCGGTGCAAAATATATGCATCATGCTGGTTATGATACGATGCAGTCTGTGAAATTATGGGAAAAAATGGCAGAGAACAACACGAATCGTCAACCAGAATTTATGTCAACGCATCCAGACCCGTCTCGCCGTGCCCGTGATTTGCATAATTATATCAAGTATCAAGAGAGCTTGGGCTCTCAGGGGTGGCAAAATATTAGAATGCCGAAAGCATAGGCATTTTTTCTTTGTAAAAGGTGAAACTAGCTCTTGCAGGGCGGCTGGCTGGAGGTTAAGTTCCGCGCCGTTATGAGATGCCGCCTTAGCTCAGTTGGTTAGAGCGCTGGTTTGTGGAACCAGAGGTCCTCAGTTCAAACCTGAGAGGCGGTACCATTTTTCCTTATTGTTTTCAAAGCATTAAGGTGGGCGGTAAAATTAGCTAATAGGACGGTTTACAGGGGGTTTACACTTCTGTGCTGTTTAGCTTAACAATCTGCGCCATGATAATGTCATTTTGATCGACGTATATACGTCGCATTTCGCTTACCTTAGTTTTCTCCCATCCCATTATATACGCAATGTCCGCATCTGAGAACCCCGCTATACAAAGCAGGGTTACGAAATTGCCGCGCAATCTGTGCTCTTGCATTGTTATATTGTGTAACATTCGCTGTTTACGGCTAGAGGCATTTATACCGCCCGTTGTCCACGGCTTGCCTCTTGAGTTAAATAATATTGTGAATGCCGTAATGCCGTTCTTGGAGCGGTAGTCTGAAATTTCATCAAGTAGCGCTCTACATTTAGGAAGTATAGGAATGCGTATAAGGCGTTTCGTCTTCTTCGTTCGCCACTCAAGGCAGTTTCCTTTATCGGCGGATATAGTAATCGAAATAATATCTGAGCGCCTTAATCCAGTGTAGAGCTTAAATAACAGGTGCCAACGTAATACGCGTGAGCAATCCGAGAGAAAAGCATTGATATGCTGTTCGCTCCAAATGGGGTTTTCTTTTTTGTGCTTGTATAGGTTGGGGATGCCTACGGCTCTATTTACAGAAATTTCCCCATTATTAAGCGCATGGTTTAAAATGCGACTTAAAGCACCCACGCAGTTGTCAGCCTTACGAGGCGTTGACGACATGGAGTTTCGCCAATTGAATATCTTCTTGCGTATGCGAGGGTCTTCAAAATAACGTAGAGGCTCTTTCCCAAATTTATCACGTACATACCCACAATGAATACGGTATGTCTCCTGCGTGTCCTGAGCCTTGTCTGTAATGGTTTTTAGGTACTCAGTGATAACGCGGCTGAGCGATCCACGTGGGCCACCCTTATCTATATCAATGGCAGTAAAGTACGCTTTTCTAAAAGCCATGCTTTTTATGTTGGCAGGTACGTTATCGCACGTCCAGAAGTTAACACGGTCAATGTCCCGACACGTGTAATAGTGGTACCGCTTCCCGCCAGTAGCAAGGGGCTTGCTAACTCTGTGAATGCCTTTGATTTCAATCTTCAAAGAATTTCTCCTTTGCGGGGTCGGTTAAATGGCTTTTTGGTGAAAGCACAAGGATAGACCCGTCTGGCTTTACCTCAATACCGCCAATTTTCATACCTCCTTTTTTTGCAGCCGACATTGCACGGTTGATTTGTGCAGAAGTAGGGTACTTGGCTTTTAACTCATGCTGTATTTCTGCCTGTGCATTCATCTATTGGGTGTCCTTTGTTTCAAGTTCTTTTGCCGCAAGCTCAATCGCATTGTCCCACACACTAAATTTAACCCATTCGTGGCCT
>NVXK01000001.1 GCA_002733905.1 Robiginitomaculum sp. | reverse complement strand
TGATCATTTTTCTTCATCCAAAAGATATGAATGGCACTCTCATCGAATTGATGGAGCGACCAAAGTGAATAAAAACATACAGAACTGGAATGCACTCGCAACGAAAGACCTAAAGGGTGGTGACCCCAAAACCCTAGAAACGGATACGCCAGAGGGTATTCGCATCAAACCGCTTTATACTGCGGCGGACGTTCCTGAAAGTGCGGCACAAGAAATACCAGGCGTTGCCCCTTTTACGCGCGGTGTTCGCGCAACCATGTACACAGGGCGTCCTTGGACGGTACGGCAATATGCGGGTTTTTCAACAGCAGAAGAAAGCAATGCGTTTTATCGTAAAAACTTGGCAGCGGGACAGAAGGGTCTATCTGTTGCGTTCGACCTAGCAACGCATCGTGGATATGATTCAGATCATCCACGCGTAAGCGGCGATGTTGGCAAAGCTGGCGTCGCTATAGATAGCGTCGAGGACATGAAAACCCTCTTTGACGGAATTCCGCTCGATAAAATGTCTGTATCTATGACAATGAATGGTGCGGTGATACCCATCCTGGCCATGTACATTGTTGCGGGGGAAGAGCAGGGCGTGAGCCCTGCTCAACTTTCAGGCACTATTCAGAACGATATTTTGAAAGAGTTCATGGTGCGCAATACCTATATTTACCCGCCTGAACCTAGTATGCGGATTATTGGCGATATTATTGAATACACATCTGAGAACATGCCGAAGTTTAATTCCATTTCGATCTCTGGGTATCATCTGCAAGAGGCAGGTTCGACCTTGTCACAAGAACTAGCTTATACACTCGCTGACGGAATGGAGTATGTCCGTGCCGCTACGGCAAAGGGTTTGGACGTTGACGCTATTGCGGGACGTTTGTCATTCTTCTTTTGTATAGGTATGGACATGTTTATGGAGGTGGCTAAGCTCCGAGCTGCACGCCAAATGTGGGCGAAAATCATGACTGATTTCGGAGCGAAATCGGATCGCTCGAAGATGCTTCGCACCCATTGCCAAACTTCGGGTGTCTCTTTGACCATGCAGGACCCCTATAACAATGTGGTGAGAACGACCGTTGAGGCCATGGCAGCGACATTGGGCGGCACACAATCCTTGCATACGAATGCCTTTGATGAAGCGATCGCTTTACCCACAGAAACATCGGCACGGCTAGCTCGTAACACTCAATTGATCTTGCAACACGAAACGGGCATTACACGCGTGGTTGATCCGCTAGCAGGTTCTTATTATGTCGAGGCTCTAACTAAACAACTTGCCGATGAAGCATGGAAGCTTATTGACGAAGTTGAAGCGCTTGGCGGTATGACAAAAGCAATTAGCACCGGCTTGCCCAAGCTGAAAGTCGAAGAGGCTGCCTTAACTAAGCAAGCCCGGATTGACAAAGTTGAAGACGTAATCGTTGGAGTAAATAAATTCACGCTCGATGAAGAAGACCCGATTGATATTCTCGAAATAGACAATGAGAAAGTACGTGCCGCGCAAATCGTTCGCCTGAAGAAAATGAAAGCTTCCCGTATGTCTGTTTCTACAACCATTGCCCTCAAGCAATTGGAGACTGTGGCGAGATCGGGAGTTGGAAATCTTCTTGCCAGTGCGGTTGAAGCGGCACGCGCAAGAGCCTCATTAGGCGAAATCACACGAGCCATGGAAGTGGTATTTGGTCGTCATAAAGCGACAACGCGTATGATTTCGGGTGTATACGACAAGCTGAATAAAGACGATACGGACTATAAAGCTATACAGGGGCGTATTAAGGAATTTGAGGACGCACAAAAGCGTTTGCCCCACATCCTAGTCGCAAAAATGGGACAGGATGGTCATGACCGGGGTGCGAAAGTTGTTGCCACCTCATTTGCCGATATGGGTTTCAAAGTAGAATTAACGGACCTGTTTGAGACCCCTGAAGAAGTAGCCGGTTTAGCTATTAGGTTAAAGGTTGATGTCATTGGCGTATCGTCGTTAGCTGCTGGTCATAAAACGCTCATTCCAGAACTGATAAATGTCCTCAAAAGCCGTAAGGCCGATCATATCAAAGTTGTCTGTGGTGGTGTCATTCCCGAACAAGATTTCCAGTTTCTACACGATATAGGTGTCAGCGCGATCTTTCCCCCGGGATCCAACCTATTTGACGCCGCTAATGCAGTTCTTGGTGTCGTCCTCGGATTGAGACGTAATAGATAAAACTTCAATATGAATGCAAATGAGAAATTATAAAAGTCTTCGTCAGGCGTGTGCTTGATTACAATGTTAAAGTCAGGGTCAAGTCTGACCAGTCCGGTGGTAATACCCCCTTATTTTAGTAGGGGTGCGAAGTAGAATTTTCTATATGTTTTTTAACAGGAGATTTTACGATGAAGAAACCGAGATATAGTGACAGTCAAATTATGACGATACTGAACCAAGCGCAGGCGGGCACGCCTGTGTCGCAGCTTTGCCGGGAGCACGGTATGAGCAGTGCGTCGTTTTATAAATGGCGGGCTAAATATGGTGGTATGGACACCTCCATGATTGCGCGGCTCAAAGAGCTTGAAGCTGAGAACGGACGCCTCAAGAAAATGTACGCGGATGTCCAACTTCAAAACGATGTTATCAAAGAGGCCATGGCAAAAAAGTGGTGAGGCCCGCCCGCCGTAAGGACATGGCCAAGCGGGCTGTGTCCGAAGGATTGCTTTCTATCCGCGCGGCGTGTGTGGCCTTTACCATCAGCCAGACCTGTTATCGATATGAACCTAAATTGGCCTACGAGAATGCCATCATCGCCGATTGGCTGGAGCGTCTCACCAAGGCTCAGAAGACGTGGGGTTTTAAGCTGTGCTTTCTTTACCTGCGCAATGTTAAAGGCTTTGGCTGGAACCATAAACGGGTCTACCGGATTTACTGCGAGCTTGATCTGAACCTGCGTATCAAACCGAGGAGACGGCTGAAGCGGGAGAGGCCTGATGCTTTGGCAGTGCCAGAAGTCATCAATGAAGTCTGGTCTATGGATTTTATGCACGCCTATTTATCGGATGGTCGTAGCTTCAGGACATTCAATGTGATTGACGACTTCAACCGTGAAGGCTTAGCGATTGATGTGGATATATCTCTGCCAGCTTTGCGGGTTATTAGGTCGCTTAACCAAATCATTGAATGGCGCGGAAAGCCCAAAGCCATCAGATGCGACAATGGCCCAGAATATATCAGCCATGTGCTAGCCGAATGGGCAGAGAAGCACAGCATAATCCTGATGTTCATCCAGCCAGGAAACCCACAACAAAATGCTTACGTGGAGCGTTATAATCGCACGGTCAGATATGACTGGCTCAATCAGCATATCTTTGCCAGCATTGAGGCCGCGAAATTATCGGCCACCAAATGGTTATGGACTTACAATAATGACAGGCCTAACATGGCCATAGGCGGCATAACACCCGCTCAAAAACTTGAGAGGCACATGAAACACGCCGCTTAAAATAAGCCTACTTCGCACCCCCACTAAAAATGGGGGTATTACCCGGTGTTGATGAATTCGTTGACGAAAGTTCAGTCCAACAGGCTGGCTTTTCCCTTGTTGGCGGCAGAACTTGGTAAAGGGAGCTAGGGAGCGGAGATTGGTTTGAATCTTGGTGCACTTGCTGCCTTCAACTGCTCGCCTTTCTTTGAATAAATATTGCGAAACTTTATGTGCTCATGTTGTGCGGCGTCTTGAGGAGACAATATGGGCGCGAAACAAATGTCTGTGCCTTCCATGATGTCGCACCATTCAGATTGTGTTTTCATTTTGAAAATATCCGTAAATTGTAGCTTGAGTCTGGGCCAAGTTCGATAGTTCATCTGATCAGAAAATTCGGGATTATTGTCTAGCTCGAGAGCTGTAAGGAGCTGTTTGTAAAACTGAGGTTCTAACGAACCTATAGTGATAAATTTTCCGTCCTGACATTCATAACTATTGTACCAGTGTGGCCCATCGAGAATGCTCTTACCTCTTTCTTCACGCATAGCACCTTTTGGGATGGATAGTAACAAGTTCATCATATGTGCACTGCCGTCAACCATTGCAGCATCTATAACTTGGCCTTCACCAGTTTTTTGCGCATGAATAATAGCAGACAATATGCCGATGATAAGATAAAGTGATCCCCCTGCAATATCTCCTACGAGAGTAGGCGGGGAAAGTGGGGGTGTTTTAACGTCCCCACTATACCAAAGAGCGCCGGATAGTGCGATGTAGTTTAAGTCATGTCCCGCCGCATGGGAAAGCGGTCCTTCTTGTCCCCAACCCGTGACACGGCCAAATACAAAGGCAGGGTTGAAACGAGAAAATTCAGCTGGACCAAGGCCTAACCGTTCCATTACACCAGGCCGCATCCCTTCTATCAGGCCATCAAACGAGCGAGATAGGTTAAGAAGGGTTTCTCGATCTTCTTCAGATTTTAGATCTAGGTACAAAATGGTTTTACCTTGCTCCATAAGATCTGGCGGTCCTTTTTTTGATTTCTGAGGTCTCTTTACCAGTGTGATTTCAGCGCCGAGTTCAGCCAAAAAATACCCTGAAAATGGGCATGGGCCTAGGCCTTGTATTTCAATTAACTTTATTCCACTTAAAGGTTTCAACATGAGGCAATCCTTTCTCCAAAATATTTAACGCTGATAGAATGACCAGCTGCGATCAATTGTGGGCTAAGTTTGGCCAGTAATTCATCTGAAAATTGTGCAGTAAATAATGTTGTACTCAAACAAAAAGATGTCTCACCGTCCAGGTTGACAATTGGAACGGATAAGCTTGTTACGCCTTTGAAAAGGGAGCCGTTATCTATTGCAAAACCTTGGCGTTTAGATTGTATTACCTGTTTCATATATGTTTTAATTGGCAAATCCTCTTGCCATCGAATTTCTGCATAAGCGGTTTTTATATCTGTTTCTGTTATATTATCAGCCATGAGAAATGCACGGCCATTAGCTCCAGCCAAAAGAGGTAGTCTTTGGCCAATCGTCATGGAAATTCGAGCGGCCGCTTGGCTTTCTGAAGAAGAAATAAGGCGCATTCTTTCGCCTGCATCTACACGCCACAATCCAGCAGTAATGTTAAATGTATCAGCAAGTGTATTCATTAGGGGAGCCGCTATCGCCGTAATATTGCGTCCTCCACCAGCATGCATCGCTAATTCACTAAAACCACTACCCAAACTATATTTTTTAGTGAGGGGGTCGAACTCTACCATTGCCTCATGAACCAGAGTTTTTACCAAGTTGAAGCATGAACTAGGATTCAGGGCTAAGTTGCGCGCGAGTTCATTGACGCCTGTCGGTTTGTTTGTCCTTGCTAAGTGCCGTAAAATCAGAAAGGCATTCATAACCGATGGTACCGGTTTTACCATAATCAAAACCTATGCTATACATTCATTCATCATAGAGAATAAAATTCACCTTGATGAATAATCATTGTTTTGTATAATGCAAGTCAATTATTATGAAAACATAGGTTTGCTGGACATGAAAAATAATTTTGGAATTCTTGCATATGGAGCATATGTACCCCGCCGGCGCTTGCAGCGCACGGCAATCCAAGAAACGAATAACTGGTATGCTCCTGGATTGCGTGGTGCCGCCAAGGGCGAGAAAGCTATTTGTAATTGGGATGAAGATGTAATCACAATGGCTGTTGAGGCTGGTCGGGATTGTTTGCAAGGCATAGATAGAACAAGTGTTGACGCTGTACGCTTGGCATCAACCACATTCCCGAACGCAGATAGATCTAATGCGGGTATTATTAAAGAGGTGCTTACACTGCGGGATGATATCGCCGTATCTGATGCGGGAGGGTCTCAAAGGGCGGCTTCATCAACTTTGGCTCAGGCGCTTTCAAATCAGAAAAAATCAAGCCTAGTGATTGCTTCGGAGCGCAGGTTGGCAAGGGCGGCTTCACCTGCAGAAATGGCATATGGAGACGCCGCAGCAGGGGTGCTAATTGGGCGCGGTGATGTTATTGCTAAATGTATTGCACAGCACAGCGTAAGCCATGATTTTGTGGATCATTTTCGAGCCAGTGGTGCAAAATTTGATTATGAGTGGGAAGCTCGTTGGATTCGCGATGAGGGGTATTTGAAAATTGTTGGGGATGCCATATCGACAACTCTATCAAAAAACGACATTGACCCTCAGGCCATTGATCACGTGGCGATTGCTATTTCAGCGCGCGGTGTTGCCCCAAGGCTAGCTAAGGCGGCGGGGTTAAGTGTCGATGCACTTGTAGACAATCAAATTTCCACTATCGGGCAAACTGGAGCTGCGTATCCTCTAATGTTGCTTGTGGCTGCGCTAGAACGCGCCGAGCCTGGTGAAAAAATCCTCCTTGCAAGTTTCGGGCAGGGTGCCGATATCCTCATATTTGAAGTAACGGGTTTAATGAAAAAAATGTCCCCGCGTTTGGCTGTTTCTGGATGGTTGGCCCAACGCGAAGTTGATACAAATTATAGCCGTTATCTCTTTCATCGAAAATTACTGGACGTTGAGACTGGTATGCGGGCCGAGGGAGACAATAAACAGCCTGGGTCAACTCTTTATCGGCACCGAAAGAGCGTTATGGGGCTTGTTGGCGGACGGTGTGCAAAAACGGGTACTGTACAATTTCCCCGTTCAGAGATCAGCGTTAACCCGAATGAACGGGCGCAGAGCACCCAAGAAGAATACCCAATGGCTGAAATTCCGGTAACGATTACGACTTTCACTTCTGACCGTCTGACATTTTCACCTGATCCGCCATCTTATTATGGCATGGTTGACTTTGAGGGCGGCGGCAGATTAATGGCAAATTTTACGGATATAAGCCCTGATGGGGTCGAGGTAGGTCAAGAAATGCGAATGGTATTTCGGGTTAAAGCCTATGATAATCAACGTGAGTTTACCCAGTATTTTTGGAAAGCCGCGCCAGCACCAAAAGGAGACAGATAATGGCTCGAGGTATTAAAGATAAAGTAGCAATTCTTGGCATGGGGTGCGCTCGGTTTGGAGAACGGTGGGATAAAGGTTCCAGTGATCTTATGGTCGAAGCATTTGATGAGGCCTTAGCAGATGCTGGTATTGATGTTTCTCAAATTGACGCGGCTTGGCTATCGGTTGCATTTGATGCACAAAACATTGGTCCATCGGGAATTCCTCTGGCTATGGCATTAAGATTGCCTGGAGTAGGGGTCACTAAAGTCGAAAACTATTGTGCAAGTGGCACTGATGGGTTCCGTGGGGCTGTTTATGCTGTAGCCTCGGGTGCCGCAGATATCGCTCTTGTTATGGGTGTCGAAAAACTCAAGGATACGGGCTATGGTGGGTTACCTGTACGAACCCGTGGAACGTCATGGGACATGATGGGAGTTACGTCGTCGGCCCCGGGGAATTTTGCCCAAATTGCATCTGCTTATCGCGCAAAATATGGAATCGACCCTAAGGATTTAAAACGTGCAATGGGCCATGTATCTGTGAAGAGCCATGACAATGGTGTTAAAAACCCGAAAGCTCACTTGCGTAAAAAAATTGATTTGGACACTGTTCTAAATGCCCCAATGATCGCAGATCCCTTAGGGCTTTATGATTGTTGCGGTGTCTCTGATGGTGCGGCATGCGCAATTGTAACAACACCTGAAATAGCTCGGGCTTTAGGCAAAAAGGATTTGGTGACAGTTAAAGCGATCCAATTGTCTACCTCTAATGGTTGGGAGGCCCAAAGCCCTGGTTGGGATGGGACTTATTTCCATACCACGAGGATTGCGGCCAAGAAGGCTTATGTTGAGGCAGGCGTAGAAAATCCGGCAAAAGAGATAAGTCTAACAGAAGTGCACGATTGTTTTTCCATCACAGAACTGGTGACTATGGAAGACTTGTTCCTGTCAGAGGATGGCCAGGCATGGAAGGACGTTCTTGACGGTAGATTTGATGCTGATGGGGAAATACCATGTCAAATTGATGGGGGGTTAAAGTGTTTTGGCCACCCGATTGGAGCTTCTGGACTTCGTATGATTTATGAAAATTACCTCCAACTATTAGGACGGGCGGGTGAACGGCAGCGTAAGACACCACCGAAACTAGCTTTGTCGCATAATTTAGGGGGCATGCCATTTCAAAATGTAAGTGCGGTGGCCATCATTGGCCTTGAGGATGCCTAGATTTTAAAAGTGTAGGGGACTGTTCTATGTATGATCTTTTAAAAGGATTGCGAATAATTGAGTGTTCGTCATTCGTTGCGGCTCCGTCGGCAGGGCTATACTTGTCCCAAATGGGGGCAGAAGTCATACGGATTGACCAAATAGGGGGTGGCCCGGACTATCGCCGGTGGCCTGTTTCAGATGCAGGTGATAGTTTTTATTGGGAAGGCCTCAACAAAGGAAAAAAATCAGTTGCCCTTAATATTCGTAGTGATGAGGGGCGTCAACTTATGCAAAGGCTTGCTACGGCACCAGGTAAAAATGCTGGTTTGCTTTTGACAAATTATCCAGTGCAAGGCTTTTTGTCACATGAAACTTTATCTAAGCTTCGTCAGGATCAAATAACTCTACGCGTTATGGGACAGGCGAATGGAGGACCTGCATTGGACTATACGGTCAATAGTGCAATTGGTGTTCCCTATATGACTGGGCCTGAGACACTTGGTGATGAACCTGTGAACCATGTATTGCCAGCGTGGGATTTAATTACCGGTGCTTACACAGCTTTTGCATTAATGGCCGCTCTTCACCATAGGGAACAAACCGGCACTGGTCAGGAGGTTCGAATCCCATTGACTGATTTGGCAATTTCAACTTTAGGCAATTTAGGACAAATTGCTGAAGTTATACATACCAATGCAAATCGCCCAAAGGTTGGGAATGATGTATTTGGTGCATTTGGGCGAGATTTTGTAACGAAAGATAAACAGCGCCTTATAATCATGGCTATTACAAAACGTCAGTGGCTTGGCTTAATCGACGTTCTGGAAATAGCAGAAGAAGTTCATCGTGTAGAACATGAGCGAAAAGTTGATTTGTCACATTCAGAAAGTTTGCGGTTTATTCATCGTGATCTACTCAATCCAATTGTCGCAAGTAGAGTCGGGGAAATGAACTTTGATGTTTTATCACGAGCCCTGGATGATAAAGGTGGATGCTGGGGACGTTACCAGACGTTATTGGAGGCGGTAGATGATCCGGTTCTCGTGACTGAAAACCCTGTTTTTGAAAAGATGGAAAATATTAGTGGAATAACTTATCCTGTGCCGGGAGCGCCTGCGACTTTACCCGCAATGGATCGCTTTTCGCCAAAACCCGCTCGAAAACTAGGTGCCGATACCGAAACTGTTTTGAAAGATTGCCTGGAAATTAATGACTCGGATTATGATGACTTGTTGAATCGTGGGGTTGTGGGGGAAACATGACACAATGGGAAGATTGGATTGGCCGCGAAGTACGTACGACTGACACAATTACGTGCTCCTTGTTGGACCGGTATAATGCGACAGTAGGGGTTATTAAAGGGGCAGGGGATGTCCACGCTCCATTAGGTATGCATTGGTGTTTATGTGTTCCTAGTACGTCTGTTTCCGAACTTGGGATTGATGGCCACCCTAAAAAAGGGAAATTTCTACCTCCTATCCCATTACCAAGACGGATGTGGGCTTCGAGCTTTGTTGAGTTTTTGAAACCGCTTCGCATTAGCGACAATGTAGTGCGAGATAGCCGTATAAAGTCAATAAAAGAAAAGATAGGTTCGACGGGTGTGTTGGTATTTGTAGACGTGGTACACCGTACATTCGTAGATAATATTGAGTGCGTACGGGAAACTCAAACTTTGGTGTACCGCGAAAAACCTTCAATTCAGTTGATATTACCGCAAGATAGCGGGTTTGCAAAATTAGGTGAAGGTGTGAATTCACAAATATGCCCCACTACCGCACATCTTTTTCGCTATTCGGCGCTTACATTCAACTCCCACCGAATACATTATGATGCACCCTATGCCTTACAGAAAGAGGGCTATCCCGCTCTTGTCGTACAAGGCCCCTTTATGGCAAGTCTAATGCTCCAGTTTGCAAGTACTGTTTTGGGAGCTGAAAACATCCGCCAATTTTCATTCCGAGGTCACGCGCCTGCATATTGTGATCAAGAACTACATTTGAAAATGAACAAATCTGGCGCAGAAACAGCTTGGCTCATACATGGCGCTGACGGGCGAAAAGTAATGTCAGGAAATATTAACACCCGTCCTAATCTATCAGGGCTTGACTTACAATAAACGATGTTTATTTAACATAGGTAATGATAACTAACTCTGAAGCATTCTGTTTCAGCTGGAGGGATTTGATATGTCTACACAACAAAATAACAAAGCGGTCGTTGCCGGTATCGGAATGATTAAATTCACCAAACCTGGTACATCTGATGATTTTGACGTAATGGCGGCAGAGGCGGGTGCTCAGGCACTGAAAGACGCTGGTGTGCAATATAGTGATGTTCAACAGGCCTATGCTGGATATGTATATGGCGATTCCACTTGTGGCCAAAAGGCGTTATATCGTCTTGGGCACACAGGCATTCCTATTATTAATGTTAACAATAATTGTTCTACAGGGTCAACTGCACTATTTCTTGCCCGCCAGGCTATTGAAAGTGGGGCTGTGGATTGTGTGATGGCTGTGGGTTTCGAACAAATGAAGCCAGGGGCTCTTGGTACAGTCTTTGATGATCGTCCTAGTCCTTTCGATGATTTTGGAGTGTTATGTAACGAACTTCTAGGCGAATCTAAAGTTCCAGCAGCGTTGCGATGCTTCGGTGGGGCAGGACTTAGTCATATGGAGAAATACGGTACGACTTTGGCGGATTTTGCAAAGGTTAGGGCAAAAGCAAGTCGGCATGCGGCAAATAATCCATTAGCACTTTTCCGAAATGAAGTTTCCTTTCAGGACGTGCTAGATTCAACAGAATTTTGGCCCGGTGTAATGACAAAACTGATGGCATGCCCGCCTACATGTGGTGCGGCGGCCGCTATCCTTGTCTCTGAAAAGTTCGCGCAAAAGCATGGAATTGACACAACCGTGAGTATTTCTGCCCAGTCTATGACGACGGATACACCAGAAACATTTGCAGGCATTGACATGATGACTGTGGCCGGATTGGAAATGACGAGGTCAGCAGCCAACAACGTGTATGAGCAAGCAGGTATTGGGCCAAGCGATATAGATGTGATCGAGCTACATGACTGTTTCGCTCAGAACGAACTCATTACATATGAGGGGTTGGGCCTTTGTGAAACAGGGCAAGCGCAAAAATTTATTGCAGACGGTGACAATACATATGGCGGGCGTTTCGTTACAAACCCTTCCGGGGGATTGCTTTCAAAGGGGCATCCTTTGGGGGCGACTGGTTTGGCTCAATGTTATGAACTTACTCATCAACTCCGAGGTACGGCTGGTGCGCGACAAGTCGAAGGCGCGCGTATCGGTTTGCAGCACAATATCGGTTTAGGTGGTGCTTGTGTTGTAACTCTTTACCAAAAGAATAAATAGAAGATTGGAGGGGGTTATGGATTCAGATGCCAAACAAGCTGATCGCCATGCGAGGATTTTTGATAGGGGAACTATTGGGGTTCAGACGTCTCCGATAGTAATAGAGATTGAGCGCGGACGCGTTGCATCTTTTGCGCAATCTATTGCAGAGACAAATCCAATCTATTTGGATAAGTCTGCTGCTCAAGCGGCGGGATATCCTGATGTAGTGGCACCGGTAACATTTCCAATTGTTATAAATATGCTTGCTAATGAGATGCTCGCTAAACGCGGTGAAAAAGCACTTTTTCAACTCATTAAAGCAGACTTTCGACGATTGTTGCATGGTGAAGAGCGGTATGATTATTCGGGCTTAATATATGTTGGTGATACTGTTATAGTGTCAGGCTCTGTAGTTGGGTTTGAAGATAAAAAGGGCGGGCAAATGGAGCTTGCAACCTTACGCACAACTATCTCACATAAAGAGCGTGGAGATTTAGTCTCGATGACCTCAACAGCAATACACCGTCTAGCGTAGGGGATAGAGATGATTACAAAGAAACCTGAACAGGCAAAAGTCGGGGACCATTTACCAGAAGTAACTTTTGGACCGGTTACGCGAACTCATTTAGCACTTTATGCAGGCGCTTCTGGTGACCATAATTCAATTCACATTGATATAGATTTTGCCAAACGGGCAGGGTTGAAAGATGTTTTCGCTCACGGGATGTTCTCAATGGCGCAGGTTGGCCGTGTTGTAACAAATTGGGCAAAAGCCTCGCAAATCGTAACAATTGGCGTTCGTTTCCAGGCGTTAACCCACATCGGAGACGTATTAATTTGTTCGGGCGAGGTCGTCGAAAAATTTACTGAAGGTAGCGATGAATTTTTAAAAGTGAACCTTGTTGCGAAGACCAAACCTGATGTCGCAACTGTAGTTGGGCAGGCTGTTATTCGGATCGTTTAAATATCTAACGCTTAATTTAATTTGTAGAGGAAAGAAGTTGATGGGAAATATATCAAAACGAGTAGCGCTTGTTACAGGTGGTGGACGCGGAATTGGTCGTGAAGTGTGTCTTAAGTTAGCACGAGAGGGCGCTTCAGTTGTGGTCAATGATTTGGATGCTGAGCCAGCTCAAGAAGTAGTCGCAGAGATTGTCAATTCGGGTGGAGAGGCGATTGCTTTTCCAGGAAGTGTTACCGCCGATGGTTTTGCTGAGAAGTTCGTAAAGGCTGCGCTTGATGAATACGGCGATATTCATATCATCGTTAATAATGCTGGATACACTTATGATGCTTTTATTCATAAAATGTCAGATCACCAGTTTGATGCAATGTATGAAGTGCATGCAAAGGCTCCTTTCAGAATTTTACGTGCGGCATCTCACCATATTCGTGCAGCTGCAAAATTAGAAGCCGCAGAAGGCCGAAGTGTGTGTCGTAAAATTGTGAACGTATCTTCCGCAGTGGCCTTGGGCGGTAATGCAGGGCAGGTGAATTATTCTGCTATGAAGTCAGCTGTAATTGGATTGACAAAAACTCTTTCCAAAGAATGGGGGCGGCTGAATGTAACTGTTAACTGCGTAGCATTTGGGTATATTGAAACACGTTTAACTAAAGCGACAGATGAGAAAAACATTGTAGAAGTTGACGGAAACACGGTTCAAATGGGCGTGCCAAAAGCGGCTGTTGCAGGTATGAAAATGCTTATTCCTATGGGGCGTGCAGGCACAGCGGAAGAAGCTGCGAATGGTATTTACATGTTCTGTTCTCCCGATTCTGACTACATCTCCGGGCAGGTTGTCTCTATTGCGGGTGGATTATCTTTATAGGTTGATTTCAGTGTATGAAACGACCTTGACTCTGCTAGGTTGAGGCATTAAATTAACACTGGTAACATATTAGTAAAGTTGCGTATTGTAAATAATTGAGGTGATTAGCATGGTTGAAAATTTAGGGCGGCCAATAAATGTTCCTGCGGATAAACGGTCAAAATTTAAGGCTCTGACGGAGACTCCGTCATTTGCAATTCCAACTCTTGTTCTTGCAATGACGCTCGTTCCTGCCGTTCTATGCCTTGACGTCTTGGTGCTTCTTGGGCGGTTTCCATTGGTTTGGGCTGTTATTTTTAATACAATTTTTTACTATTTTTTCTTCAGTGTTATTCATGATGGAATTCATCGCGGACTTTGTAAAAACCAGAAACTCAATGACTGGATTAGCCAGTTTACAGTTACGGTTTTTGCGCCTTTCGCAGCAGTTCCATTGTTTAGGTGGGCTCATATGGAGCACCACAGGTTTACCAATGATGATCGAGATCCTGACAGTTGGTCGCACGGTGCGTGGTGGACACTTCCGTTCCGGTGGATGGTTATTGACTTAGGTTACGGTTTGAGAGCTCTGTCAACCAAAACGCCATTGGCAAAGAAGGCCGTAAAGCAAACCCTGCCTTTCATGGTGACGGGGTTCATAGCGATATTTTTGGCTTGTTTTGCGGGTTATGGTCTCGAAGTGCTTATGCTTTGGTTTATTCCATCTCGTCTTGCGTTCGTTGGCATTGGGTTTTCCTTTTTCTGGTTACCGCACGCGCATTGGCCAGATCAGAAAGTGGAGCTTCGGCAGTCGAAAAACTTCACAATTGCTACAACGATACGATTGGGTAAGGAGTGGATATTAAACCCCATACTACAGTATCAGAATTATCACTTAATCCATCATTTGTGGCCAACTACGCCATTCTATAATAATGCTAAAGTGTGGAATTTGCTTGAGCCTGAATTACGTCAACGTGACTTGGCTGTCGTTGAAAATTTTTCATTGAAACCAGTGTACGAGTACGCCAACCAAGATTTGACGGGCGCTTCTAATGCGTAAGTGGAAATGTCGATATTGTAATCATATTTATGATGAGGCGATAGGTGATCCTGATGAAGGGATTGCGGCTGGAACGCTGATGGAGGATGTGCCCGATGATTGGATGTGTCCTGATTGTGGAGCGATGAAGGACGACTACGACCTTATCGATGAATTCTCCTAATAAGCCCTGATTAAATATTGAAAAGAGAATCTTGCTATGAACCATCCTTCCTCACACGCCCAAATTACACCTAATAAACCTGCATATATTATGGCGGGGAGTGGTGAAGTTGTAACTTACCGGAATTTAGATCAACGATCTGCACAAGGTGGCGAGTTATTTAAGCAGCTAGGGCTCATGCCTGGTGATCATATTGCCTTGTTTATGGAAAACAATGCTAGGTTTTTTGAAATTGTTTGGGCAGCTCAACGTTCAGGTTTAATATTTACGGCTATTAGCTCGCACTTAGAGGCAGCCGAAGTTAGCTACATATTGACCAATTGCGATGCAAAGGTACTGATTACCTCTGCTGCCTGTAGAAATACCGCACAAGCTGCATTGAAGGGTTTTGATCGTAAACTGGAAAAATATATAGTTTTGGGTGAGGCTGATGGCTTTCAATCATGGGAGAACTCCATTCAAGGTTTGTCACCTGTCGCTGCTGTAGACGAGAGTGCGGGCGTCCATATGTTGTATTCTTCGGGTACCACTGGTTCACCTAAGGGGGTTTACCCGACCTGGATGCCCGGACGGGATATTGACTATATGGAGCCTGGTATGGCTGCACTTAGAGATTTTTTTCGTATCAATTCGGAAACGGTATATCTATCTCCTGCGCCACTTTATCATGCCGCCCCTCTTATTTTTAACCAGCTCGTTATGTTTCAGGGCGGGACGTCTATTATCATGGAGAGTTTCGATGCGGAGCAATCATTGGCCTTAATTGAAAAATGGAAAATTACGACCGCCCAATTTGTGCCAATTATGTTTATTAGAATGTTGAAATTAGATAAGCAGATACGAAATTCTTACGACTTGAGCTCATTGAAAATTGCTATACACGCTGCGGCGCCATGTCCAGTTGAGGTCAAAAGGCAAATGATCGATTGGTGGGGGGAAATTGTTTTTGAGTATTATAGTTCCACTGAAAATGCAGGCGCGACCTTATTGTCTGCCGCACAGTGGTTGGAGCATCCGGGCTCTGTTGGCTTCCCGCTTGGGTGCTCGATCCATATTATGGACGAAGAAGGATCTGAGCTTGGCCCAAATGAAGTTGGCGAAGTATATTTTGAGAATCCAGCATTAAATTTTGAATATTATAAAGAACCCGAAAAAACAGCCGAAACCCGAAATCTAAATGGTTGGGTGACGGTTGGTGATATTGGTTATGTTGATGATGCCGGGTTTTTGTACCTGTCAGATAGGAAACACTTTATGATTATTTCGGGCGGGGTGAATATTTACCCTCAAGAAATAGAGAATATTCTTATCATGCATCCTGATGTAGCCGACGTAGCAGTTTTCGGGATCCCAAATGCAGATTTCGGGCAAGAAATAAAGGCTGTTGTCCAGCCATCGGTTGTGGGTTTTAACGCGGATGAGCTTGAGAGGTCTTTGCAAGAGTGGTGTGTTGGAAAATTGTCAAAAATAAAACGGCCACGCAGCATCTCCTTTGACCCGTCCTTGCCGCGCCTTGATAATGGGAAATTGTACAAAAAACAAATAGCAGAAACCTATCAATAGGGGATATGGGTGTGGTGAAAACAACAAAAAACAAGCCTTCGAACGGCGCGGCGTTAGTAACGGGCGCGGCAGGCGGAATTGGACGAGCATTGGTTTTAGAGCTCGCTTCAAAAGGGTATGATATAATTGCCGTTGATCGACTGGAACCCGAACTTTACAAATTAGGCCGTGATCTCAAATCCCAGTTTCCAAAATTGAATTATAAATCCATAGTGATGAATCTCTCTAAGCCGGAAGCGGCAGAGACGCTCTATTCGGAATGTAAATCCATGGGCATAAAGGTTGATGTTCTTGTAAATAATGTAGGTTTCGGAAAGATGGGGGAGCATGTCTTACAGTCCGCAGAGGTCATGACAGATATGTTGCTTTTGAATAACCTTCTCATGACTAAATTGTGTTTGTTCTTCGGGAAAGAAATGAAGGCTCGTGGGAATGGATACATCTTGAATGTTGCCTCTTTAGTCGGGTTTTCTTCATCACCCTTTTTTAGCGCTTATAGCGGAACTAAAGCTTATGTGATTTCATTTAGTGTTGGAATCGCACGGGAACTTGGTGAATTCGGCGTTCAGGTAAGTTGTTTGTGTCCAGGTACAACAGAGTCGAATTTTTTAGATACAGCGGAAATTGATGACGTGTCTGCGCGTGGCATGCGTAAGTTTGCTTCAGCTTTTATTGCTTCTCCAAAAACCGTTGCTAAGGCGGGGATTACGGGATTGTTCAAAGGCCGGATCGTAATTGTTCCAACACTCTTTCTTAGTGTGCAGTCATTTTTCCTTCGTACATTAACCATCGAATTTATATCAAATGCTGTGCATAAAAAAATTATTAAACAAAATGGGAAACAGGCGTCATGATACCTAGAAGTTTATTTAGCGAGGAGCATGAATTGTTCCGTTCCGCCGTTCAAAAATTTGCAGAGAAGGAAGTTCACCCTAATCTAGCACGCTGGGAAGAGCAGGAAGACACCGGAACAGATATCTGGAAAAAGTGTGGGGAATATGGTTTTTTGTGCCCTACGATCTCTGAGGAATATGGAGGAGCGGGAGCGGATAAACTGTACTCTATGATTTTGTTGGAAGAGCTTGGACCATTAGGCGGTTTGGGACTGTCTATGGCTATGCATTCAGATATTGTTGCTCGGTATATCCAGACTTATGGGTCTTCTTATCTTAAAAGTAAATACTTGCCAGAAATGGCATCGGGTGAACGGATTGGCGCGCTTGCTATGAGTGAGCCTGGGGCAGGTTCTGATGTAAAAAAGGTTCGTACTCGAGCTGTAAAACAAGGAGACAACTACGTTTTAAATGGTTCAAAAATATTCATCACAAATGGGTTCCATAGCGGAGTTGTAGTTGTAGTCGCTCAAACCAATAAAGACTTAGGTGCAAAGGGCATAAGCTTATTCCTTGTAGATTCCGATATGGACGGATTTGAGAAAGGCAAAAAACTAAAAAAAGTAGGTTTGCGAGCCCAAGATACCGCAGAGTTATTCTTTAATGATGTGATAGTTCCCGCTGAAAACCTTCTTGGCGTAGAAAACCAAGGTTTTATCCATTGCATGCAAGACTTGCCCTGGGAGCGGTTGCAAATAGGCCTTATGGCGATTTCTTGTGCTGAATATGCCCTCAATCTTACAAAAAACTACGTTTCTGAACGTGCGCTATTTGGTAAACATGTTAGCGACTTTCAAAATACCCGTTTTAAAATGGCTGAGTTAACTTCAGAAGTCCAAATTGGCCGCGTATTCATTGATAGATGTATGGAACTTGAACTCAAGGGTGAGCTAGACGGTGAGACCGCGTCAATGGCAAAATACTGGTGTAGTGATCTCCAATGCAAAGTTGCGGATGAATGCGTACAGCTTCACGGTGGTTATGGCTTTATGCAGGAATACGAAATAGCCCGTGCCTGGACCGATGCCCGCGCGCAAAAAATTTATGGTGGCACTAATGAAATCATGAAAGACATTATAGCAAATTCAATATTTGGCAGACGGAAATAAGTCATGCCATATTCTCAAAACAATAGTTCTGACAGTAAGGCGCTAAATGAAAGGCACCTTTCTGTCACCAAAACAGTCCTACATTTGAGACAGTTGTTCCAAAATGTAGCTAAAGGTCTCGCTAAATCATGTAGTGAAAATGGTCGCTTGGGGGATAGCTTGTTAGATGCCCAACAATTAAATTGTTACGAGCTTGCTTTCGCTGCATCAGAGTTACGCGCAGCCGAACAAAGTTTATTAATAACAGGGAAAGATGGTTCAGACGTTAACAAGGAGCTCGCGCTGGTGTTCGCCGCGGATGTTTTGCCTGTTACTGTGGGACGTCTTGAAAAAATTTCAGCAAGTCTAAAAATTACTGATGATTTGGCTAATTTGCGTCAAACTTTTGAATATAAAGAGATGGTTTCGGCAAGTCTACCAATTCGTTTGGCTTCCGTAGGCGCAGAAGTGTTTACTTTAGGTAATTCGTTCCACCAAATTGAAACCAATGAGGATGTAGATATTGCACGTGAAGTGTTCAAGCGGTTTGCGGAGGATGTTGTATCTCCTTTTGCCGAAGACATTCATCGATATGATATGGATATTCCCGAAGACTTACTAAGTCATATGAAGGAAATGGGTGTTTTTGGGTTATCAATTCCCGAAAAATTTGGTGGGTCAGCACCAAATGATGGAGAAGACAATCTCACAATGATCGCAATTACCGAAGCTTTGTCGGAAGTATCCCTTGGTGCTGCAGGAAGTTTAATTACTAGGCCAGAAATTTTAACGCGGGCTATACTGGCGGGTGGTACAGAAGCGCAAAAAAGTAAATGGCTTCCCAAAATTGCTGTTGGGGACCCTCTATGCGCTATTGCTATTACAGAACCTGATTATGGTTCAGACGCGGCGAACTTAAAACTTAAAGCAGTCAAGGTGGATGGTGGATGGACGCTTAATGGTGCAAAAACTTGGTGCACTTTTGCTGGAAGAGCCGGGGTTCTGATGGTCGTCGCAAGAACTGGTCCTGAGAAGGGTTTTAAGGGCTTAAGTGTTTTTCTCGTTGATAAACCCAAATACGATGGACATTCATTCGAGTACTCTCAGGAGGGGGGCGGCCGGTTATCTGGTAAGGCCATCTCAACAATTGGCTATCGTGGCATGCATAGCTATGATTTATCATTTGATGAAGTATTTGTTCCTGATGAAAATGTTTTAGGCGAAGAAGCTGGATTGGGACGGGGGTTCTATTACACTATGAGTGGGATGACTGGAGGCCGCATTCAAACTTCCGCACGTGCATGCGGGGTAATGATTGCCGCTTTAAAGTCATCTATCCAATATGCTGTTGACAGAAAAATATTTGGAATTCCCCTAGCCGAGCATCAGCTTACTCAAACAAAAATAGCGACAATGACAGCTCGGTTTATGGCAGCCAGGCATTTAACTTATAAAGTCGGAGAATTGCTTAACACAGGAACTGGTCAAATGGAGGCCAGTCTTGCAAAGTTATTTGCTTGTAGATCTGCGGAGCTTATCACACGTGATGCTCTGCAAATCCACGGGGGAATGGGATACGCAGAAGAATGTCCCGTTTCTCGATACTTTGTCGATGCTCGGGTTTTATCGATATTTGAAGGTGCAGAAGAAGTCCTTGCTTTACGAGTAATTGCACGGGGTATTTTACGAAACGAATTAAAGGCTATCGAGTGATCTACGGCGAATAAACTCATGAGCCGGCTCAACCCTAGTTTGGGGTGATGACCAATAGAGAATGGTAACTAGAAATGGAGAATATATGCCTGTAGAAAATAAAATCGATTTTGATACTCTCATAAAATCTGACCAAGTACATGGGTCGCTGTATCATAATGAAGAAATATACAAAGAAGAGCTTGAGAAAATTTGGTTTAAAACCTGGGTATATGTTGGGCATGAAAGCGAAATTCCAAAAACTAATGACTTCATTATGAAGTCAATCGGGCCTCAACCTGTCATTATGACACGTGACAGAAAAAATAAAATCCAACTTCTTCAAAACCGGTGCCCCCATCGAGGGAACCAGGTATGTGTAAAACAAAAAGGTAACGCAAAATTATTCACATGCCCTTACCATAGTTGGACTTTTTCCAATTCAGGCGACCTTGTCGGATATGCCTTCCCAGAAGGCTATGAAGGAAACCCCAATGCGGACAAGAAAAAACTTGGGCTTGCAAAAGTTGCCCGTGTCGCGAGTTATCGCGGGTTTATTTTTGGGTCTATGGCAGAGGAGGGGCCGTCTTTAGAAGAACATCTTGGTGGCGCAATGGAAATGCTTGATCGTGTTTGCCTAACGTCTCCCGAAGGTGAGATCGAAGTGACAGCCGGTTTTCTGAAACACAAGACACGGAGCAATTGGAAATTTTTGGTTGAAAACGAAACTGATGGTTATCATCCCGCATTTGTCCACAGTTCGATTTTCAGCGTAGCAGAGAGCGGTATTGGCGGGTTATACGACAATAAATCCACGGCCTTAACTCGGGATTATGGCAATGGGCATACTGAAGTTGATCTTAGGCCTGAATTTCGAAAGTTTGACGAACCGATGCGATGGTTTGGAACAACGCCTAAAAAACTACCCGATTATGTAAAAAATATGAATGCTGCCTATGGGGATACTCGTGCCAGAGAAATCATGATCGACGGCACTCCTCATGCTATGATCTACCCAAATCTATTTATTGCGGAAATCCAGCTTTTTGTGATCCAACCTGTTGCTGTGGACGAAACAGTACAGCACGTAACCGCTTTACAATTTAAAGGAGCTCCCGTTTTAAATCGCCGTATGCGGCAACAAACAATGGGTTCGGTTGGGCCAGCAGGGTTCTTACTTGCTGATGACAGTGAAATGTATGAGCGTACTCAGCGTGGTGTTAAGTCAAAGCAACCCGAATGGCTTTTCTTGGGGCGAGGGGAACAACGGGAGTACCGTGATGAGGATGGTTACCGCGTTAGTCATGCAACTGACGAAACTCCATCACGAGGCATTTGGCGCCATTACCGTTCATTGATGGAGGAATAGAAATGACAACCAACAAAATAATTCCAGCGGATATACTCCTGCATCACGAGGTCAGCCAGTTCATTTTTCATGAAGCAAAGCTTCAAGATGAACACGAGTATGATGCCTGGGAAGCTCTTTGGGCTGATGATGGTGTATATTGGATTCCTGCCAATGGTACGGACATCGATCCAGAAAAAGAAATGTCCATTATTTACGATAACCGTTCTCGGATCGCCTTAAGAATTAGGCAATTTCACACTGGGAAACGGTATGCACAAGAACCAAAATCTGGGGTGCGTCGTGTGACATCAAATATCGAAGTAACTACACTTGAAAATGGAGAAATAGAAGCTAGGGCAAATTCTATTATTTTTGAAGCAAACTTACGTGGGGAATTCACATGGGCATGTAGGTACATTTATAATTTACGTCGTAAAGGGGATGGTTTTGAAATGAAAAAGAAAACCGTTTTGTTAGCCAATAATGACAAAGCGCTTTACACTTTAGCATTTTTAGTTTGATTTTTAATACAGAATAATACCTTAAAAGGGGACAGTTATGAGTGAAACAAAATGGGAAGCTATCATTTCAGATGGAATGGTTTTACTGAATTATAAATCAGGAATCGCGGAGTTAGTATTAAACCGTCCAGACCAAGCCAATGGCATGACAGTTGAGTTCTTATCGACGCTTTATGATGCCGTTATGACCATTCATGGGGACCCTAGAATTCAAGTTGTAATTTTACGTGGCAACGGCAGGCATTTTTGCGCAGGGGGAGATGTAAAAGTCTTTATTTCTAAAAAAGAAGCTATGCCGGATTATTTACGCCAAGCAACCTCGTTGTTACAGATTGTGGTAGGGGCTCTTATTAGGCTTAATGCTCCGGTGATTGCATCCGTTCATGGTTATGCAGCAGGTGGAGGTGGTTTCGGGCTGGTTTGTGCCTCAGACTTTGTAATTGCGACCGAAAACGCAAAATTTCTGACGGGTGCCACCCGTGCTGGTATGGCTCCAGATGCGGGTTCGTCAGTTACATTGCAAAACCTGGTTGGGTTTAGAAAAGCTATGGAGTTATTCATGCTTAATCCTACTCTTTCGGCTGAGGAGGCCAAAGACTTAGGGATTGTAAATACTGTTGTCTCAAGTAATTTTTTAGAAAAAGAGACGATGGCTCTTGCAAATAAACTAGCACTTGGAGCTCCTTTAGCGTTGGCGGCAACAAAACGTCTTTTATGGAACGGAATTGGAACAAGCGTTGAAACTTCTCTACCTGAAGAATCGAGAACTGTTTCAGCCTTGTCAGGCACTGAGGATGCTAGGGAAGCCTTAGCAGCGGTCATTGATCGTCGAGACCCAGTATTTAAAGGCCGATAACCAATGAGTGTTGGGATATTTAGCGCAACTGGATTGTCGGGCCGTACCGTGTTTATAACGGGCGGTGCCGCAGGTATTGGTGCTGCGATTGTACGGGCTATGTGTGCTGCAGGTGCTAAAGTCATATTTGCTGATATAGATGCCGAAAAAGCCAGAAAGGTAACCGAAGAAACTGCGGCGGAATTTTTGCATATCGATCTCATGGATTTGGACGCAATAGCTCAAGGTTTATCAAAATGTGCACATGTTGATATTTTAGTTAACAATGCGGGGGTTGATCAGCATGCTTTTTTCACCAAATCGAGATCGTCTGATTGGCGAGATTTGCTCCGTATAAATCTTGAGGCAGTCTTTGCAACTACATTAGCGGTCTTACCATGGATGCAAGAAAATAATTTTGGCCGGATCATTAACATTTCATCAGAAGCGGCTCGACAAGGGTCAAAAGGTGGATCGGTCTATGCAGCGGCGAAGGGCGGTGTTCTTTCATTCACCAAATCAATCGCGCGTGAGAATGCACGATTTGGCATCACGGCCAATTCGATTTGTCCGGGGCCGGTTCTTACTCCATTATTAGAAACTGCACTGGTAAACCATGGTGGTGATAAACTGGAAGCAGCGATGAAAGACGCAACGTTAATGGGGCGTCTTGGTACGCCTGAAGAAGTGGCAAGTCTCGTCGTGTATCTGGCTTCAAATGAAGCCGGGTTTATAACAGGTGAAACAATCGGTGTTTCAGGCGGGATGGGGTGTTAAAGATGAGAACGCCAACAGACGAGGTGATAGAACAAGTTTTGTCAGTTTACAAAAGTTGGGGCCGTACAACTACGGCTAAACAAATGCGCGATGGATGGGATGCCCTGTTTAGTAAAAATGACGATTATTTGTCGGCCGATTACACTGAAATTGAAGGGGTCAGGGTTGCTTGGATTGGAGATGTCAATCTTCCCAGAGACCGCATCTTTATTTATTTACATGGAGGCGGTTATCAAGTCGGTTCGATACGCTCACACTATGAGATGGTTTCGAGGATCAGTGCCAAAAGCAAAATAATAGGGTTGGCCATTGCTTACAGTCGCGCTCCAGAACATAGTTTTCCAACACCAGTTATGGAATGTGTTAAAGTATATAAATCTCTTTTGAGGCAGGGAGTAAAGGCAAAAAATATAGCTTTTATAGGAGATTCTGCAGGGGCGAATCTTGCTATATCCACTGTTCTTATGTTAACTGATAAGGGCCTTCCTTATCCTGCTATGCTTGCATTGATGTCGCCTTGGACAGATCTTGAAGCGCGCGGTAAAAGCTACGAAACTAGATCAAAACTCGACCCTATTCATCAACGAGGCATGATTTTGCGGATGGCTGAGATATACTTGGCGGGACATGACCCGAAAGATCCCTTGGCGTCCCCACTAAACGCTGATTTGAACGAGTTTCCACCTACACTCATACAAGTGGGCGATAGAGAAACCGTTTTGGATGATGCGCGGGATTTTGCCCAGAAATTAGAATTGGCTGGTATTGAGGTTGATTGTCAGGTTTGGGACGGCATGATCCATGTGTTTCAGCAGTTTCCTGATATTTTACCAGAGGCAGATCAGGCTCTGGCAAAAATTTCTGATTTCTTGATTTCACATTTGACGTCTAAAGTTTCAAACCACAAGATCGAGGTAAAGTAATGGGAACAATCTTGATAGATACTCCAGCCAAGCATGTTTGCCGTATTCGCATTGATAGGCCCAAAAAACTGAATGCGCTAAATTATGAAATCCGAGAAGCAATGTTGGAAGCTCTTCCAGACATTCTCAATAACTCTGACAATCGTGCGATAGTATTTGGAGGTGTTGGAGGTAACCTGTCGGCTGGCGGGGATGTACCCTCAATGCAAAATTTAACCAAATGCCAAGCTAATGATCGGATGGGGCATATTCATGAACTCTGTAGACTAGTTGCTGGTGCAAACATTCCTATTGTAACTGCGGCGGAAGGAATTTGTGCGGGAGGAGCGGTTGGGTTGTCCCTTTTAGGGGATTATATAATTGTTGATTCTAAAACAAAAATAATGGTGCCATTTTTAAAACTAGGACTTGTGCCTGATTGGGGAATGATGCGTTCATTACCATTACGAGTTGGCTTACCAAAAGCACGACGAATGATATTGGAAAACCAAACAATTTCAGGAGATCGTGCCATTGATATTGGCCTAGCAGATATTTTTGCATCCAATAATGATGTAATGGGGACCGCAATTATGACAGCTGAGAAACTCACGGAGTTACCAATACTAGCGGTAGGTATGGTAAAGGATCGTTTAAGGCGATTGGTCTCATTTGAAGAAGATCTTTTTGAAGAGCAGCTGGATCAAATTCAAGGGTTGACGGGTATGGAATTTGAAGAGGGTTTTGATGCTTATATGAATAAGAGACGTGCAAATTTTATCTCAGTAAAGTCCGTTAAAAATAGAGAACATTCAAAATGAAAACTATAAATGACACTGTTAAAATCACAAACACAAATGGTATTGCGATTGTTGAGATTAATGCGCCTCCGGTGAACGCCCTGGGTGCAAAGGTTCGTAAGGGAATATTTGAAGCCATCCATCATGTACTAGAGATAGAGGATGTGAAAGCTATTGTGATCTCGTGCCAAGGCCGTACTTTTTCTGTGGGTGCTGACATTAATGAATTTGGCAAGCCCCGTATTCCGCCAAGCTTACCGGACGTTTTATCTGTTATAGAAAATTCAGAAAAACCCATAATCGTCGCAATACACGGCATGGCGCTCGGCGGGGGATTGGAGCTTGCAATGGCCGCACATTATAGGATCGCGGCACATAACGCACATTGTGGCTTACCAGAAGTCAATCTCGGTATTTTGCCTGGAGCAGGAGGCACACAGCGGCTACCACGGCTTGTGGGGGTGCAAAAAGCATTGGAGTTTATTACGAGCGGAAAGAAAATTTCGGCCAGCACAGCTCTAAAGATGGGTTTGGTTGATAAATTGGTTGATCCAAACGGCCTACTTGAGGAGGCAGTTAAATATGCACAAGGAATCGTTGCCAACAATTCTCCATTGAAAAAGATTAGAGAACTCACTGATAAAGTTTCATCCGATAAAAACTACTCTGAAATATTTGATAAATTCCGGACAGAAAATGCCCGTAAATTTAGAGGGTTTTTAGCCCCAGAATATATCATCAGAGCTATTGAGGCTGCTGTATCCTTACCTTTTGACGAGGGAATGGCTTTGGAACGCAATTTGCTAGACGAGTTGTTAGCTGGGCCGCAAACTGCAGCTCTGCGCCATGTATTTTTTGCTGAACGTAAATCCGGTAAAATTCCTAAAACCTCATCTGATAACCACGTTGCATCCATTTTGAAAGTAGGCGTGATTGGTGCGGGTACAATGGGCGGCGGCATAGCGATGAATTTTTTGAACATAGGATTACCCGTCGTTATAATGGATATGTCTCAGACGGCCTTAGAAAGAGGCCGCGTCACGATCAGGAAAAACTATGAGAATAGTTTGCGCCGTGGAAAAATCACAGAGAGACAAATCGACGATCGCATGGCGTTGTTATCAGGGACAATCGAGCTATCAGACATGGCTGATTGTGATCTTGTTATTGAAGCGGTATTCGAGAACTTGGAGATAAAGAAAAGTATTTTTACTCAATTAGACGGTATTGCAAAACCCGGCGCTATTTTGGCCACAAACACGTCATACTTGAATGTAGACGAAATCGCCGCAGTTACAAACCGCCCCGAATATGTTATCGGCCTGCATTTTTTCTCGCCAGCGAATATCATGCGTTTACTCGAAATTGTTAAGGCATCAAAAACGAATGATTTGTGCTTGGCAACCGCCGCTTCACTGGCCAAACGCATTGATAAAGTTGGTGTTGTGGTAGGGAATGGTTGGGGTTTTGTAGGTAACCGTATTTTACAGGCTCGACAAGGCGAAGCGGAAAAATTGATTTTAGAGGGCGCGTCACCTTGGAATGTTGATAAAGTCCTTTATGATTTTGGGTTTCCCATGGGGCCTTTCCAAATGAGAGATCTCGTTGGCCTTGATGTAGGTTGGAACAAAAATGACACTTCATCACGAACTGTACGAGAAATTCTAAATGAGATGGGGCGGCACGGACAAAAAACCAACGGTGGGTTTTATGACTATGATGATCAGCGTACCCGTACCCCTTCCAAAATTGCAGAAACCGTCATAATTGATTTTGCCAAAAAACATAATATTGTTCGACGAGATATATCTGATCATGAAATTCATGATCGTACTCTTTTTGCTATGGTCAATGAAGGCGCGAAGATTTTGGAAGAGGGTATAGCAGCTTGTGCGTCCGATATCGACACTGTCTGGGTGACGGGATATGGATGGCCAAAATACTTAGGAGGCCCTATGTTTTGGGCCGATCAAATAGGTCTAAAAAAAGTAGTTAACACGCTACTGGATTTGGAAAAAAGATTTGGTGATCACTTTAAGCCAGCTGCGCTTCTCATCAAATTAGCTGAAGAAGGCGGTTCCTTTGCGACCGAATAACAAATGACCAGAATAACTACGATAATTGAACTCGAAAAATCCTTTCAAGCGCAAAAACATTCATATGCGCAAGATCGGATTGTTGCCGGGGAAATACGAATCAAGCGGCTCGACAAGTTAATTTCTGCAATCGAAGACAATGAGGCCCTGTTAATTGATGCGGTGAATGCTGACTTTGGCTCTCGATCTCGAATTGAATCTATGTTTGGAGAAATAGTTGCGAGTTTGTCTTCTGTGCGTTTGGCCCGAAAAAATGTAAAAAAATGGATGAAAACCCGCACTGTGAGCACGCCAATATTTATGCGTCCTGGGCGCAGCCGGATATGTCCACAGCCATTAGGGGTCGTCGGGATTATTTCACCATGGAATTATCCTATATATTTGGCAGTGTCACCCCTTGCCTCAGCTTTAGCTGCCGGCAACCGCGTGTTGTTAAAACCAAGCGAGCTTACTCCTCATACAAGCGTCGCTCTTAAAAAAATATTCTCTGAGATATTTGATGAAACGGAAGTGGCTGTCATTATCGGTGGTGCCGATATTGGTGCGGCATTCGCACAAATACCATTTGATCATCTGCTTTTTACAGGATCGACAGCAGTGGGTCAGAAGGTTGCAGAAGCGGCCGTAAAGAACTTAACCCCTGTGACCTTAGAGCTCGGGGGGAAATCCCCAGCAATAATTGACAATAGTGCTCATATTGAAAAGGCCACGCAATCTATCGCCTTCGGAAAAGCCTTTAATGCGGGACAAACGTGCGTTGCTCCGGACTATGTCCTAACGCCTCATTCAAAATTAAACGATACCGTAAATGCATTAAAGGCTGCCGTAAACAAAATGTACCCTGATATAGATAGGACAAGTGACTATTCTTCAATAATATCAGATAGGCATTATAGTCGATTGGAGTCCATGATTTTCGACGCGAAGGAGAGGGGAATAAAAATCATACAAATAGGGAATGTTGAGAAACTTCGTGCAAACCGAAAACTTCCATTCACTATCGTTGTCAACCCACCACGTGATTCAGATGTAATGCGGGAAGAAATATTTGGACCTATCCTACCGGTTATCGGCATCGATACTCCATCTGAAGCAATTGAATATGTTAATGAAGGTGATAGGCCGTTGGCACTTTATTGGTTTGGGGCAAGCCTAGATGTTCGCAATAAGGTCCTCGGTGAAACGGTATCTGGCGGGGTTACAGTGAACGACACTAACTGGCATGTTGTTCAGGAAAACCTACCTTTCGGAGGTGTAGGAAAAAGCGGGAATGGTGTGTATCATGGAGAATCTGGGTTTGAAACATTTTCCCAAATGAAACCTGTTTTTTTACAGAGCCGTTTTGCCAACACAGCAATGTTACAGCCACCATACAATCGTTCGACAGACCGGCTATTAAAATTTGCCAAAAAATTTATGTAGCAATTTTCCCGAAAAGGTGTTCGGCGGCACTTTCTAACAATTCTTCGAAAGTCCGGCCTTCCATAAGTTGGCCACCAAAATTCAATAGGAAAAGGCCATGCAAGGTTGCCCATGATAAATGAGCAAGGGTCCGCCCATCCAGAGTTGTATAGCCTTCAGTATGGGCAATTTTGGCAATTTCGACGATATAATTAAACACCTTATGTCTTAGTTGAATCAATTCCGCAATTTCGTCAGCAGTATTAGCTTCAGAAAATAGGAACAAGTATTCTTTACGGTGTTCAGTGCAAAAATTAAACAAAGCGCTACTCGCAGCGTGTAAGCGGGTTACCGGATCGGCTTCAACGGGATCGTTTTCAGACAGAAATTGGTGGAGCGTTTCCAGGCTACGTATTTTTACGGCTGCCAGTAGGGAGTTTTTATTATCGAAATAACGATACATTTTAGTATGGCTCATCCTAAGATGATCCGCTAGTTTACGAAGGCTAAGTTCTTCCGGCTCAACTTGTCTGAACAACTCAAGCGCCCCATCAACTAATGTACGACGGATTGCATCATTTTCTTGCTCTGAAAAGGCGGGTCTAACCATAATCATATGATAAAATGTTGATACTGAAAAGTCGATAGAGAATACAGTGAAATTACATGAAAAATACAAATTATATACCACAGAGACCACGGCTTTATCCACGACGAGTAGATTTATTAGCAATATGTTATGAAATGAGCCTGAACCAATAGAACTTGTAAAATAGTGGTTTTAGTGTATAAATAAATTTCATTAAATTACGAATTTCTGAAACGAGATGTTTGTGTTTGGGAGAGAGTTGAGTATATTGAAAGTGCCAATAGATATAGGGGATGCGGCCTGGTTTTTTATTGAAAAATCGGATGCTCCATCTCATTTTGGCCCTTTACTGATTTTATCACGCCCAAAAAATGCTTCAAAAAATTACGTTAGCGATTTAGTTGCTCGCTGGCGAAGTTATGACCATGATATAAAGCCTCCCTTTAATTATAAATTGTCACTTAAGCCTCGACCCAAGTGGCTGGTTTTGCCCGACAACAAAATTGATTTGGAGTATCATTTCCGGCATGCAGCTTTACCGGCTCCTGGTGGCGAGAAAGAGCTCGGAGAATTGATTTCACGTTTACACTCTCATAGATTGGACCGAAGTAAACCACTTTGGGAATGTTACCTTATTGAAGGGCTTGAAAACAATCGTTTTGCGATTTATTTGAAATTGCATCACGGTCAAATGGACGGCATGGCATCTGTGGGGTTGATGCAGAGAACTTTCTCGACCAATGCTAGAAAACGAAACATGCTTCCACCTTGGGCTGTTGGTTTAAAAGTTTTACCTGAATTCAAGCCAACTTCTGTAGAACCTTCAGAAACTAAAACTTTGACTAAAAACGAAAAGGACCTTGTTCCAAGGAAGTCTATTTTATCTGCATCCAAAAGTTTACTAAAAAAATCCAAACAATTTTCAAAACAAACTTCATTACATATGGCTAAAGCATATAGTGGGTTGTACCCGGAAGTCGGCGCCCCGTTTAAAGCACCTAAAACCATGTTAAATGGACGGATATCGGGATCTAGGCGATATGCGACACAACGGTTTGCCTTAGCAAGGTTAACAAAAATAGCGAAGGCGGCCGATGTTTCTCTGAATGATGTCTTTCTTTCTATTTGTGGAGGAGCCCTTAGGCGTTATATTACAGAGTACGAAACTCTTCCCGTGCGATCTCTTATAGGGCAGGTTCCAGTAAATATCCGTCGCAAATCCGATACTGGAATGGGCAATGCCCTCGCGTTTATTTTTGTGTCTCTAGGAACAAATATTGAAGATCCTGTGAAACGCCTTGAGATAGTTCACAAATCGACAGAGGCAGGAAAAACACTTAACAAAAACATTCCGCCCGAAGGAATTCAACCTCTAAGTATGTTGATGATGGGACCATATTTATCGCAGGTTGTTTTTGGTTTAGCAGGACATGTACCACCGGCAGCAAATTTAGTTATTTCAAACATACGCGGGTCTAATAAGCGTCTTTATTTTAATGGCGCTAAAATTGATCAAATATATGGGCCGTCAGTTTTATTCCATGGTCAGGCTCTAAATATTACTATGTCTACTTATGTCGATGAACTAAATATTGGGTTCACGGGATGCCGTAAATCATTGCCTTCTATGCAAAAAATTGCTGTTTACACTGGCGAGGCCCTAACAGTTCTCGAAACTGCGATGGGTATCGTCGAAAAATAGTATTCATCTAAATCTTTGCTAAAAATCTTAGATAGTGTTTGGCTGATTTTTTTGGGGATTCAACCATAGGCATGTGACCATTGAATTCATTTATAACGATCTCGGCACTGGGGATTTGCTCTTTTATTGTTTGGGCGCAACTTACGTCCACGAGCCGATCGTGTTTCCCCCATAACACTAAAACTGGAGTATTGATTCGGCTTAGCTCGTTATCTAAATAGCCACTATCTGCAAGTTCCCAGAAAATTCCATTATAGAATTCCTCATTATTTTTCATTTTCTCAACCATATCTTTTTTAAGAAGCTTCGGAATCCACGGCGTTTTGTATGTTGCCAAGTTCAGGAGCTCATTAAATTCCGCGATAGTTGTATAGCGAAAAGGGTTTCTTTTTTCATCTATTACAGTTTCAAGGATAGAGGTTTTTTTTGATTCTACTCCTGCAGCATTTATTAGATGTAGAGAGGATAGTTTTCCGGGGTGTCCTAAAGCGAAATGAATAGCTATTAGCCCGCCCATGGAGTTGCCTGCTAGGTGGATGCTATCCAAATTTAACGCTTCAAATAGAAGAGCTAACCTTGATGCTTGTGCTCTCGGGGAGTAATCGAGAGTAGGGTCTTTGCCTGAGTCACCAAACCCTGGTAAATCAGGTATGATCACGCGATACTTTTTGCGTATGTGGGGAGCATATTGAAGCCAAGTATATTTATCCGCTCCGAAACCGTGTAGAAGGACGACAACCGGTTTATGCAGGTCCCCGGAGTCTAAATAATGCCATTTGTTGTGGTTAATCGAAAGTGTTTTAGACTCTAACCCCGCCAAAAAACGACCAAGCCCAAAGATCATATTTACGTAGGTCTTTCTGGACAAAATTTGGCTTAATAAATTTACCATTGATAATGTATCTCCAAAATTTAGGGCTCAATCGATTTTGAATCCAACATGAGAATTAGATAAGAAGCTTAGCGGTAAAAATTACAAACACTTGGCAGAAAAATCTGTTAGGAGCAGAATTCTTCTTAAAGCTTGTAAATGAGGGTAATTATCTAGCTATTTGTAACCTAGATTCAACTTCTCTCCATTTAATTTCTGGAAAGACTCTTAAGAGAATTTCAACGAGAAGGGGGAGTTTTGTATGTTGAGATAATTTAGGTTTGATTGGGTTGAACTCGGACCAGAATTTGAATGTAGAAGGTGCTACATACAGCAAGCTATGAATAAAAATCACTCGAATTTCAGCATCCTCAATGTCGCCATTGCAAAGCTTTTGTGCCGCTTTCAAAGTGTTTTTCATGTATTCTGAGCTGAACAATTGCATTGCTTCATTTCGGATCATGTCGGTATCCTCGTCCATAATGGCTCGCATAACAATTCTATGGAGGCCCTGATTGGACCAGTGAAATAATGCCTCTGTTGAAATATACAATATGTCCTCTGGCCGGTCGTGGCTCTCCAGAACTTTGTTTAATTGAGGTAGTTCGGCGCTCAGTTCCCTCCGACAACATTCAATATATAGATCTCGTTTGTTTTCAAACAAGCGGTAAACTGTAGGAAGGGTAACATTTGCTGTTTTTGCAATTTCCCTAATAGTTACACCCTTATATCCACCTGAGGCAAATAAACTTGTTGCTGCCGTTAAGATTTGTAAATTTAGCTCTTCGCGACTTCGTCTGCTACGTCTTTGCGTGGCAGGAAATTTTGAGATGTTCTGATCAATTTCGGTTGAAGTTTTCAAATTGGTGTGCCGATATGTTGTTAATGAAATTTGTACTAGGCTATCGTGATAATTGTCGCAAGCATTAAGCGTACGGTATCGCTCACTTTTTGGCTCCTAATTTACCATCAAATTATGGAGGGGGAGTTGGATAGTACAATTTATACTACTACCCAACTCCGTATTGTAGGCTAAAAATTAAAGTTAAGTTCTATGCCATAAGTTCTTGGTGGAGCAGCAGTAAATTGATCGTTCAAACTTGCTTGTGCGACGAAGAATGATGCATATTCTGTATCAGTAAGATTACGAGCATACGCACTTATTCCATAGCTATCATTTTTATTACGCCAAGAAATTCTACCGTTCAAAACTCCATAAGAGTCTTCTTTCACGCGATTATCGAATTCCCAGAAAAACTCATCTGAGAAATAATAATTTGCAGAGGCGCCAATAGTACCAAAACTTACAGTTTTCTCGTAGTTGAAGCCAAGATTGAAGGTTGTAGCCGGAGCCCGTTGTAGTTCGTTCCCTTGAGGATCGCATACAATTCCAATTGTTATGCCACCAACTTGATCTGTACACCCAACTTGGGCTGCAAATTCGCTATACTCAGTGTTCATCAGATTAAGTCCGAAGACTAATGTCAAATCATCTGTAGCAGCAAATTGGCCTTCGACTTCTAAACCATATATTTTTGCTGAACCTGCATTTAGAAGTAAAGTATTGATGCCTCGTGTTACTGCAATCTGTAAACCGCTATAATCAGTGTAATATGCGGCGGTATTAAATCTCAACCGATTGTCAAGCAAGTCACTTTTAAACCCGACTTCAAATGCATCTGCAATTTCGGGATCAACGGGTACACCTGTGATGGACACTGTATTGTAGGCTCCAGATCTAAAACCCCGATTGTAAGATGCATAAACCATTCGGTTATCGTCAATCTCATGCGATAACACTAACCGCCAAGTTGGTTCGCTCCAAACTTCACTTACTTCTGGGGTGGGGATGGTTGCAATAAGGCTTTCATCAGCCGCGTAAATATCTGTAACACCGCTTAGGGTCTTTTTATCCCGAGTGTAGCGAAGTCCCCCAGTCAAAGTAGTGGCGTCACTTAGATCGTATGCCAGTTCCCCATAAGCGGAAATAGAATTTGTTGCAACTCTATGAATTAGACCTTGGCCACCAATACCAGCGGGAGCAAAGGCGCCACCGTAAATATTTAAACCACGAGGCTCAGAATAGCCGTTATCATCCTTCATATAGAACGCTCCTACAATCCAATGTAACCTTTCGTTCGAATTAGAAGTTAATTGAACTTCCTGTGTAAACGTATCAACGTCTACATTAGCCAAAACTGAAACCAAAGGAATAGGAATGCCATCATTATCAAAAAGGCTGTCGTTACGTGCTTCTCTATATGCAGAGATACTTTTGAAATCAAAGTTGTTGCGTGCAAGCTCAAAAGTCAATGATCCACCAAAATTTTCGGTCTGTGAAAGAGGGTTCGTATCTAGTTGAACATCTTGGAAACCGGGAAGGGCTCCGAATTCTAAAACACCTGGAATAATTGGGGTAATTGATCCTGGGCGTAGGGCTCTATTGTCGCCTTGAGCGGAATCATGTTTAGAATAATCACCCGCAAGCGTTAGCCGAACGTCTCCTTTTTCGAATAGGAATTTACTTCTGATTCCAAAGTCCTTGTCACCATCGAGCCGCTCACCAGTTGTAACATTTGTACCGAAGCCTTTGCTTTGTTTTCGATAATTAATAGCGATGTCAGCTGATAAATTCTCACTTAGGCCCGTAGTTGCGTACAATTGCGCTATAGCTGTATCATAGTTACCGTAACCAACTTTACCTTTTACTAATGTCTCTTGTTGAGGGTCTCGAGTGATGATATGAACTAAGCCACCTGTTGCATTACGCCCAAACAACGTACCTTGAGGCCCTTTAAGAACCTCGACACGCTCAATGTTGTTGAAAGCTAGAGAGGCTCCCCAGGGACTTGAAAGATAAACACCATCAATATAAGTAGAAACGCCCGCTTCAGTCCCTGCAGCGGTTTCTTGTGTACCAATCCCGCGAATATAAGGGGTCCAGGTAGACGACCGCTGTGCCATTTGTAACCCAGGGGTTAAAACTGCCAAATCTTTAATGGCGCTAATTTCGAAATCATCGAGTTGTTCGCTTGTAATAGCAGTCACACTAATTGGTACAGACTGTATATTGACGCTTCTTTTAGTGGCTGTGACAACTATTTCATCTAGTTCTGCTGCAATTGCCACCTGAGACATTAGAGCAGTGCTGCCTAGTAAAGCTAATGTTATCTGAGTTTTGGATATCAATTTCATGGTCTTGGATCCCCTTGTTGATTATTTAGAATTAATTAGGTTGATACTTTAGAATAACAAGTGTTACTAACAAATATTATCTTTGTCAAATAATTTTAAAAAATACGAATTAAACACCCTGTTTTTTTAAAACATATGCCATTCTAGTGCTTCTAGAGTAGGTAAACATGACAAACTGATTTGTATTGTCCCTACCGATCAAAAAGGTGGCCAACATTTAAAAAGAAAGATGTTCTAATGAAAATTAATACAACCGACCGTTATCACTCGCTATTATTGAAGACGCTCACTGAAACTATTATCCCCGAATTAAGTACAGTTGGTGCTAAATCAGCGGCTGAAATGATGAGTGTCACCTTGAATGAGCTTCTGAAGCGAGAACATGGCACCGCTGGAATATTACTAGAGAATATTCGTTCTGGTATCCAGTTGCTTCAAGAACTGTCCTCACATTTATCAGAGCCGGTGTTATTACAGGGAGTTGACCCGAAGCCGCAAGATTCTTTCGCGGAATTAGTTGAATCTCATGGAGTACTCACTCACGTGCTTGCAGAAACTTGTACCTTACTGAACCAGTCGTCTGCTTCTGGCACCGAAACTTCAAAACTACTTCTTAAGGCGGCTGAGTGGGAGTTATCATACTATGTAGAGAACTCTAAGATTGTTGCTCCGAAACTCTCAACTATACCTTCTGAGGGAAGCCCTTTAACAATGGAAACCTTGGAGGGTTACCTAAATAGCTTAGAAACTAATAAAGGCCACAAAATCAGTGTTACAAATTTTGAGCCTCTACCAGGGGGTTTTGGTAAACAAACATATCTTTGCCAATATGATGATATAACGGGTAAGTCGAAGGACCTAGTTATCCGTAAGACCGACCCTACACCAATTATGAGTCATGGGGGATGTAACTTGGCAAATGAGTATAGTCTATTGAATGTTCTTGCTAAAAACAATTTTATGGCACCAAAACCCATAGATTTCTGCGAGTGTTGGGAAAACGTTGACGGTAGTTTCTATACAATGGATAGAGCGAAAGGATGCACTCCCGGAAGTTTCTTGGCTGGAGTAGAGGGGGATTTACCTGAAAGCCTCTATTTAGAGCTTGCAGAATGGTTGGGGAAATTACATTCGCTCCCATTGGAACAATTTGCGGAACATATTGAGAAACATAACGACCCGAGAATACTAAATGGTACTGTCGCAGATGCATATAGTTATAACCTAGAGGCTTGGGAAAAATATATTTCGGAAGCTCATCATTTAGATTCTCCCTATATTATCTGGTTGTTACATTGGTTACAAAACAACATTCCCGAAAGTAATAATAAACCTGTACTGGTACATGGCGACTACAATGTTCATAACGTGTTGGCCGACAATGGAAAAATTACTATAATATTGGATTGGGAATGTGCCGATTTCGCCGGTCCAGAGCAAGATTTAGCTTACATAAAGCCTAATATTGAAAACCATATTGATTGGGATAAATTTATTTCCCACTATCAAGCCCACGGCGGTAAACAGGACATTTGCGAACAAGCTATGAAATTTGGAGTAGTTTACACAGCTTTACGTACGAACCTCGCAGGAAATAGAGGCACTTATAATTTACAAACCGGACGAAATCAGGATTTACGTTATATCATGGTTGAACTTGGCTTTACACAATCCTTTATGGGATCGGCAATGGACAATGCAAAGTCTGCGCGCCAATCTTAACAAGGATAATATAGAGTGGAAAGCGTCAAGTCTGATTAAACAAACTTGACGCTTTCTACAAAGTCATAATTTATTGGCTTTGCATCTATTTAAGGGATGCCATGTAGTTTAAGTAATCACCCCACATTGCTTCTTGGCAATCGCCATAGGTAACATGGCCGTCACATTCCCAGCGCATCAAACTCATATTCATATTAACGTTACTCCAAGTTTCCCATGGACACGACGAAATAAGTTTACCGCTTAAATGAAATTCTCGCCCGAGTTCGTCAACAACATCTAGTTCTACACCCAGAGGGATATAGCTTTCAGGGTCTCGGACAACGCTTTTCTTTGCCTTTACAACTCTGCTAACTTGCCCATCCTTGTAAACCCAGCCCCCATGCAATGACTTTTCTTCGGGTACGTCAAATGGCGACCCTGCTAATTCGGGGTTACCAGAAGCTTGATCTGTACAATTACAGTTTATTGAAAAATTATCATTAAATACCGTAGTAACCCAAGACATTGGCGGTACTGGCATAATGTCTTCGGGGCGAGGTTTCCCCCATGAGCGATCCCGCACACTATAGCAGTCAACATCATATTCTTGACCGCGTAGCACCAATTTTCCGGTAACTTTCATCGCCTGTTCAAAGTGGTTCCCATCCGCAAACATTACAATTGGAGATACCGCTTCTTGAATAAGGTCGAATGAATTATTTCTGGCCTTATCATTATAAGTCATATGAAAACGTTTTAAAGGCTCCAGAATTTTAACCGAGTAACTGTTTTCAAGTGTGAAATGATGTAAATCATCTTTGATAGCTGAATCGTTCATAAATGTACGCATATCCAACATTTCAGCGAAAACCGCACCCCGTTTAATTCCCTGCCACACCCATACTCCACCTGTTAAGGTACCTAGATTTGGATGATGCCACAAATAACATAGTGCATGAATATTATGCTCTGGAACACTAAAGCCAAAATATTGGGTTTCTGTCACTGAATCGCCAGATGCACGTGCATTTTGTTCAGGGTGTAATAAATCATCCGCTTCGCTAAATTCTCCAAAGCCTCGATTCTCGATCATAAAAAAAGGTTTCTCATTTGACATAGTAATTCTCCAATAATTAGGTGTTAAGTTCCATTGCTAAATTTATGGCTTTTGATTGGTATTGCATTAGGCGCTCTAATGAATAAGTGAGAACGCTTGCGGAAACAGCGTTGTCACTTTGACCCGCAAAATAAGGCGCACGTAGACGCGATGCACCTATGGTATGTTGAGTGAATAGTAGAATGCTGTAATAGGCAATCGCATCTGGATCACAAGCCTGCGGATCTCCACCATGCTTTAGATAAGCAGTTACATAATCGTCCCAATCAATTACATCTCCAGCAACCATCATTCGGATCATTGCAAGGTCTTCTGCGGGGTCTCCCATATGGGAAAGTTCCCAATCTATAACTGCGGCGAGTTTTTTGTCTCTAACCAAAAAATTATGCATTCCGCAGTCAGCGTGAACCAAACAGTGCGGGCGCTCAAGCGGTAATGGACGTTCTAATAATATGTGCAGTGCTAGATCCACAGATAAAGACATCGGAGGTTTATCCATAGATTCCCAATCGATTTTCATTTGTGAAAGTTGAGAGAGTAGTTGTTCCCGATTGCTTTTAGTCTTTTCTAAGTCCGGCGATGCAACAGCAGTTTTCTTATGGAGGGTCGCCATCATCTTTGCGACTTCCAGTCCAAATGTAGGGCCAATAACGACAGGTTCGACGGCCCGTTCTTTCTCAAAGTACGATCCCGCAGGTTCGGCATTAGGTATTTCTTCCATAAGCATAAACGTTCCACCAAGAACGCTCGTGTCATCTTCTGCAAGAAGGGGCTTGGGAACTGGGAGACCCAAATCGTATACACGTTTAACGATAGAAAATTCGTCAAATGTCCGAGTCTGTGTCATCGCCATTGCCATGTCTCGGCGCAATACAATGGTGGTAGGAAAGATTGTATTTTCAACTAGGGTAAGTTTAGCCATTTGCTTTACATAACCTCCATAATACAACTTGAATTCCTTAATCAGGCCTTCGGGTAGGGAGGGATGTAAAGTCCGTAAATATAACTCCAGCTTTTGGCGGGTTTCATCAGAATCATTTACTGGTTTCTCCAGTATGTTATTCTTTTCGGTAGCAGGGATGCCATCCTCAATTTCGTCCCAAAGATGCAAGACAGCTTTACACGAACGCCTAAACCAATCAGACTCTTCGGAGCCTCCCTCTGACAAAAATTGAGAGTTAGTGATCCCAGATTGTGAACTAAACTTTGTCTGAAGTGCATCCATTGCTTGTTCCAAAGCTGCTCTAGGGCCGGATTGAGATGAGCTACCCATGGCTGTCGAACTTTTTTGATCGAAATCCTGTCCTAGACTATCTATCTCGGGCAAATGTTTGAGTGCTACTCGCGCGCCGTCAGGCCCTAATCTTTGGATCACACGACCCAAGATTAATAAAACAGCATCTGCCTGACGTTTGCTTGTGTCATCGGTTAAAGCCGGCCGTAGAGTATCTGCAACGGTTTTCTGTACGGTCTCAAGATATTTGGTTAATTCTTGAGCTATTGATAATTTTGTGGTCATTGGATGCCTCTTTTGGGTTTTTTATAATGGATGCTCTGCAATTCCTCGTTCGGACCAACCAACACCCTCCAAGCCTTCCCATTCCATATGGACGGCTTCGTCAATCATTGTGGCGCAGTTTTTACTTTTGACGGGGTTAACAGTGGTATCGAATGGCATAACCATAAAGTAAGGGAAACTATCAATCGGCTTAGTAATTTTAATATTCATAATACCCAAATCACTTTCTAATGAGAGCGTGTGTGAGCTTTGGCTAATATCTGTGGATGTAAGGAGTTCCACGGCTAGAACTTTTGCATCATATTGTTTTTGGCCTTCGAAAATAACCGCGTTGGACATACCAAGTTCGCCAACAGCTTGCCCTTGAGCCCGTGCGGCATAAACATGAAAAGAGCGTCCGCTTGAGAAGCGCCCGTTTAGCCATGCATGTGCGCCAAAGTGGGTCATATCTCGAACCCCACGACTATGATCGCGAATAGCATAGCTGTTATCTAGCACGTAGGTTTTGCCTTTATATTTTACACTTCCAGACCCACATCCTATTTGCTCTGTATGTAAAGAACCAATTTGTGTTGCTGCTTCAACTGAACTCCCTTTCATATCCCAGAGAGGAGCTACCCCCGTAAATGTCACATCTATTTCGCAGACATCTACAGGAGGTTCTTCCAAAAGAAATCGATTGTCTTCGCATCGTTCCCATACAGGCCCACGGAACGTCAGATGGCCTTCTTTTTCCGGCTTTGTAATAGTATATTGAGAGACACCTCCACCTGGTCCATGAGGGGTCGCACCGCGCCCATACCCACGATAGAATAGAGGGGGGTGATCCGGGACTTTGATCATAGTAAATTCTCTCCAAAGGGTAGGATCGCTATGCCATCTTCCGGTACTATGAAAAACTGTGATGTTCGACTTGGCATCACAAAAAGCTACTGCAAAATTTTCGCTCCACCATTTCTCGTCGGGGATTTGATCTATAGGGTATTCATTCATTATGAAGCTCCGTTCAGTACGTAGATAAGGCCGACAAATGTAAAGATAATCCATGCGTCACATGATAATTTCAGAACTCGTGGACCTTTTTTGACTTCCATAAAATAGAACATCACAAGCCTAATTTTAAAAAATGCAAGCCCTAGTAAAATAAAAACTTCCACCCGAATGGTATCAGAAACAATGCTATGGTTTGCCCCTAACGCCCAGGACAAACACGTGAGAAACATGAGGGCCAGCCACACTATTGTTACTTTATGTTTAAGAATTGAAATCATGGAAACTGGCTCATGGTAATAGGTACAGCAATGGGAAAATTACAATCCACAGGAGGTCAACCATGTGCCAAAAAATGGCCCCGCTTTCGAACGTTGCGTGGTTTTGGCGGGTGATTCCATTCGCTCGAAAATTATATATAAAATATGCAATGAGTGACAGTCCGGTCAAAAGGTGGATGAAATGAAGCCCTGTAAGTAAGTAATAGAATAAGAAAAAATCATTTGTTGAAAAACTAATTCCTGCGTTGGCTTTGTCGATATATTCTATGATTTTAAAGACTGCGAACCCCGCACCAAGTATAAAAGCACCAGCTAGGGCCCTCGTACATTTTTGTATTAGACCTTTGCGCGCTGCGGATGCCGCACGAACAACAAACCAAGAACTCGAAAGTAGCAATAGTGTATTGATGGATCCAAAATGCACATTAAGCTTAGCCTGTGACGCATGGTATAAAACAGAATTATTTGTGCGGGCATGGCCGAAAATAAAGAAAAAGAGTGTAAAAGTACACAAATCACCAAAGATAAAAAGCCAAATCAACTCCTCACCAAACATTGTTTTGGCTTGGGAAGCAGCGTTGTCAATTGAACTATTTGCAAGCATACAACAGAGCCTCTGATCTTAAAGAAAAAAGCCCCCAGTTAAATATATATTTTTAGCTGGGGGAAGTTAGGGATATTTGGGTGCAGCTATCCTGCACCAACACGGTTTTTGATCGACACATTTCCATTTTTTGCTACGGCGGCAGCAATGAATCGAACAAGAATGAGACATAGAACAAGAGAAGCTACTGTGAGGAGTCGAGTGCTAATCCATGGTAGTCCATCCCAATTTAGCGACATGAAATAGGGCCATGCCGTTACACCATAACTTGCACCCATCGCGGAAACAGAAACCAATGCCAAGTAAGCACGTTTTTTGCCTCTAAGATGCGGCTCTACAAGCCATAGGAGGGCTCCAACTGCCAACATAGAAGTGCCATTTAGCCAACCCCACGCTATTGGGAAACCAAATATTTTAAAGGAGGCATCACCATAATAAGTATAAGCACCCATCGCAGTTCCTGGCATTTCAAGGATAAGATCAGTCATCGAAATTAACAACCAAACGAGAAAAAGCCCTTTTATATCTAGGCCGTCTTTCATTCTCGTATATGCCCAATAGCCAGTCATAGAGATAAAGAAAACGTAACACGGAGGTATCAACCATGGAATGTTGAGTTCAAATCCTGTAAAGGCAGGGCCTGGTAAATTAGTTGGATACCATAAGTGACCAATATGATCCAACATGGGTTCGATGATTGAACAAAGCAACCCGCCAACACACATCCACAACGGGATGTCATCTTTCTTTTTAAGCCACCTATAAATAGCCCAAGGAAATACCGCGATCCCAAAAGCCGCTGCCCAAACAGTGAAAAGTAAGGCCACCAATTCTGGTGCTGCCAAGTCAGCCGGAACCGGGAGCATAACCCCCTGGACCGGTTCAAGTAGTTTTTCTAAAAAGCTCATTTAAGTCCCCTTAATTTTAGTTTGTGGTTTGAGTGAAATATCTATGGTTTACCGTTTTTTCTTTATGACTTTTATCATTTTTTGCGCCGCGTTCCGGCCGGGCAAGCCGCATATTCCCGCGCTGGGGTGAGTTCCCGAACCGCTTAAAAATAATCCCGGTATAGGCGTTTCATAGCCTGCGAACCCTTTTGCAGGTCGACCCGGCCCAAAACGCGTAACGTATGGCTCTACGTGATATACACTTCCGTCTATTGCGTGGAACCGCTTTTCGATTTGAGGAGCGCCAAGCGGACGCCGTGCGATCTCCAGAGATTCAATACCGTCATATATTTCTGCAGATTCTTTGATGACAGTATTTGTAATTTCTTTCAGGGCAACATCCCATCCTACGTCTGGCGTTACAGGTGTGACTCCGGACCAGAACCAGAATGTATCGCATCCATCTGGGGCCATTGTCGGATCAAACCCGGTGGTTAATTGCGCAAGCCCCGGGATGGATTGAGGTATCTTATTCAATTGGCAATCTCGGTATGCCTTGATACCGTCTTTGTATGTCACCCATTGAATCGTCGGAACACGCAAGTCTGCGTCCCAGCCTTTATTGTCCCGCCATTTTTGTGCTTTAGTCGGGTTAATGCGGCCTTTCAGGGCTATATTCAGTTTATAATCGGCGATGCCTCGGCGGGTCGTCGGAATATTTTCCGCGCGTTTCTGCATTTTATTGGTAAGGTTTCCTTTTGGCAGTGTGTGGTTGAGAACCGCTTTGGGACTGTAGGCTGTCATCACGCCCTTAGGAGCCATTATTTCTTCGCCGTTCTCCAAACGAACACCTAGAACCGCCCCGTCTTTCATAACGAAGCTATCGACTTTTGCGTTGGTGCGCACGACACCGCCGTGATGTTCAAGGCACCGCACAAGCGCTTTTGGTAACGCGCCGGTTCCGCCTTCGAACATTGAAACCCCTGTGCTCTGCAACGCCGCGAGGTATATCAGTGAAAACGCGCTGTTATCTTCGCGGGGGTCCATAAACGGAAGCGCTGTAAATATAGCTGCACGAACGATATCAGTTTCAAATATTGTTTCCAGCGCTTCAGATTGGGAGCTCGTGGTCAAGTCAATTAATGGCTTTATATATTTTAATCGCGGCAAAGTTTTAATCGCAGCCGACATAAGTGCGCGCTTTGAGGGTTTGACCGCGCCAGTCATTGCCATAGGTTTACCCATTGTAAGTGCAGCATCTGCAAGCTCGGAAAGCTCAAGCCAGGCTTTCGCATCTTTAGGCGAGAAGTGTTCGATTTCCTTGGCGGTCTTATTGGCATCATTCCAGAGTCCAATGGACGATTCTTTATCTGCGGCAAGTTGAATGTGGCATGGATCAATCAAGCGCTGTCGCAAACCAAACTTTGTAGCAAGTTCGAGTTCAGCTTCAATTGGCGACATTCTAAAAAGTGAGGCATGAATGGAGGCCTCATTAATCATATGGTCAGGAGCTTCCGGGGTCATTGGGCTTGTAACCGTCATCCCGCCAACACTCGAGTGGGCCTCTAATACTAAAACATTAAGCCCGGATTTGGCTAAATAACATGCCCCAACAAGACCATTATGTCCCGCCCCAGCGACGATTACATCAATATCTTTTTGCTTAGTTGTAGATGTATTCATTGTAATCTCATTTCCCTAACCCCAAACGCCAGTAATTTTTCGACAATTTTCTTATGGGGATATTGCTTAATTTTTACTATTGTTATATAACGTTCGTTAAGTTGTCAATTATGCTTGTAATAATAATTTCTGTGAGACTTATTTTGGAAAATAATTTTGATTATACACGTACCCCGTTAGATCTACCCATGCCTGAGATGCCTCAACTTGTCACAACTGTGATTTACGGAATTGGGGCGGTAATTTTTGTAGCCTATGCATTGTATCTTTCAAAAAAACACAAATCTGTATTACCCATTTGTCTTGTACTAGGGGCCTGCCTAACAATTTTTCTTGAGCCTATAGTTGATCTTTTAGGCAACGCTGTTCATCCTCAAATCGGACAATTCAACGTTGTTACGACAAATGGGCACCATGTACCCTGGGCAGTATTGATCGGGTATATTTGGTATTTTGCTGGAACGCCTCTATTGTGTTATTCAAAATTCGTAAATCAAACTTTGACTCAATCATATGTCTGGAAACTATTCGCAGTTATCGTGTTAGGGGCTGCAACGGTCGAGCAAATTCCATTGTATTTTGGAGTATGGATCTATTATGGATATCAACCTTGGATAATTGGATATATGCCGATTTGGTGGATATTTGCAAATACCGCCGCAGTTTTGGTTCCATTCATACTGGTATATAAATTGTTTCCTGATCTTAGAGGATGGAAACAAGCTATGGTTATCTGGATTTTACCGATGGGCGCATTTATGGGGCATTCGGCCGCTGGGTGGCCAATGTACAACGTGTTGGGTACTGAAACCGAAAATTTTTCACGGGTGATGATGTACTTTTCAAGCGGAGCTACGGTTGCTCTTTCCCTTTTTGTTGTTTGGTTGTTTATGAAAATATGCGGTATAAATGATTCTCCGTAGGGCGGAACAAAATAGAAAAGGTCACGTGGACGTATTTTACAGGAGTGTAACGGTGAAGAAAACGGGTAAATCAGGAGAGGCGCAAATAAAAATTTTGGCGGTCTCTACACAACTCTTTGCACAATATGGCTATGAAGGGGTTGCAATGAGACAAATTGCGAAAGCGGCAGGTATAACCTTACCTTCAATTTATCATCATTTTGGCAATAAAGAGGGGCTTTATCGAGCTGTTGAGACAAGTGTATATAGCACCCATACATTAAGCCTAATGAAGGCCCTTAAATCAGCAGATACTCCCGAAGAAAATCTCCGAAATTTTGTGGGGCGCCTTATCTTTCATCTTCAAGATGATCCATTATATTTAAAAATACTCCAACGTGGGCTCATTGAAGGCTGGGAAGAAAACCAAACGTTCTTAGTTGAAATGTCGCTTCAAAAAGTATTCGATGAGCTTAGAAACCTCCTTAATGAGTGTAAACCCAATGGAGGAGAAAGTGTTTTACCAATCTTTATCTTTTCAGTAATTATCGGTTATTTAACAATGCAACCCGTCACGACTAAACTCAAAAACTACAAATTTGCTACTTTTCCGCGTGAACAAAAACAAGCTATTTTGACTGAAACAATTCTCTCTCTCATTCAACTTAATACACTTAAGTAGTGTGAGTTTATTCCGTCAATTACACAAATAAATATTCATCCCTTTTCTAAATCGAGTTCTTATGTCTAGTGAAACACAATCAGAAAATATTATCATTGTTGGGGCCTCGCATGCTGCATCCCAAGTGAGTATCAGTTTACGTCAAGGTGGGTTTGTTGGAAACATTACAATGATAGGCGATGAGGAGCATGTTCCCTATCATCACCCTCCACTTTCAAAAGAATTTCTTTCAGGAAATAAAACAATAGAAGACATACTAATTCGCCCTCAGTCCGTGTACGCAAAAGCCAACGTCAAATTAAAGCTGAGTACTCGGGTTGAGGCGATAGAGAGGGCAACAAAAACGGTTCTGACTGACAATGGTGAAACCCTTCCTTATGATAAGTTGATTTTGACAACAGGAGCGCGTGTTCGGCATTTGAAAATACCTGGAGAAAAATTAGAAAATGTTTTTTATCTGCGCAATAGCGAAGATGTATTAGGAATTAAGGCGAAAATTTCTGATTCAAAGAAAGCGGTAATAATTGGGGGGGGCTATATCGGGTTAGAGACCGCAGCTTCATTAAGAAAACAAGGTTTGGAAGTAATAATCATCGAAGCAATGCCTCGAATTCTTCAACGCGTGACGGCACCTGAACTCTCTACTTTCTATAAGCGTATCCACATTGAAGAAGGTGTCAGAATTATTGAGGGTGTGATGGCCTCGGCAATTCATGAGGACGGAACAGAATTAAAGGTCCAAACAGTTTGTGGACAAGAGTTCTTAGCTGATTTTGTGGTAATTGGGATTGGGGTAATACCCAATTTGGAACTTGCCGCAGACGCGGGGCTAACTACGAGTAACGGCATTGAAGTGAATGAGTTTTGTCAGAGCTCTGACCCTGATATTTATGCGGCGGGAGATGTAACTTGGCATTTTAACCCAATTTATGGATCGAAACTACGATTGGAATCGGTTCCGAACGCGACAGAGCAAGCCAAGACTGTTGCAAATCATATTAATGGAGTTGAAAAACCGTATACAGCTTTGCCATGGTTTTGGTCAGATCAATATGATTTGAAGTTACAAATAGCTGGTCTATCGGCTGATTATAATGAGATAATCATCCGGGGCGATATAGACAGCGGGCGTAGTTTTTCGGTTTTTTATTTTAAAGGAGACACATTCCTTGCGGTTGATGCCGTTAATTCTCCTCGAGATTTCATGTTTGGACGACAGGTCTTGTCAAAGGGTTTGCAAATTAAAAAATCGATAGTTGCAGATATTGAAGCTGATTTAAAATCAGCTGTAGAATAAAGTTTCACAGAGAATCGATGGTTAGGATTTCAAAGTGAAGTATCTCAATTTATTATTGTCGATTTGGGTGATTGGAGTAAGTGTCTACAATAACCCAAAAGAAGCCGGTTCTGCTCCCTATATTGAAAGAGTTGATCAAACTCATGTGAACATTAATTTGAACGGTTGGATAGAAGGAGACTCTGTCTCAATATTTATAGAAAAAAACCGAATTTATCATTTGAAAACAAAATTTCTAGCATGAACCACATTAAAAATGAAAAAAAAGGTAAAGGGCGCTGGGTGGCTGAAAGACAGGTTTTATTGGAGGGAAGTTCTAATTTCCGTGATCTGGGAGGCTATCGAAGTCAGGATGGACGTACCGTTAAGTGGGGGAAATTGTTTCGTTCAGATTCCATGGGGCAACTCACCAAACAGGATTTTTTGTACCTTGATAGTATGGCTATTCGCGCAGTCTTTGACTTGCGAGCAAATAAAGAAAGAATGACCCCAATATTTGGGCAAGCCAAAACCCGATTAAATATTGGAAACGTGATTATACGCTTAGCGTAGGCAACCTAGATGCAATTTTCGGAAATGAAAAAACCGATATGACGTCTCTACAAGCTCAAGAAATGATGGTTGGGTTTTATAAAACGCTTCCCTTTGAGCAGAAGGTCTCATACGCAAAGTTATTTGAAAGTTTGGCTGATGCCCCATTGCCACTAGTGTTTAACTGTAGCGCAGGAAAAGACCGAACCGGTTTAGCTGCTGCTCTTATTTTAAGTGCACTTGGTGTACCATATGAAACCGTAATGGAAGATTACCTACTGAGCAATCATTACCTAGACAGTCATGCCATACAGTCTAATAAAGGATTAGCACAATTGGCCGCCCAATTATCTCCCGATGTCGCCGGTGAATTGCTTTCAGTAAATAGCTTGTATCTTGATGCCTCCCTTGATGAAATTAGGCTGCGCCACGGGACTTTGGAGCGTTATTTTCACGACGTGCTAGGCGTTAGTTCCGAACAGATTGAATGCATGAAAACCAGGCTTTTGAACTAAGCCGTGCTTTTAAGGCAACTATCAGAAAGTAAGAGGAAATTATATGGTTGAGATATTAAGGTCGCTGTTGTTTGTACCAGCTAACGATGAGAAAAAATTGGCAAAAGCAGGGGACAGAAACGCTGATGCATTATTGTTGGACTTGGAGGATTCTGTATTGCCTTCTCAAAAAACAAGCGCGCGGGAGATGTGTTGCGATTTTTTGCAAACTTCACAAACGCAGTCTAAAATCTGGGTTCGCATCAATTCATTAGATAGCCCATATTGTTTAGACGATTTAAAAGCTGTAATTCCGCTACAACCTGCAGGCATTATGTTGCCTAAGCCTGATGGCCCGGTTGACGTTGAAACGCTCAGTAAATTGATCCAAAACTTAGAAGGTAAAAATAAGCTAGTCAAAGGCGGAATTAAAATTCTACCTATTGCAACTGAAACTGCTCGAGCAGTTTTGAGTCTCCCCCTGTATGCACGAGTATACCTACCAAGGCTTTTAGGCCTCAGCTGGGGCGCGGAGGATTTGGCAACAGACCTAGGTGCTACAACGAAGCATGATGAGAATGGTAATTTGGCATTTACTTACCAAATGGTTCGAAGTCACATGTTACTTTCTGCAAAAGCCGCAGGTGTACAAGCCATCGATGCTCTTTATGAGGATTTCCGTGATTCCACAGGCCTGCGTAACCGTGCAACCGCCGCATTTTCTGAAGGTTTTACGGGGATGTTGGCAATTCACCCTGCTCAAGTAGAAATAATCAATCAGAGTTTTAGTCCTACTAATTCACAAATTGAACATGCGGAGGCCGTGGTGAGGGCATTTGCTGAGAATCCTAATGCTGGAGCAGTTAGCGTTGATGGGAAAATGACTGATATTCCGCACTTCAAACAAGCTCTAAACGTTCTTTCTGTAAGCAAAAAAATAGCGAACTAATTTCCTCGCTTTTTAACTTTTTGGTTTAACTTCGCTGGAACGGAATGCCCTCCGTAATATTTTACCGGTCGGGGTTTTAGGAAGCTCTGCCAAAATCTCAATTTGGCGCGGGACTTTGTAGGCTGATAATTTTTGTTTCATAAAACCTCGTAGTTCTTTTGGCTGTAATTTATGCCCTGAATTTAAGCTGATATATGCTTTTACTTGCTCGCCTCTATAGCTGTCAGGAACCCCAACAACTGCTGCTTCCCTAACAGCCGGGTGTGTATATAGCGCGTCTTCAACTTCCCGCGGCCAAATTTTAAAGCCGCTTGAGATGATCATGTCTTTCTTCCTGTCCACAATGTATAGCCATCCATCAACATCCAATTTCCCGACATCTCCACTACGCCAGCCTAATTTATGATGGCAGTCCTTTGTCGCAGTTTCGTTGCCCCAATATCCTAATGTAATGGCAGGGGTGGATATTACAATTTCGCCAATTTCACCAATTTCTACTTGTTTGTCATCATCTCCTACGATGAATACATTGCAACCAGGGAGAGGGGTTCCAACAGATAAGGCGCCAGACTGCGGATCAATTCGTTGCTCTTTGTCTTTATCAACCATTACAACGATACTTGACGTTTCTGTCATGCCATAGCCATTTAAGATATTAAGCCCGAATTTTTTTAGAACCCTGTTATGAACTTCCGGGGGAAGGGGGGCACCGCCCGCTGCAACTATCTTGAGTGACGCTAGTTTTTTAGCATTTACTCCTTTCACATTCATTATCGCTATGAAAGCCGTGATAGCTCCAATGGTTGTGAATGGTTTTTTCTCAAAAATCTGCTGGACCACCATATCAGGATTAAATCGGTAACTTAGAATAATTGTACCAGCCGCAGAGAAAACACTCATTAAATTAACAATTAAACCCGTTATGTGAAACAATGGGGCGATTGCTAACATTGTCTCATTCTGGGGAAAGTATGTACTTTTTTGTGCTAAAAGCGCCCCAACCGCAATTCCCTTATGGCTAATCATCGCACCCTTTGGTTTTCCAGTCGTACCAGAAGTATATACAATTGCAGCTATGTCGGTTCCGTCAACCGTGATTTTAGGGGGGGATTTCCCCTTATGTGTAACAACAATTTCTTCTAGAGATAATATCCCTTCAATTTTTGTGCGCGGGGGATCTGGAAAAACTCTATTGTCAAGTTTCGTTAGTTTATCAATAGGGGATGCTGTAATTACGATTTTTGGAATAGGGTTTCCATTGGGCACTTTTGAATGTCCTAAAAGATATAGATCTGGCTCCATAATTATAGCTTTTAGTTGGGCATCTGCATAAATATGGCTAAGTTCATCAGCTCTGTTCATTGGGTTAATCGGAACGAAAATTCCCCCGATTTTCCAACAAGCAACAACAGCTACGACAAATTGAGGAATATTTTGCATGTAAACCGCAAGCCTATCACCTTTCAAAAACCCGCGCTCTATCAGTTTTATTGCTAAAGCGTCAGATTGAGAGTTTAAAAGCTCGTAAGAAACCTCCTGATCAAAATATAACACTGCAGGCTTGCCATTTGAGTGTGCTATTGCATGTTTGAAAAGAGAGACACCATCTGTAATTGTTTTAATCATAGTTTTCCTCATATATGAAATGACCTAGTTAACTTCTAATAAAATATTTTTTCTACAAATTTTAAAAGGATTTAGCCGGTGGTCGAATGTATAGATGCATGTGTAAAAAAGTCAGTTTGGCCCTATCTCCAGCCAACGTTAATTTTGATATATTTAAAACGTTACAACTTTCAAGCTTCCCGAGGAGATGCCAAAAGTTCATCGGTAACTCGAGTGCAAATCAACCATCCATAAACTACACACCATAATCCGAAGGTGATAGCAGGGAGCCAAAAAGCAAGTAATCCATTCCAGGCAAAGGGTCCAGTTATGAACATTGCGACGAATGAACCTGGTAGGTAAATAATGCCAATCCAAATACTAAAATATGCGCTCCAGCGCGGCATAATAGGCTTGGGGCGAGGGTCATTCAAAGTGGCAAACGCTACTGCAAATGCCTGCAATGTCGCCGGAAAAGAAGGAATGACAAGTGTAATCCAGGCAAGGTCGCTCAAAAGATAAATTTGCTCAGGGGATCGTTCCGGTCGAAACATCAATAAGCAATATAAAACCCCAGCAAAGAAAAATAGGGTTGCCACCATAGCAGATGATAGGATCACAACGTATGTCCAGGTTGCAGTTTGCCCTTCCATCACACGCGTAAGAGAAACGATAGAAGCTACAAAAAGGCATATACATGTTGCTGAAAACATAAAGGCTATGCCACCTAATCGAACACCTAATAAATTTTCGGTATAAAAATTATAATACCATTGCGCATCATTGGCTGGAGAGGGTGGTGGTATAAAATGTGCCAATGGCCATAGGGCTAAAAACATAAAAATAGCCACGAAAGGTCCGCCGAGGCTACACATTTTAATTGTACGTGCGTTCATAATAGTTTCCGTTTCTGTTACTTAAATTTCTTCAAATTTTTAGGAGCTAACCCAATATAAGCCTATTAGTATAATGGTCATAAGAGCGACCCAAAGGTTCACAAATAATTTTGCCCAAATAGGAGCATATTTTAGGCCCATGAACTCAAAGCAAATAAATCGTGTCTTTGCAAATGCGAGAACAATAGTCATGCTAGACGCAATTTTTACATTAATCTGCCCGTTAAAATCATGAGCTACCATCCACGAAACACAGGTTATAAGGACAAGTAGCCCCCATACAAACGTTGGCCATTTAGGAAGTTCGCGAAACATAAATCACCTGACCAAATATAGCAGTGCGAAAAGAACGACCCAGAGCAGATCAACCAAATGCCAAAAAATACCGCTAGTTTCCAGAGTGGTTACATTGTTCTCATTGATACCCTGTGTTTTGATTTTGAAATATACGAAGGACAAAGCGCCCAGGCCAATGGTCACGTGTACTAAATGAATTCCTGTAAGCATAAAATAGAACATGAAAAATTCATTTGAAATGATCGTATGCCCTTCTGAAAATTTGGCCGAATATTCGATTCCCTTTACGACGCAAAAACCGAGCCCTAGCAATATAGCAATAACAATCCGATTTGCCGTCGCTTTTTTCGCCCCGGATTTTGCCAGACGGACAGCCCATACTACAAACCAGCTACTTGTAAGCAAAACAATCGTATTGAGAAGGCCGAAAAACTCATTCAAAGATGATTGAGAGGTATAATACATTTCAATATTGGCGGAACGATAAAAAAGGTAGGTGCCAAAGAATAGTCCAAATACCATCATATCGCCAAAGATAAGTATCCAAACCCCTTCGCTTCCTGGTAAGTTAGGAGTATGGGGTTTAGAGGTGTTAACCCTTATTTTTTGTACGTCTTCCATAGAACCCATTTTAAAAATCCATACCAAACATACTCTGTAAAACAGAGAAATTTTATAATTCTTTTGATATGTATTATTATTTCCAGCGTTAAATAAACAGTGTTCCGATCACTTGGCGTTTGTCAATAGCTATTTGATCTTGCAATTGTTGATTTTTTTGGGGGGTAGGTTGCAATGTTGCGAACAGCCCAACTTTCCAAGTTTATTATATTAGCCCAGTGGCAACTACTTCGCCCAAAACCGGCCAACTTTTGAAACAGGATTAGAGCAATTCTCTATGTAGAGCTTTAAGCGATCAATCCCTAAAGCTATAGGTAGTCATAATTGATGAAACAAGCACTCTCACTACTGGTGAATGCCGACAAACTGTCGGTTTTCTTAGTTAGGTAGATTGTTGACAGTACAACTCACTCATGCGCCCACAAAACTATATAGACCGGACGCGTGAAAAGAACTTATGACAACACCCTTTTAAATACTCTAGCATCCTGGCCATCAAATTAGACATTACTTAAATCGTATGTTAATACACTTTAGAGGCGAAATACGGTGCGCAATAATTATAAAAAATCTCGTCGTTGTTATTAATAGCATTCATGCGCGCAAAATCTATATGGAGGCGCATATGAAAAAGAAATTAGTATTAATCACTTCACTCTCAATCTTGGCTTGTTCATCAATTTCGTTCGCTCAGGAGCCAGCATCTTCTGCTCAGGAATTGGACAATCCAGATTTTACGATTAAGCCGAATCAAGTTCGTATTATCAACATTCGTGTTGGACAAGGTGATGCTACACTTATTCAAGGACCCGCTCCGATCGGTAAAATGTTTGGTAGACGGAGGGTTAGTGTTTTGTTTGATGCCGGAAATAGGTCTGGATTGAACGGCGGAAAAATATTGCGCAAAGTATTGGATGAATACGGCGTAAAAGAATTAGATTACATGATTGTATCCCATGACGATGCTGATCATATTGGTGGTATAATTGCGGGCGATAGCCACGGAACCAGCTTCATTTTAGGCATGGACGGCACACCAGGATGTGGCAAAAAGAAACCAGGCACAAATGAATATAATACAAAACTCAATTGGATTGATCCGTATGTCCAACCGGATAAAAGCAAAATTGGAAAATGTGATGATTTGAAAGTTTTGAATTGGGTTGATTACGGCGAAAGCAATATGAGGGATAACCAAGGCATAAGAAAATATAATGCAATGGCGAACTCGATGGGGGAACGTATTACTCTCGATAAAGGCACTCTTGATAATTTTGTAATTAACCTTGGCGGCAAAGCGACAATGACCGCTTATGCATCTAACGGATGGGTTAGAGGTCCAAAAATTGGTGAAGAGGACGAAATTCAAGATATAAAGGTCAATTCCCCTAATGAAAGATCGATAGCATTTTTAGTTTCACATGGGACGTTTGATTATCTCATCACCGGTGATCTCATTGGAAAGCAAGGGTTGAGTTGTAAAGATGGACGTTGGACGACACGATCATACCCAAGCACAGACGCAAAAATGGAAGAGCTACTGGGCAAGGCTATAAAAAAATCTGGCCGAAAGGTTGAAGTATTACATGTAGGGCATCACGGCGCTGACAATGCATCATCTAAAGAATTCTTAGATCTAGTAAAACCAAATATTGCCATCATTTCAGCGGGTAATGGGAATACTCATGAACATCCAAAAAACCATGTATTGAAACGGTTATATGATGCAAATGTTTATCAGATCATTCAGACCTCTATGGGGACAACAGAATTCAACATCCATAATGAATTGAGACATCGGCAAGCCGTCTATCAAGGCGATGTGATCATACATTCAGATGGTAAACGGTACAATATATCAACTTCACGGGCCTATGTTAATGACAAGTCTTCACTCGGAGAACCTTATAGAATGACATTGGACGATGCTATTCGGATCGCAGAAGCAAAAAAATCTGATGCGGCGGATAAGCAAGAGTGTGAGACGTGAGTACGTAACTCATCATTTAGGTTGGTAAACTATTTCATCAAGTCAAAGTAACTTTGACTAAATTTATCGAGTCTAACAAACATTGCCGGTGCGTCTAAAGAACGGTGACTTTTCAAAAAAGAAGCTAGAACAAGGTAATTGCCCACGATTCTCGCAGTGTTACCTATACATTAGCTCTACCGAAAACCCGTCGGGCGACCACAGGGACGTAGTTTTTACCGATTTTCCTCAAATTTCCTATCCCCTCTTAGGGTTTTATAAATGGAAACCTAATACAGCTTATGTTTCCTAGAGGCAATTTAGAGACTGTTATGTCAAGTTCCATTAGCTCCACCACTCCCCTCATAGAAGAGGAAGACGCTACTATTGTACCGCCCGAGATTATCATCTTTAGCGGCCAGAAGTTTGTCACAAGCTACGCAGCGTTCTTTGCATCGATCCATAATGAAAAAACAGAAGAGAGTTACTCCCGGGCGCTAATAAACTTCTTTCGCTATCTCAAACGAAAATCAATCACTGATCTCAATACCGTCGATGCACCGAGAATGGCTTTGTACCTGAAGGCCCTGAAGCGTCGCAAAAACAAAAAAGGTAAGCCTATTGCCCTAGCGACCATTGCAATCGAGATATCCGCCATACGGATGTTTTTCAAATCGTGTGTAAATAATGGCGCCCTAGTCGCTAGTCCGGCCGCTGAGATACATCCACCAAAGCTAAGACGCACAACCGGCGCAACGCCAGTGATCGTACCAGAAATGGTTAGGCTGATCCTGAACACCATTCCTGATAAGACCCAGGCGAACTACAGAGACAAAGCCCTGATCGCAATCATGACATTTACCTTCTACAGAATATCAGCCACTCTCTCTATGCAGGTTAAAGACTATTATTTGATCGGAGACGAGAGATGGGTAAAGGCCAAGGAGAAAGGCTCTAAAATTCATAAGATGCCGGTTCACCCAGATCTTCGTGAAATAATGGATCAATATATAGTTGAAGCAGATTTAGAAGGTAAACGGGAGGCTCTACTCTTCCCAAGCTCTCACGGCAAAAGCGGCCGACTAAATGGAAAGCCTTACTCTCGTACGGCGGCATGGAAGATGGTCAATCGTCACGCCCGTAGAGCCGGATATCATGACGAAATTGGTAACCACTCCTTCAGAGCATCAGGGATAACCCAGTATATGAATATGGGAGGAAGTTTGAAGCAGGCCCGTAAGCTCGCAGGTCATTCACACATCAGCACGACTATGCTCTATGACCGATCAGAGGATCTTGAAAAATCAAAGGAAATAGCCCGGCTTAAATTTTAGTTCTTTTTAGGCAACTTTCTTCTCATAGATGAGGCTTGGTTTTTGAAATACTAAAGCTTACAAGTCATTTTATATGAAGACGGATAGTTACCCTATATTCAACATAGCCTGTATTATCTATATGCAAGCTTCTGCTGTTTTATGGTGGAGTATTGGAAATTTATAGTAATTCCAAGCGCAGTGTTCGGCCAACCGCAGATGCGGCCTTTTGCATGGTGGAAAGCGTAACGCTCACATTTGAAGGGTCAAGTAGTCGATCTAAAGCTTGACGGCTTGTTTTCATACGCCGTGCCATAGCTGTTTTACTTAGCTCTTTCTCAATCATGGCCGCCCTAATTTGATCTGCCAATATTTCTTTAATGGCTTGTTCTTCACACACCTCAAGCATGCCTTGCTCTGCGAGAAAGTCGTCAAAATTTGACCCGATGTTTTTTTTCTTAATCATAACTATATGCCTTTCATTCTCTTTCGTGCGAGTTCCATTTCACGTTTTGGTGTAGCTTGTGTTTTTTTAATAAAGCCATGCAATAAGATCATTTGGTTTTTTTGAATACAAAACAAAACCCGTGCAATGCGACCACTCGAAATATTACTTCTCACCTCATACAAACCCTTATCAAGCGGTCGGCAGTAAGGCATTCCAATGGGCCAGCCAAATTCTACTTTTTGAATATCCTTACCGATTGTCTGCCGATCACCACTATCTAGCCCTAGCAACCACTCCCTAACAGGCTCTTTGCCACTATCAAGGGCGTAAAAAATGGCTTGAATTTTCTTCATTACAGTATGTACCATTATTGGTACGATTTGTCAATCCACTATATTGCTATTTTACACCTCACTGTTTTTATAGTAAGTGAGTCACTATTTTTATAGTACGGCACTCTCAAAAATTTAACTAGCTTTTGAAAGCTTGTAATACTATCTAGCAAAACCACATAAAACTAATCTTCTACGTCATAATACCGCAAGATAAGTTTCGACAGTTTAGGAAATATTGTTGTATGTGAAAAATGAATAAGCGCTGAATGATCAAAACATGCGGTCATAAAGCGGACATTCACTATTAAATATTTACATTAATTTTCCTCATAAATCGCGTTATAAGTGATTTTATGAGTAAAATAAAGGGGACATAGAAGCGGACATGACCTCTCTAAACATCTTTACGCATAACCTCGCTCTTGTGAACCTTTTTAACATATACTCATATACCTAAACCAATTGGGCTTTAAGAACAGTCAGCCACCCATCCAGCTTTGGATTGTTTTCATAGGTAGGAAAAGGCGGTTCGGGGTGTTTGGGAAACTTATGAAACCACAATGTTTCCAGTAAGAATAAGCTTCTTCATCGACTGCATCTACAATCAATGCGAAGGATGCAATTTTTCGTGAACTTTGAAGTACGCTGTCCAATATATGCCCGAGAAGCCACGCACCAATTTTTTTGCCTTTCCAAGTCTCGGAAACAGCAAATTGACCTAGTAATGTACACGGAATTGGCCTTGTTTTTGGTAACCCCTTTGCGCTTTTCTCATCAAGATCCCCTACATCAACACTTAAGGCTGAGAGAGCGTAAAATCCTATAATCTCTTTTGGGTCTTCTCCTTCCAAAACAAAAACGACCGCTAACCGGCGTTTCATGTCTTGGGAAGCCTGCGTTTGCAAGTAACGATCTAAGGGTTCTTTTCCACAAGAAAAATCGCCCCGGTTATGTTTTTTCATAAGAGGCGATATAATAGGTTTAAATGGGAGAGCCATTATGTATCCTGCTTATACTCTTTTATGGCGCGTTTCATATAAGGTGTTGCTTTATGGTCTGAAAGAAAAGCATCAACAAAAGTTTTCCGGTCTTCGCTTGTTAAAACCATAACACCTTCTTCTTCTAAAACCTCTTTCGCATGTTTTAGGGCATCGCGCATTATGAACTGACTAACCTTCAGTCCTAGAAGCTCTGCGGCGCGCTCAATAATTGCCTTATCTTGAGGGCGTGTACGCAAGCTAATCCGCGCTTCTTTCATATCTGTTATTGCTTCTGAAAATGCCATTTTATATGTCCTGTAATATATGTACGCACAATGTACACACAATTAGTGTGGAGTCAATGGATTAGAATTGGCCCCTACCTGTACATCGACTAAAATTACTTAAGGGGCACATGTGTTCACATGAATTTCAAAAGACACATGTGAAATATTCTCGCGGGTAAACGACTGTGTTGGCAGATAGGGTTGCTGAATAAATTTATTCTGAAGGCCTTCACTACTGATACTCACCGTGAACGGCTGAACATAGCTGATTACTACAAATGATATAGTCCCATCTGTCTGCTGGCCTACCCTCTCAACAACCCCACAATACCCTATTTTACCACATTCACTATCATCATTAGTCACAACATATGCCATTAAATAACGGTCATCAGGCCTCGATCTGCGTATAAGTGAAAACAACCACCTTTCTTCTTCATGTTGTGTATCAAATGGTTCTTTTCTTCTTTGAAATTTTCGAAAAAATTTCACGTACGGATCTATTTTTCCAGTGAAACTGGTTAACATTAACGGGGTTATTGAAATTAGCATTATTATAAAAAAACCATAGCAGATAACATCTGATGAAATATCACTCGCCGATTTCTCCGTTAAAAACCACTTATATATATTTGGCTCAAAACCTAGCGGGAAACTTATGCCAGTCTTTCGAACAACTAGCTCATTCAGTGCAAAAAGGCTTGCCCAGAGAAAATGAATCATAATAGAAATAAGAGGGACTACCGCAAGAAATATAACGGAACTTGAACCTAATGGACTGCGTTGTAATATCTTATCTTCCGACATGGATGTATGGGAAAAAACAAAGCCGGGCAGCATGAAAATAATACCTTTAATTACATTTACACTAAAGTCCATTTCCTATTATCCATTCGTCTTTTGCGAGGATTTTGAAGTAGCTTTATTGTTTGTCACTGTATCTGTTGTTTGGCTACGCCCGCCAACATATACCAAATCACCTACCCTTGTGCCTTGCTGACCAGCTGTGCCAAGACCACCGAAACGGTCGAACACCTCTTGTTGAGCAATGACTGGCTTTATGGAATTAATTTTTTTACTCATATCAACCTCGATCACTCTACAAGAACTGTAACCTGAAAACAATATTCGCTTCTTTATGTCGATGATATTACAGTTGAAAAAAAGCAGTGAAGTTGAGAGTTAACAGGACAAAACTTCACCACTTTTAAATGTGCTAATTGCACATTGCAACTATGGTATCATTGTCATCTCTAGTCAATGCGACAGCGATATTGCTTAGGAACTTATATTGACTTGTGGTAGCACTTAGTAGTACTTTGACGTTCTAGGAGTTTTTATGTCTGTAAAATCATCAATATCAATGACAGATCAACAAGCAGACTTTGCTCGTGGGTTAGTTGACGATGGGAGATTTGCGAGTATCAGTTCCGTCGTTCAACAAGGGCTCGAACTTTTACGCGAGCAAACGGAAAGCAAAGCGCTGGAAACAGACGCGCTTAGAGCACTCCTTAAAGCTCGTCAAAACGGATCATTTGTATCCAGCTCCGCAATGAGTATAAAAATTGCAAGGCTCGCTGCCAAGAAAAAACGTGCCAGAAACGTTTGAGGTTCTCTTCTCTTCAGAAGCAGAACGTGACTTTGAATTTCTATTTGAAAGCTATCTTGTGTTTGATCAAGACGAGGATATGGCGCTTCAAAAGGCGGAAGAAAAAACCCAAACCATTCGTCTCGACGCAGAGAAACTTGCTCAATTTCCTTATCGGGGCACACTACATGAAAGCATATTGCCTGGATTACGTAATATCAGTTTCGGGCGTGCAATCTTATGGTTCGATATTTTGGAACAAGACCAGCAAGTCAGGGTTTTGGCTATATTTTTTGGTGGGCAAGATAATCAAAACAAAATGTTGTTGAGGTTGCTCGGTTGATTTCCAAACCGCATTATCAATTATATTTTTGGTTGAAAATGCCTACGCAAACATACTCAGCTGACTTGAGCCATTTTTAACTGGTGGTGTAGGCGTATGTGCTATTGGCGCTTTTCGCCATGAAAATATTTTTGCGAGCGGACTACCTTTTGCACAATACCAGCGTTTTACAGATGGGTCCCATCTAGCACCCAATTGTTTCGCCAAATTTTTATCTTCATAACGCACATCTAAATATAGTTTATTCACGTTCTTCACCTTTATTGTTAAATAGAACATAACAAGAACAATGATAAAAGACAAGGCCTTTATCTGAGTATGATTTGGGCCAGTTCCGGCCCCTTCCTACTAGACAGAAAATCGGCTCCCCCTAAAGGTCGCCCCCAATTTTCAATCTAGTACGAATTCCCTCCCCTTTCTTTCATGGCATTCGAGGATTGATGCGCATTGCATCAATCCCTTCTGGAAAAGGAGAGTTGGAATGCCCAATAATTATAAAAATCTATTGAAAGCTTTTGAGAACCATGTTTTGGGCGCACGGAGCCACCATGACTGGTTTAGAGATTTGCTAGATGATGTTATGGCGGGTTTTGGATTACGGCTGAAAACACCTTGGGATGATGAGGTGCGGGATCAATTGTTTACCCTGTCAACGGAATACGCCAAGGCCGTTAAAGACGCCCCCATATTTGATGATATTCTTGGTGGTCTTTATCAAGAGATTGCTAGCAAATATAAAAGCAAAGCAATGGGACAGTATTTTACCCCAATGGCCTTATGTGAAATGATGGCGGCCATGACGTTTGACGTTGGCATCTATGAGCGTTCGGGCACGATCAGGGTGTACGAACCCGCTTGTGGTTCTGGGGCGATGATCTTGGCCACCATTAAAACAATATATGAGAATAACCCCGAACTCTTGAAACGAACGAGTTTTACTATGGTTGACCTCGATCCGTTATGTTGCCGTATGTCTGCGGTGCAGATTATGGCGAATTGCCTAATCAATGGCGTTGAAATTGGAGAGCTGTTTATTGTGCAAGGAAATGCATTAGGCGATCCCCTCAATATGACGCCTTACTATCATGTTAGCCGTCCAGAAATAGAACCGATGTCTGTTCAAGGAATGGCAGCAGGCCTACAACATGCTCGTGAAGAATATGAGGCACAGGAAAAGAAAAAACAGGCATCAAAACCCGGATTTCAGTTCGATTTGCTCTAATATCCCGCTACTCGACTTAAACAGACATAATTTTTTAAACAGATAAGGAGGTTATATTGGTCACCGTGTGTTGTATAATGTCGCTATTTTCTGTTACCCTCGTTCATATCAGAAGGAACAGATTTTATGCAAAAAACTGCAGCACAGTTAAGCGATCATTTCATAGTAATCTGGCAATTTCTGTCTCCGGGAGCGTTGGCAGATGAAAGTGAATTCGTTGCTTCCTCACGTGAAGACGCCAAAAGAAGTGGCCGTGCCTATGCAAAGGAACAAGTTTAAGGCATTTTGCAACTGACAGTTTTTGCGCGGCTTCAACAAAAGTATAAAAACCTTCGAATTTCTTTCCTTGGCTTTCAATAACCAATTTGGCCTTATGCATTATCAAGGCGTCGGAGACGTTAGCCCCTTGGCCGCGACCACTTGTTGCATTGCGGTAATCACTTAATGCTATCCATACGGTTTGCCATTTTCAAATTTAATGTTAATTTTGATTTTATTGACATCATTGATTGCATTGATTACATATGTACTACAGGAGCATTAAGTATGGCAAATATTACAATTCGCGATCTATCCGATAGCGCAAAAGAAAGTCTGCGTGTTCAGGCAGCCAAATCAGGGATTTCCCTAGAAGCTTATGCGCGCCTCATTTTGCAAAGCGCATCAACGTCCGAGGATTTTTTGCAACCAGATATTCTCAAACTTGCTTCCAAATATTTTGGTGACAAAAACGGCGTAGATTTGGTCCTGCCGAAACGAACCTCTTCGCGGCCAAGCGTGTATTTCGATTCATGATTATATTAGATACCAACGTAATTTCCGAACTTATGAGAAGCACACCAGATAGGCATGTACTGGCTTGGTTTGCGAGCCAAAAACCATCAAACCTCGCGATCACAGCAATTGCGATTGCAGAAATACAAAGAGGAATATTACGGCTTCCAGTAGGCAAACGCCGCGCGAACCTTAGTGCAAGTTTCCTAGAATTCGTAGAAGAAGCATTTCACGGACGTATATTGGCTTTCGACGCAAGCGCCGCTTACATCTATGGTGAAATTGCATCTGAGAGAGAAAAATCTGGATTTAATACAGATTCAGTGGACCTCATGATTTCCGCTATCGTCAAAAACCACAAAGCAAGCATTGCCACGCGAAACACCAAAGACTTCAAAGATTGCGGAATTAAACTCATCAACCCATGGGAAGATCGCTCTACACACGGCTAGACTTGATTATGAGTGCCTTGAATGCTAATTCTCACAAAGTAATTATCGTTAGGTTGAATAGTTTTTCTACCGAATGTGTGACCCATTACAAGAGAAACTCCCTCATATTGAAAATAACCAGTAGAGCGCTCAAATAGAGAGAATATCATAAAATTGGTCATTTTAAGGGCGTTTCTCGTTGTTTTAAATATATTTAGCGCACCCTATTACGGGTAAATCAACGTGAGGCCACCCTCCAGAGATGAATTTTGGCGAGTAGAGCGAATAAAGCTAGGGTTTTAATTTGATGTATTATGTATTATAATATTCACTTTTCATAAAGTTTATACTTTACGAACTTGATTGTTTTATAGTACTATCTACATATAAAGCCTAGGAGCAATAAATGGCGAGTATAGCTGAGAGCGATAAAAGATCACCAAGTGTACCATTGAGAGCGACCAAAAAAGGACGGGGCAAAGGCAGGCTTGGCAAAACGATCCAGAACCTTGGTGCCATACGTCCAAAAACCCATAGAGTGCGAGTGTCGGATAAAATTATTACGGGACATAACGGGCTAGGAAAATCTGCAATGGTAAGTGCCTTTATAGGCCTAAGCCTTACTGAAAAAAGAAGTATCGGAAGAATATTAGAAGAACAAGTAGGGCAGCATTTTCTTAGAGATCATTTATTAAAGAAACAGAGTAAGAGTTTTTCTGACATGCATATCTTTGCTTTGGATTTAGCAAAGCGTTTATGCATAATTCAAGATTCATTAGCTGAGTTGGAAAAATCAGAACTAGCCTCCCATAATATAGACGAACTGGAAGGTAATCCCAGCCAAGTTTTCAAAACTCTTGAAGAGGTAGACGAAGCTTATAGCGCTATGATATTTGATGGTGAGTGGGAAGAGATTTGGCCAAATGAAACTCTTTTAAGCACAAAAGAAACTGCTAGTCTTTTAAAACTAAGTGTGCCTGCTGTCGTGAACGCTATAAACAGTAATAAAATCATTGGGCTTAAACGAACCCATAAGCGATCATTTCGCGTACCAGAAGCACAATTTGGGAAAAAGAACTCAAGAATTGAATATTTGGATCTCATTATAAAAGAGATAGGCTCCCACAATACAGCGTGGGAATTTTTAACTAAGCCCTTCCCTTTCGATAAAAAGAAAGCCGCGCCTCTCGATTTACTCAAAAGCGATTTTGATTTACTAGAGATTCTAAATGCGGCTAGGTCTTTTTCGCAAGATTATTTATAATTAGGAACAAGTTTAACCACAAAGAAATGTTTTTTTGTGCTAGTCGTGATTCATGACATATAGCGACTTCAGTCCCATCATAGAACTCCACCAAATTCGCAATTGGTCGCGCATTATATTGAGTAAACATAGTGATGGCTTAGGCACGGGTCTAGGCCTAAGCCGATTTTGTAATACCGGGTGTGGGTTTGAAGTTTTATACCTAGCGCGTGACTATGAAACAGCCTTTGCAGAAGCCGTGCTAAGAGACAAGTTAAATCGCAGGGCAAAGCGGTTTTTGACAGATGCAGACCTTGCCAACAAGTCCAGCGTTACCATATCATCAGTGCGTCAATTGAAACTATTGAATTTGCGTGGAAATGGTGCTTTGAAAACGGGTATTCCTTCAGCCGCTATAAAACACACAAATCACAAATCTGGACGTAGTCTCTCTCGTTATTTACACAAACACTATGATGTGGATGGGATCCTCTTCGATTCCCGTTTAACTGGGGCCCCTTGTATCGCGATATACAGCGACTCCAAAAGCGCAATGGTAGAAATTAATCGGGATGATAATTTACTCAAACTTACAGGTACAAGCGAGTTTTTAAGAGAGTATAATATCAAACTCCTTAAGACCTTAAAACCTTAATTGTTGATAGGCGGCCGCGACTAGACGTCCAGACTCAATACGGGCGATCCATTTTAATAATATTGTCTCAATATTCACAAAGCATCAAAAAAACACGCGAAAACAATGACTAATATTAACATGTTTTTTCCCGAGTCCTGAATTTCCTTGTTGACAATATGGGTTTAATGTTCCTTTTTTGTTCTTATGTCAAATTTTACACCCATATCCCTATCCCCAATGCCAGAGGATTTTTCGGTCGCTGTATGCGCCTTGCCCGTCTCGGCTGGGTTCCCCTCTCCTGCAGGAGATGATCTTGAAGATGAAATAGACCCTATTGCATGGATTGTTCGCCGCCCTGGTTCCACCTTCTGGTGGCGTGTGCAAGGAGACTGCCTTGAAGACGTTGGAATTCGTCATGGTGACTTGATCGCCGTAGACCGCGCCGGAACTAAAAAACTCGGGCGCATTGTGTTAGCTATAATTGATGGAGATATAACAGCCAAGATATTGGCCCGGGACAAGCGAGGGTATTGGTTGCGGCCTGCAAACCGGAAAGCAAATTATAAGGATATTCCTTTTACGGAAACGACAGAGGTTTGGGGCGTCGTAGCAGGCGTTGTTCGCCGTTATGAGGTGGAATAGTGAAACCCTACCCTATTGCAATTTCTGACAGCGCAAATTTCTATGTGTCTGCCGAACGATGCTTTGACCCAAAACTTGAAAACGTACCAGTAATTGTCTTGAGTAATAATGATGGGTGCGCCGTCGCACGTTCTAACGAGGCCAAAATCCTTGGCGTCAAAATGGGCCAGCCAGTCCATGAACTGAAAGATAAAATTCGAGAACATGGTATCCGAGTTTTTTCGTCAAATTATGCACTTTACGGGGACATTTCGCGCCGGGTCGCAGAGGTATACGATGCGTTCTCACCGTCAGTTGAGATTTATTCTATAGATGAGTGTTTTTTGGATTTTTCCGGCTTTAAAGACCGCGAGGCTCATGCACATGCTTTAATCAAAGCTGTTAAATTACGAGTAGGCATTCCAGTGCGTGTTGGTATTGGGCCGACAAAAACACTGGCAAAGTGTGCTAACGATTTGGCAAAGAAAAACCCAATTTTTAATAGTGTTCTTGATTTCATGGAACCTGGCTTGAGAGACTGGCTTTTACCGCGCGTGTCCGTAAGCGATATTTGGGGTGTCGGACGAGCAACGACTAAGAAGCTTCATAATGTGGGTGTTTATACGGCATGTGATTTACGGGATATGTCACTCAAACAGGCGCGCGCAATTGGAACAGTTGTTCTTGAGCGCACAAAGGCTGAATTGATGGGAGAGCCGTGCATAGCGTTTGAGGATGTGCCGCCTCAACGAAAAGGCATGGCCGTCACGAGATCTTCAGGTAAACCAATGAAAGATTATGAGACGGTGGTTGAAGCTTTAACCAGTCACGCAACACGCGCCGCTGAAAAACTACGTCAACATGGACTGGTCGCAGGGACGCTCACTGCATTTTACAACACCAGCCCCTACCGGAAGAATATCCAACAAAGACGAACTTCAAGAACAACTAGGCTTATGCCAATGTCTAATGACACGTTTGATTTAGTTGCTGCTGCGGTGCGGTGCGTCAAGTCCAGCTGGAATGAAATACACACATATGAGTATGCACGGTCGGGCATTATTTTAGACGATTTGGTACCAGTGGCTGATAGGCCTGCGACCCTATTTGACCCGATAGAAAAACGCTCGCCAGAACTCATGGTAGCCCTCGATGCTGTAAATAAAAGATTTGGTAAGAAAAGTTTGGTGGTGGCCAGTGAAGGCTTTAAACGTAGGGCTTCAATGCAAACTCAATTCCAGAGTCCGAAATACACAACACGTATTAGTGACCTGCCTATTGTAAGTAAAACCTAATATAGCCGCAATTTAGAAGTGCCCTCCAAACTGTTAGCGCTAAACTTTACATTTATGGCAAATTTATGCCATTTTGTGGTTCCATTATCTGTCATGTTTGATATGAAATTTGCCATAAATTCTAACTCTCCGGTTTAGATTGCCGGCCTCAAATGGAGTCACTGGGCATGGACATTCCAACACATAACAGAGGCCTGAACATTTCAGGTTTTGAAACTATTACCAACATTCATTGGAATTGGTCTCCTACCCGCTTTTATGAAGAAGCCGTCAAACGCGGCGAAGGTAAAATCGCCAAAGGCGGCGCACTGGTTGTTAAAACTGGTAAACATACGGGACGATCTGCGACGGATAAATTCATTGTTCGTGATGAGGAAACAAAAGACACTGTCTGGTGGGAAGACAATGCCTCGATGGCACCTGAACAGTTCAAAACTCTACAGGCTGATTTCAACAAACATATGCAAGACATGGTTTTATTTGGTCAAGACACATTTGGTGGTGCAGATCTGGATCACCGGGTCTCAGTTCAAATTATAACCGAATTTGCATGGCACGGCCTTTTCGTACATCATTTACTCCGCCAACCCAGTCCGGAAGAACTCGAAACATACCAAGCTGAATTCACCATTATCAACCTGCCAAGTTTTAAAGCCGACCCGAAACGCCACGGCACAAATTCAGAGACGGTGATTGCAGTTAATATGAGCGAACGCATCGTTCTTATTGGCGGAACGTCCTATGCGGGTGAAACCAAGAAGTCCGTTTTCAGCATTCTCAACTATCTGCTACCTGTTAAACGGGTCATGCCGATGCATTGTTCCGTCAATGTCGATGATAATGACAATGCTGCTGTCTTCTTCGGATTGTCAGGAACGGGAAAAACCACGCTTTCCGCTAATCCCGACCGTACCCTAATCGGTGATGACGAACATGGTTGGTCCGAAAATGGCTTATTCAATTTTGAGGGCGGCTGTTACGCAAAAATGATCAAATTGTCCGAAAAAGCGGAACCTGAGATATTTGCTACGACCAAAATGTGGGGCACAGTTCTCGAAAATGTTGTGATGAACCCTACCGATCGTACACTAGATCTGGATGACGGATCATTGGCAGAAAACTCTCGTGCAGCTTACGACCTGACCGCCATCCCCAATGCCAGCTTGACCGGAAAATGTGGTCAGCCCAATAACGTCATCATGCTTACCGCAGATGCATTTGGCGTTCTTCCCCCTATTGCGCGCCTGACACCCGCACAAGCCATGTACCATTTCCTATCCGGGTATACCGCGAAGGTCGCAGGGACAGAGAAAGGGGTTACTGAACCGACTGCCACATTCTCAGCTTGCTTTGGCGCACCCTTTATGCCGCGTAATCCAGTCGTTTACGGTGAATTGCTACGTGATCTCATTGCAGAAAACAAAGTTGGGTGTTGGTTGGTAAATACAGGCTGGACAGCAGGGCCATATGGCACTGGTTATCGCATGCCTATCAAGGCTACACGCGCTATGCTCAATGCAGCTTTGGACGGGAGTCTGAACGAGATGGAATTTAGAATGGACGAAAACTTCGGGTTTGAAGTCCCTGTCTCGATCCCCGGTATTGATGATCAACTCTTTAGCCCACGATCAACTTGGGAATCAGGGCCAGACTATGATGTTCAAGCCCTTAAATTAGTGAATATGTTTACTGAAAACTTCGTAAAATTTGAAAACTATGTTAGTCAGGACGTTCGAGATGCTGGACCAAGGGGAGCCGAAGTATGGGTATCTGTCTAAAACTAATGTAAGTGCTAACAAGAATTCCATGCTGACTAAATACTTACTAAAATCTAGCTATGGTCTCTTTGAAAAAACAATGGGCTAAAATATATGACTGCGAATGTTGATGAAATCAAAAACTTATTAAGCCAACCATCAAGAGAGCTTAATGACGTCGATCTTTCTGAATGTGATCTTACAAACCATGATTTATCTGGCTTTGTTTTTAATCGCTGTAAATTTAGCAACGCTAACCTTTCAGGGGCAAATCTCGAAGATAGTACTTTTAATAAGTGTCATGGCTTTAAAACACAATTCGAACATGTTCAGGCAGCAGATTCCAGGTTCATAGATTGCAACCTTTCAATCTCGAACTGGATGGGAGCGGTGCTTTCCTCAGCATATTTTTCAAACTGTAAATTGACGGGCGCGAATTTTCAGGAAGTTCGTGCACTATCCATCACATTCAACACATGCATTTGCGTTGGTACATTCTTACGTAATTTTTCTTTTAGGAATATAACGGTACAAGAAACTGATTTTTCCGAAGCTGACCTGGATAATTCAGATTTTAGAGGAGCAATATTAGAAAAGTGCAGTTTAAAAGGCGCTTTATTACGTGGTGCTAAATTTCAAGGAGCTGATCTAAGAATGTGTGATTTGGGAGAGCTATCCCTCAGTAATGCTGATCTATTCCGTGGCGCAATAATTTCAAAATCTCAAGCTACCGACCTCCTACGTGGATTAGGAATTATCGTAGCGTAAGTCATTCGCATAGTATTTGTAAATATTTGATCGTCTGGCACAACAATAACGCTCACGATGTAGAAACCGTGGATTATCATTAGAGAGAAAGGCAATTATTTTTAACGACGGAGAAACAATATGAAAACACTAAACTACTTATCACCAATTCATGCCGGAGAAATTCTCCGTGAAGAATTTATGGAACCACTAAACCTAAAAGCTTATACTCTATCCAAGCGGATCGGTGTAACACGCAACACTGTAGAAGGTCTTATACGCGAGAATGTAGGCATTAGTGCTGACACGGCGTTACGTCTTGCGCGTTTCTTTGGTACAACCCCTTCTTTTTGGCTAAATATACAAAAACACTATGAGCTAGAAATGGCCAAAGACCGCATGGGCGATGATTTAGAGAACATCAAACCTATGGAGATGGCCCTTTAAATATCAAAATTAACCACTACCCTCGCTTTCATGTTTGTACTGCCTTGGCCATAGGGACTATAGTAGCATAAATTTAGAATATCATTTCACTCCTACGGGAACCCACCTCTTGCAAAGATAAAATACGGAGACAAATTTAAAGGTGTTTTCTTCATTAAAGAAAGTAAACGGAGTGAACGAACTTGATAAACTGGACGAATTGAACCATATATACTTCATCTTATAACCATGTTGGAGTCATATCATGTCTGCTGATCTGGAAGCATCAAACCAATATACCAAGACGACTAGGCAGGCGGTTACAGCGGCGCACTGCAACATTGAAACCGTAACCCTAGAGGAAATGAAAAAGGCTGGCCATATTGCGCCAAAGAAAATAGCCAAAATCATTCGCCTTACAACAGATACTCTTGGTAGCCTAGAGCCTGGTCAATTGGAACTTCTTGCGAAAGATCCAAAAATGTACGAACGGCGATTGCTCGAATTCTTTAAGGCAAGTTTCTTCACAAGCAACCCGCAACCGCAAGCAAAAAAAACCTTAATAATTGGAGCTAAAACAGCTCTAGAACCTCTCACTTATGCTGAAGCGCGTGCACCATTGACTGAAAACACAGAAATAGTGGGTGAGGATGATCCATTCTACTCAACTTTATCAACTGTCGAAGTTGGTGATATACTGAAGATAAGCCGGACAACCGTTATTCAATGGATTGATCGTGGTAAAATAATTGGCATTAAAGGCGCTAAGCGTGGTTGGCGTATACCAAAAGCCCAAATACAGGCTGGGCGCTTGGCGCCAAGGCTAAAAGCTATCTCCGCTATATTTGATGATTCAGAAGCCGCGTGGCATTTCTTGGTGAGTGAGCAACTTTTTGGCGACAAACGTGCAAGGCCGATTGATTTGCTATTCAAAAAAGAATTTGAATGGGTCACTCGCCTTGCAGAGGGTTATGGCTCGGATTTTCTTTAAATGGGAACCCGTTATTACCTTCTCTAAGGCGATGAGTATTAAGATGAGTTTGGTTTGGCTATTCTGCTTTTTTTGCCCCCTCTTCGAAGGCGAGGGGCAAAGAAAAGCATAGCCCTAAAATCAACTATCAATTTTGATGGTTTTGTGATAAGAAAGGATAGAAAGATGACAGGCATAACCTTTATGGACATAGATACAGATACAACAAGCTTTACATCCGGCAATGCTCGGTATGATGCGGTTTTCTATGAGGACGCATTTAACGAAGCGAATGACAATGATCCCAAATTTGAAAATGTTGATGGGGGAGGCATAAGCGGCTATATTATGTGGCCTGCCTTCATTATGTTTATGATTTTACTTTCAATTTCTATATTTTAATAATAACTAAAATTACATAGAAACCGCTCGGATTTTGGGCGATTTTTTTTATGCACATTACTCAACGGGTGCTAAATCTTGTCTGAGGTCTATGGGTTTGACCTTAGCCTTCTCCATTTGATCACGTCTAGCTTGGGCATTCCGTTCAGGCATTTGCAAATTATTCTGCATTTCATCGAATAATTCGGCATTCCCATCAGGACTCCATTGGTTCATAGCACCGGTAATCGCAAAATGGTTGCCGAAGGATTTGAAACGGTCCCCTATTTTTGGTTTTACGTTCTTTTGCGCCGCACCTACAACCGCGTTTTGTTCATCAACTTGTTGGTTGAAGTCGCCAAGCAGGTTTTCTTTTTGTGTATCTATACTGGGTAATACGGAAGGCATGTTTGAGGGTAGGGCCTTGCCCTCGCCGTCTACACCCAAATGAGTGCCGCGTTCGGTCTCGATAACTGAACTCGCCAGACCATAATAAAAGTCGGTATTATCATCGAGCCGATTATAATCATATCCTTCCATATTTCTGAACTGTTGGCGGTTGCCATTGAAGTGGCTCACCATAGGTCTATTGGCAAAGTCGTTAGCTGGGCGTTGGTCGGCCCATCCTTTATTATCTAAGAAATTATCAAGCGCCTGTGATCTCACTCTGTCATCAAGCGGGTTGGAGAGGTCTTTTTCAGCCTGGGCATAATCGGAAGCTGTATACTCCCCTGTCGCGTAAGCCGTATTATTGATGCTGTCTATTTCAGGGGTTAAGTCATATCTGGTTTCGGCGGATTGTCGCTCGAAATGTTCTTTTGCTTCAGAATAGCGTTCGACATCATTTTGTGCTGAAGAGAGCGCCCGCCTTTGTTCTTTTGAAGATGTAACAGCAGCGTTCCATCCTGAAGCCTTGGTATCCGATGTCCCTTCCCGCGTGGACACCATATCTTGTTCAAAACGGCTCATAGACTCGTTATACCCTTGTCTTGCAGTGCTTGATGTATCTCCCTTGAACATAGCACTAATTTCTTCGAAGTCAGATTTACGGGCGGAAACTGAACCAGAGACTGCACCGCTAACATTTCCACCTGGCTTACCCATTGGTTTACCACTTGAAAGTGAGCCTGTTGCTGAAGCGCGTACCTCCTTGTCAATTGTTCGCCTTTGCCCTTCATTCCTCATAGCGGAATTAACAATGCCTGAAGCCTTGTCTAAGGCCTGGGTTTGTGATTCCGTATAACGCTTATCGCTAATGAGGCTGCGATCATTGCCGCTCATATAGTTGGCGACTTCATTGGCGAAATGCTCCGACCGCACTTGGTCCGTTTCAGCCAATGAGGTTGTGATGGAACTTACCCGGTCTTGCGCGGATTCTTTACGCTTGCTCGCAACAGATCCAAGTGATGAGGAGCTGGTCAGCGCATGGATGTAATGAGAACGGCCACGCCGTGTATCCGAAACAACGGCGCCGCCTGCCAATTGCCTAATCTCGTTGCCGCCTTCATTGATAAAGGACTTCTCGCCCATTGAGACAGCGTGATTTGTATTGATCTTGTTGGCGTTAATCAGGTTTTCACTCACAGTGTTTGCAGAATAGGTTTTCAGTTGGGTGTTTTTAAGTGACGAATTATACGCATTGTCATTGCCAACATGAGCATTCCCAACAGAGAAATTACCACTCGCCGCTTCACTTGCAGCCGCTTCACTGGCACTTGTAATCGGACGTAATAGAGTTTCCGTTTGACCCGATACCATACCGATGCCGCCTTTTGTTAAAGCCGTTGCAATAACGGGCACCATGAGGGTCATATATCCTGCAATTGTTGAGAGCCTTGCATTTGTGCTCATAGAACGCTCAAAATTAAACAGGCTAAGCCCCAAGCTCCCGTCTCCGGCAGATTGGGCCGCTTGCACCGACGCAATCCCGTAAACAGTCATCAAATGGTTGATGATGACAAAAAGTGGACCCCAGAGCATCAAAACGGCAAAGCCGCCAATATAACTTGGAAGTACCGAATTCATCATGCCCGGTATGAAAGACAACGCAACCACAATTGGAAATGTGCCGATGAGCAATGCCACCAACACAATATTGGCCAAAGGAATATATTCCTCCATCAAGGCCGCCGCCGTTTGTTGTGAATATCCCGACTGTATGCTGGCTTTGGTTTGCATATAGGCTTGGACTTGCGTATTGCCCCCTACCCCTGAAAACTCATTTACAGCACCAATAAACCCGTTGATCAACATGCCTTGGCGTAAAAGTTCACGTCCATCCTTGGCCATACCGTAATATGCAGATGCAACTTCTGAAGCCTGTAAATTGAATTTATTTTTTGCTTCCGTATCACTTAATTTGCGGTTTGCTAATTTCAACTGCAAAGCGATCGATGTGGCGTCTAACTGTCCTGCAAACAGGCTATCCATTTTATCAAGAGCTTGCTGGCAGTTTATGAGTTCCGTATTGCCGAGAGTACGCCAGCTCGTCGTCAAAGCAGGATTTGGAGGAAAATCAGTTTTAAGTGTTTTCCAGAGGTTCTTGGATTGAGCTAACATATCTATAGAGTAATAATTGGGTGTGGCGTCCATCAGAACGCAATCCTTTATATAAACCTGCATATTGGTTTGAAACTCTTTGCTTACGGCTTCTGTAAAGCCGGTAGAGCGTGCAAGCTTCGACCCATATATCATGCCCGTCTTGGAATACTCCAAATCCCCTGGTGTAGACATGGCCGTTTCCAGCATATTGACGAGTGCATAATTGATATTGGAAGAGACCGACGCAACCAAAACCAAAGCCAAAGGCACATCCGTCACCCTGTTAGGACCTAAACCGGGATCTGTTGAATCGTGAACAACAATTGAACTTTTAGGCCCGAGCATTAATATCCCGATTAGCATTGCCGCCGCAGACCATTTGAACAAAGACGCGACATTGCCTGTTGTCGCTTTCCCGACTGCTATGGCAAATCCTATCAGCATAAAGACAGTCAAAAACCCCAAATAGTTATCTGTTGATGTGACATGGGCAATGCCTTGAAACATGGACACAATGCCCTCGCCTCCCCCAACTGTTTCAAAGGTCAATTCAGCCATAGTAAACTCCTATTTTTGGCTAATGAAGGATTGCATACTTGAAGAAATACGGCCCTGGACTTCGCTTTCAATTCGGTCAAGCAGCGCGGTATAGGCCATCACTTGTTGCTTGCGAGCATGATAGGTCTGCTGGTATTCAAGAATTGTGTTCTGAGCGTTGTCCATTGAGTTGAGCCATTCGGTACTTAGCTCTTTCAAGCTAATGCCGCTCACACTTGAAGCTACCTTTGCTGTCGCAATGGTTTTGCTTAAATAGTCGCTGACAATCTCGATGGCGATGATCTCACTCATAGCTGTAAGTTCAGCAGAGACCTGACTCTCAGGATAATAGGCTGAATAGAGATTGATAATACGCAAAATTGGAAACTGGACATTATTGACGAAGGCGATTTCCTCATCAGATAGAGCCTGCCTGTTTTTCTTCTTGGTATAAATCTCGACCAACATTTGTGCGGTTCTCGATGCAAAGGCGCGATTGGCCGGAATGTTGACGGTCTTAAAGCTTGAGGGCGCCTCCAGGCATTTATCGTATTCTCCCTGACAGGACAAAATTTCCAAATCACCACCATAGAGCAATATGTTGAGCTTGGATTTGTCACTTACTGTTGCCGGAAGAAAATCAATTCTTGGCTCATCATTGTCATTGACTCTCTTTTGGACAACAACGCTGCCCACCATTGTCATAATGAATTCACGTTGTTCGTTATCGAGGAAGATGTGTTTCTTCAAACTATTCCACGTATAATTATTACCTTCAGGAAACAGCTCTTTTTGTTTTGGTGTGGCTGCGTCTTGGGTCTGCGTTGCCCGCCCCTGATTTGTACAAAAGGCAATGGCGTCCGCACGGTCTGAGGCGTCCCCATTGGCTAAAGCCGTGTTGATACATTGCTGGCGCTGTACGGCCGGAATTTGGTTGAACAATCCTCCAATGTTTTGCTCTAAATCTGCACAAGACTGCATCGAGAACTGGTTGATCTTATCGGCTTTTTGCGCAAGCTCCTTTAATTGGGCATTCAGTTGTGGGGCGAAGGTCTCCATAGCCAGCATGAAAGCAATCGGGGGCGCGTTTTGGGCAATGCCTTTAAACATGGCTTCAAGCTGCTCGGAGCTGATAAAAGAAAAACCCCCCAGATACAGATCAATACCGCCGCAACCGGCAGTCACTTTGGGAGCTTGCAAGCTGAGGAGATTATAACTCTCTTGCGGAGCCCGGATTGAGACATTACCAAATGTCACATAATTGGCCTCTTGGGTTTTATAACGTTGTGCGCCCTGTACCGATACGGTCATACCCGCGTCCGACCACATCTTGTCCAAAGACTGTTTGACGTTATCTTGTGCAAATGCACCCTGTACAGGGAAACAAGCCAGTGCGAACAACACCATATATTTTATGAACTTTACCATTTCACTCTCCTAAAACTCGTCGCCTGGTTCGAGGGCAAATAACTCGTATATGCGGTCCTCTATTTCTGCACTTGATAAGACCCCTGCCCCTAAAACTTGGTAAGATCTATCGCGGCTATCCATCACAACCGTTGTTGGTGTGGGGAAACCGTCTAGCCTGAGCTCTTTAAGTTGCCCCTGATCAACTACATAATCAGGGAAATATTTGTTGGACCCACCATCTTTGGAAATGGCCATGACCTGCATATTGTGTCTGTTGGCAAATGCTTTGAGATTGGGTGAGTAGACTTTGCAAGCCGAGCAATCAGATGAGTAGATATAGATAATGCCATAGCGTTCATTCATAGATTTTATGAAGTCTTGCTTGGTTTTGAGAAGATCAGCATTGTAGCGTATTTTTGCATTTGCATTCGCAGGTCTCAAAAATAGATAATCCAGATCAGGGTTGGAATATACGGTCCGCCGATGCCAATCAGCGGCCACGCTTGATCTGTTCAGCACTTCCTTTTGTAAATGCATATATCGCCGATAATTAACCGCATTAGGTTTAATCAGGGCAAGTTTCCAAGCCCTGTCTAATTGTTCCTTTATCCGCTCGACTTCCGCAATAGCTTCGTTTTCTTGCTCGTAGAAGCTATCTACGGGTGGTATTGTAGCTTCGGTCTTTTCTTCAGGTATGGGTTCAATGTGTGCCGTGCTACATTTAAAGTATTGGCCGAGTTCTCGTGTCTGACAATAAAACCGACCCAGATCGGTTTGCTCTACAGATGCAGGTATAGCTTCAGTGGCAAAGCTGACATGCGACTGAAATAAAGCCAATAAGAGAACTCCGCAAAATATATTCGTCTTAAACATTAGAATTATCCTCCATTGCCCGTTGGGTTATCCATCCAATCGCTGGAGCCAGTCATACCCCCGATAGATTGTTGAAAACGGGCACGCATTTCATCTTCGTTTTCAAGATTGAGGCCTTGCACCATGTCGTTATAAATTGCGCTGAAATCCATTTTGCCGAGATCAAGGCGTTTGAAGGTCTCAACGGTAAAGCCGGCGCAGTTTGGGGATTTGGCACTCCCAAAATCCATATTGAGTTGCTTGCGCCCTTGCTCCTGGACGAGCTTGGCCATTTTACCTTTAAAGCAACAATGGGTTTCTTTACGTTTGATGCAGCCGAAAATGGATTTGGTTGAGCAATAGCTCCCAACATAAATACAATTTCCCTCAGAGCGTTTCGCAGCTAAATCTTTTTCATTCTGCGAACACCCAAATAGATTTGTCAAAATGCCGGTATTTTTACAACAATTGCGACCCGCAAATAACTTGCTACATTTAAGCCCCTGCCCCGAGAAGAAACGTAAATTCTGATCGCGGTCATTTACGGCCTGGTCAACGGCGTACATAGCGGCCAACTCGTCAGGGATGGATGAATTTGTATCCCCTTCGACAGATGTACAGTTTTCCCCATAACAGGCTTGAACGGCTTCGCACACATCTACACCGCCCAAGCCTTCAGTTTTTACAGCTACATCTTTTGATGTATTGGCGACCTGTGACTGTGCTTGTATTTGTTTGTTAAGAACAGATTGGCTTTGTGGTGCGCCTTCAGTGGGTACGGTAATAATCTGACCTGGACAGTTATAGACCTTCGTCACTTGCAAGCACTCGCCTGTCACAGGGCCATAATAAAGACATTCAGTATCTTTTAACGTACAGCCTAACGGTACAGAACAATCATCATAACTCACTCGTCCCGCTTCGCATATATAGGTACGTTCATAGCGCCAACATTCTGCAAAGACGGGTACACCATCAATCAATCTGGTTTCGCTCGGCTCCATACAAACTTGAGCAGATTGTTCGCAGCTCGATGTTTCATTGTTTTCACAGCTTGATTCCCAAACACCGCCCGTACCTCCCGTTACCGGATTACCAACACTTCCCGTTTGGGTATTGTCACATTGATACGTTACCAGTTCTTGAGAGCATTCAGAGGGCCCATCAGGATTTGGGCAGGCATAGTTTCTTGAATAACGGCGACATTCACCGTTAGCATCCGTTTCAATACAAGTTTGCGAAGCGAGAACACATTGGCCATTCACATTGCAATCATTTGCCGGTTCATAAACTTTACACGCATATGTTTTCACCTTCTCATAACAAGGCGGCGGGATGTCTGCAAAAATATCCTTCCACAGACCCAGAGACCAAAACCCGTGCGATACATATTCTAACGGTGATCTGCACTCTTCAGATATATACTCACATTCCGGATTGCCATCCAGTGTGCTACACGAACCGCTATAACTATCAATGGCAGGATAGGTTACACGGGTTGGATCTGCATGCCCTTCAGGGCGAATGCATTCGAAATTTCGCGCAGTTTTAATGCAGACGGGCCCATTGTCCTTGTCACATTCATAATAGTGTTCCAAGCGCGCACAAACGCCGTCCTCAAAAGCGTCTTCACAGATATCACTTTGCTCAACACATGTCGGCGGCACTGAACAATCGTCATAAGGCGTGACAATGGTGCATTCATAAGCCCGCTCTCTGCGCCAACATGTTTCGCTGATTTCCATGCCGTCAACGGTACGGGTGGTATCTGAAGGGTGAAGCAATTTCTCGAACCGGAAATTATAGACTTTGTAACGGGCATTGTGATCCCCTGGACCGCCTAGATTATTAAACAAAATGGCGGCGCGTAAATATTGACCATTCGGGTTGGAAGACGCGGTCCATGTCACCACAAAATGTGAGAGCGTATTTGTGGCAGATTGAGAATATGATTTTGCAAAGGTTGATTGATAACTGGCATTCAGTCCACGGAACTGAAGCAATACGGGATTGTCCCCTGCTTTGTTTGAGGGCTTATCTTCGAGTATATCAACGGATATTTTGTAGGTATGCCCAGGTTTGAGGGGAAGCGCCGATTTGGTCACCACAAATCTTGCACGTCCATCTATGATTATTCCGTATCCCGTATTGTCGGCGACGCTACTCACGTCAGAGGCAGACGTTACCGAAGCTCTATTTTCACTCCCGCTCACACTATAGCTGTAATCATCTCCCCCACTATTGAATGTGGCCGGAGATACAAGGTCTACGCAGCTTTCTTGTTTAAACTCGCAATCCGTTCTGCAATCGCCCTCAGATACCCATTCTCTATTTGTAACTTCGTAGAATATCTCATTGATCGGGAGATTGCCCTTCTTGTTTTCACACCGATGCTCATATTGATATGTTTGGCAACCACCCGAAGGGTCAGGTAAATATACCGTATAGTCAAATTGACGTAATTTACATTCGCCAAAGACGTCCACCCAAATACAACGGCCCCCAGTCGGTTCGTTCAGCTCTGCATTGGCGGGTATGTCACATGTATCAATCGGTTCGCGAATATAACAATCCTGAATGCGCTCCCATCCCCAACAAGCGCGGTTGAGAGAAAGACCTCCGACTTGACGGGTCTCGCGCCCCTGTGAACACACATAAGCAGAATTGTCGCACCGCACCGAACTCTCGCCGCCCGAACACCCAGTTAATACGATTTTTTCGCTTTGAATGTGCTCGTCAATTCTAAAAGGCGTCACTCCACTTACAGGTTTCTCACAGAAATATGCATAATCCCAACGATGACAGCCCCCGCTCGGATCCTCGCCAGTGATTTGATAATCATAGCGCGTACGGATGCAGTTATTATATTGATCTCTTTCTAGGCAGGTTTCTTGAGGGGGTAAGACTGCGGCGGCAGGTACATTACAGGTATCCACACTAAACGGCGCAGAACATCTATATTTGCGTCTGATCTTCCAACATGAGCGATTTACTTTAAGCCCGTTTATTGTGCGAATGGAAGCGGTTTCTGTACAAACGGATTCTATTTTCTCACATATAGAGTTTGCTTCATGCACGTCACAGGCCGAAGTGTCCCAATCATTCGTTGTCAGTTTGCGGTCATACTCAAATGGTGTCCCCGCTCCTGATACATCACGGGTACAATGATATTCAAATCGGCGCTTATGACATCCCCCGCTCGGGTCAACTTCTTCGACGCGGTAGCGGCGTTGCCAAAGTTGGCACTGTCCAGACGATGTGTACTCTAAGCATGTTTCTTCGATAAGCTCTCCTGTACGGACATCGTCTTCAGTAGTTTGGGCGAGAATTACAAAATCATCACCTGGGGCGGCCGCTGTGTGCAGTGTGTGTGTTTGGTTGATGAGGTTAGGTAATGTAAAGTCCGGAATGAGGTCTTGTAAATCCGTACTGATTATATCAAGCCCTGCGTGCTGAATGGGTTTCTCACCTCGACTTAAACTAGCCTGTAAGACCTGGCAGGTATCCGTTCGCACCGTATGCAAATAATCATATGAGCGGCCATATTTCCAGCAATTACGCGTTACGGATAAACCGTCTATAATGCGGGTCGCAGGACCCTCGATACACCATTGCGTGCCCGTATAAGTATAATCACTATTATCTTTAACCGCGCAGTTACCCCAATCCCAGCTCTCGCTTTCAAGACGTTTGTCTGTATCATAAGGCGTCCCTGCCCCTGCGGTTTGATGCTCGCATAAGAATTTATATTCCCACTTATGACAGCCCCCGCTCGGATCATTCAAAGTCACTTTATAGGTTCTACGTTCTAGGCGACACGCGCTGTCGGACCATAAACACTGGGTATTGGTTAAAGTCGAATTGGCAGGTACATTACAGGTATTGGTATCTGTGCGGCGATTGCATGTATATTGCTGTGTCCACTTCCAACAAGATTGGTAAACGCTTAGGCCGTTAATAGTACGCGCCTCGCCAGGTTCTATACATGTCCATCCACTTGAAACACTACAGTCATTGTCTTTCACATACGGGCAATTGGCATTGTTAATGGTATTGGTTTCAATCTCGCGAACCGTTTCAATCAAGGTTGCGCCCGAAACAGTGTTCTCACACTTCCATATTTCCTTATATTGAGTTTTACCACCTGAAGGATCCGGGTCTGGAACTTTATAGCTACGGCGCCACATACGACACGTCCCATTGCCGTCATGATAAATACAGGTATTGTTCATCAAAGTTGATCCAGAAGGCTGAGAACATGATTTACTGATTTTGCTCCCTGCCCCATTAAAATAATATCCAGTCGTACACATATATGTGTTGAAAGGGTTGGCAGGGTTGGTTTCGGTTTTTGTGTAAACCTTATGATCTACCCAACTGGACGTGCCGACGCCTAAGTTGATACCCGTGCTTGATACAAGCTTAAATCCACTAGGAACGCTACATGTACTGATCGTTTCATTGTTCGTAGAGCCATAAGTTCGCTTCCACTTCCAACACGACCTCGTCACCTGTTTTCCGCTGATGGTCTTGGTGCTTGGCCCCTCAATACAAGTTTCGGATTTTAGTGGTTTTGAAGCACCAATAGGTGCGCTACATGCACTTTCGTCGAGACTATCGACTTCCCTGTAACTAACCGAGCTACCTAGATAAACCGCACCTGAAACGGACATAGGCACAGGGCAATTGTATTTTATCCAAAAACTGGATTCGTCAAAAATATAGTCCCGACAGAAGCTTTTCCACCGTGGACAGGTTTGGATGTATTCATAGCCTGAGAACCCACATCCAGCCATTGAAAATTGGCCGCCATCACGCATCTCTTGAACACGGTAATTATAACGATTGGTAGTAACAATGCTGACATTCAACGGCACGTTACACGTTTGCTCAGAGCTATAGGTAAGCGTACCACTTTCACACTCATAGAAACTTTTCATATTTGTCGAGGTTTTTGTGGCCACTCGGCTTTCACGCACACAGCCCTTTGTCCATCGTTGGGCGTAAAGATTAGTAAGACTGGAATCGCGCACAAAACTTGAACCGTTCCAGTTCTCATATCCCACATACCGATAATCTGCATCTACCGTCACTTTGCGCGTTCGGGTACAATTGCCTTTGGTCGTATCAATCTTATATCCAATGTCACACGTATAATTGGTGAAGACGCCTGGGCTTGGCGTAATACATGTTTTGGATTTTTGATCGCATGAAGGCGTCGTTAGGAGTTTGTTCAGAGCGGTGCTACGTACAATGGACGAACCATTCCACGCCGAAATAGCTTTATAATAATAATCGGTATCGACAATAATTTTCTTTTTATATGTGCAAACGTCATCAACACGCGTTGTGGTGTTTCGCTCCCCGACTTGGCATGAGTAAGTTGTAAACACACCTGGAGAAGGTGTAAGACATGTGGACCCTCGCTCCGTACAGACACCAGCAGACCGCAGAGCGTTGCGCTGTGAAGAATTTACGTGTGAGCTGCCATTCCAATTCGTATCCGCATAATAATGGGGATATACGCTGACCTCCACATCGGCCACGATATTACATGTTTTCTCGGTGACATTAAAATCCGTTCCGACCTCACAAGAGTAGTCTGTAAATACGCCCGGGCTTGTCGTTGTGCAGGTTTTTGAGGTTTGCTTACAATCGGAACTCGTGAAACTACTTATGATTTGGTCATAGCCGCCCTGCCCTACAAATCGAGAACCGTCCCAAATTTGAGCCGCTTTATAAATATAGTCCAAATCAGTTACGATTTGTCGTTCGCGAGTACAGACCTTTTGCTCAATACTTTCACGGTATCCTATCTCACACTGAAAAAGCAAAGTCGGCGGAATGGAGGCTTTGATACATTCTTTTCCCGTTTGGTTACACTGGTTATCAGATTGAATGAGCGTAAGTGCTGGTGAAGGTACAAACACCTCTTGTTGCCAATCAAATTCAGATGTTGTGAGATACTCATAGTCCTTATCAATAGTGTGGACCAAATTCAGGTAGCAATTATTGATTTCAGGGGTTCTGATAAGGCCCGTATCACAAACATACGCGCTCTTGAGACACTCCGTATCCCCTGCCACACAATCCCCGTAAGCAGGTGTACCGCTCGTGTTTTCACACTTATATGTTCTCTCCAATTTGCGGCAATTATTGCCAAGCGCGCCTTGCGCACAAAACTCGCGGTCCAACTGACACCCTGGGGGCGGATTACATCCGAGCGGATCGGCGCCGACCGTACAGCTTCCTGTTAGCGTTCTGGACCAACAATTCTCTGTGAAGTTCTGACCATCCAACGTACGTGTTTCATTTTCAGTATCACAAGTCGTTTCGACACTGCATTGTGAAAGGTTAGGACAATTCCCAACCCATTCCTTGCTCACAAACGTATGGACCGTCTGGCTCGGCGTTAAACTGGCTATTTCCGTTGTGCACTCATAGCTGGCCTCTCTACGAATACACTCACCCTCATACGCGCATGAATATCTTTTTTGCGTCAATTTACATGAGCCGTCCTCATTCGTAATCAAACATACATCATTTACAAAACTGCATCCGGTAGGAATATCGCAACTATCGACCGCCACAGATGCACTACACTCAAATGTGCGTTGGCTTTGAGGGCAATATTCTTCTTGGGTCCCGTCAGACATCACCACTTCAATGAGCGGCACTGCACAAACTGTTGATTTTAACTCGCAATCATTATCTGCTTGTAAGGTCGCGCAGGCACTTTCGTTTGTTTGGATGTTTTGCACTTCTTCAATGACAGCCAAGGGCGTGATTGAGGGGTGTTGAGTAAGGCAGATATATATATATCCCTGATCAACACAGTCAAAAGCTTCAGGGTTGATTGAGGATTGGGCTGAGTAAATATAGCGAGTGCTCGTCTGTGTGGTAGACGTTACCGCGCAGGTTTTCTCTTCCGGCACGTCCACGATTTTATGGCCAACTTCACAGACATACCCGTCATTCCCAATAGAATTAGCAATGCAGGTTTCATTTTGGTAAGCACACGACGCTTCATTCGCTAATAAAGTACAGCTTTTATCGGAGATCCATTCTGTCTCATTACCCCCATAAACTTGAAGCGTACGAATACATGCCCGTGCCACATTACGCTTATTACAAGCCGTACTTATGAGTGATAAACCCTGATCGATATAATGGGAACAATCCTCTTCGCCCGGAATATCTGATAAGAAACACGAAACTTGTTGGCCAGGCCCATAGTGCTTGCATTTATAACTATATTGATCCTCAAACGTATATTCGAGTGTTTGGGTGCATGAAAGCGGCTCGACCTCGCCCCCAGTGAGGTCAATAGAACAGCGATACGTCGTTTCATTGTTGATGTAGGAAATACAATTACTAAGGTCTTCGCTAAACCCCTTGCCTGCCCCCCGGTATGTTTTAGATGTCAGACAATCATAGACAATAGAAGGATCACCTTCATATAAGGCGATTTGGGAACAGGCAGATTGTACGGTGCGCCCATGCTCTCCGATAAAGCATTGCTCGATGACGGTTCCGCTTGTCGATTCCACAACACACGTAGACGTCAATCTCTCACAGGTATCCTCAAGAGTTTGACACACACCCGCGCCGTTTAAAATGCCGTTGGCCGAGTTGGAAGATGCCACTACAAATGCAGCCCTGTTTAAACCAGTAACGCCCCCGACTGGATTACCATGAAAACCGGAGCAGATGTATTGAGTAGCAAGGTAAAAGCTTCCCCTAAACCTATCTTCTCCCCCGTTGAAGAATATATTCCCATTTCGTCCGTTTCTAAGTTCAAAGTCTTCAATGCTGTTGTAAAATATGCAGTCTGAAGGCGGGGAGCCATGCCAACTTAAATCATACGGGTCTTCATACAAATATCCGCTTAGACCGTTGGGAAGTGATCCAATGCCGCTGTTTTCGATAATGCAATCATAAACATAATCAATGTCGATAGTCGGTTGGAGAATAACTTCACATGAGAGCGTCTCCAATTCGGGGCTACTGCCAGAGTCGCATGTATATGTTGACCCCGGACCTCGCAAAACGGGATCAACAGGGGTATCCCCCGGCTCGCAATCTGCGTATTGACCGCCAATACCATTGGTGACCGAGCCTTGGCCTGAAACAACCGCCATCATATCATTGTCCGGCTGTAAATCACCGTATTGAGTTAGGCTATCATTATAAGTGTCGCAGAATTCCCCCACGCATTCTGTAGGCAGATTACCGGTGTCATAGATAGTTTCCAAATCACTCGTATCTTGCGGTGTCACAGCATCGGTGATTGTAGACGGTATTCCTGTTGGGTTGGGGACGGCCATCACATCTATAGTCGATTGATTGATTTCCTCTGCATAGGTTTGATCTTCTCGGTCCCCAGCCCGAGTATGGTTCGTTTGGCCATAGGCAAGCTGCGTACTCAGAAGCACGAAACTTGTTACTAGGAATGACCCAACATATTTAAGGAGTACGCTCACCCGTATCTTTCCGCATTAATTGCTTTAGACGGGATTGTGCTATGAATGGCGCGACCGTCCCTTTCTCGGCCAAAGTCTTCAAAGCGAACTTCAAAGACACAGCGCCGCTTAATTTGTCATGCGGGACGTTTACGTTTTGACCTCTCTCAAGGCCAGGCGGGGCGACTTCCAATGCTGAAACAAATGTTGGTACAACTTCTATCCTAAAAGCTGTAAACGCATTTGGATCCAACGACACGCCGCCCATATTTCCATCTTTGAGTAAATTCTGTAAATACTCGGATGTCTTCTTCAAGGTTACTTTTCCTGGCTTCTCAGGATCTTCAATCAGCCCGCGAATAACAACAACGGCGCCGGCTTTGTCAGCTTCGGCCATATAATCAATGATCATTTGATCCGGCATGGAGAACGATATGAACACATATACAATGCCCGCTTGTTCGCCTTCCTTCAGACGGTCTTTGTTGAGAAGGATCAGTCGGCCCTCGTCAATTGAACTCCAGACCCCTCCAATATCAAAAGAGCCGGTATCATTCATTGTAGGCGCGCTCGTTTCTAGTTCACCAATTTGCCCACGTTTAGAAGCGGCTTCATTTTCCAGTTCTTTAATCAACTCTTTTAGTACACTTATTGTACCATCATCTTTTTGGATGGCGCCTTCTATTGGCATGGTCTGGGCTGTGGCGTTGAAAGTCAAAACCGCGCTAAAGCCAAAACATATGAGTATTAAAATACGCAACAATTTCTCTTCCTCCAGATAATAAAGGCCTTATTCTCGCCAACGATTGCCGGCGTTCGGCCGCTTTCATAAGGTATGGTCATCGTACCAATGCGAGGGCAGACGAATGGCCCGCTCGTATGCCGAGCCGGATACCCCATTTGAATGCGGTATTGAGATTTCTTGATGATGGGTGCGGGTTTTTTATAACAAAGATCACTCGCCTTGCTCCCCGAAGTATCCCAAAGAATAAGTTGGCGATGTAGTTTTGCCGCCATGCGCGCTACGACAAGAGTGGAGGCCTGCATTTCGGTGTTCTCCGCCCCGACATTGCCAGTAAACGGATACAATGAACCCTGACATCCCGCACACCAGAACAGTTTGTCAGATGGAAGTTTGTTAGCAGATGCAATCCCGCAATCGACGGAACAGGCCGCCTGTGCAATTGGATTGCCGAACAGTATGGCTTCGGGATTGATCAATACCGAGAGCATATCGTTGTTCCACAAAGGGTCTAGTTCCGTAATATACCCAATATCGAAATCGACTTGCTCCAGACACAAGACATCTGTCAGAAAATCCATCCAATACAGCAATGGGTATATATACCAATGCACATGATGATGCCCGACTTTTTGATTGATATTGCGCTTGGCTTTCCCGTCAAACCCAATACCGGGATCAATTTTCAATCCCCCTAGCCCAACAAAGCAATATTCATCTCTTGTCACGTCTGCTAGGCGCGTTGGATTCCAATACGAAACTGGTATGCCAATACGGGGGAATGGATTGGTACACGCACATGCTGGCAATGAATAGTTCTTGGTATCAGGAAGGCTCGATTTGAAAACTTTCACACCCGCAACTGTCAGCGGTAAAAAACAATCCCAGCATACATCATTCCAAGGGTGGAGGAACTTGCCACGACATCCATCTACTTTTTGGGTAATATCAGGCAGGCTCGGGGTTTGAGCCCTTGCAACATATTGTAACATAAACCCGCACATGACAGTTATGAGGAATGAATAAGCCGTGAGTTTGTAATTTTTAATCATCGACACTCACCCCCAGAAATATTTCCTGGCCTTGCATCAAGTTCTGGTCAGCGTAAAGTACGGCCGGAACCGCCCTCACGCCAAAGGTGGATGTGAGATAGCCCCGTTGATCGAAATACATTCTTTGCTTGGTTTCGCGCATAAGCTCGATAGGCGAACCATCCGTGAGAATGAGAAAAATATCTCCCTCCCAATTTGCACTCTCTTCTAAGACCCATTTTACCTGTGCTTTATCGTCGCCATTGAAAAATAGAAGCTTGCCTGAAAATTGCATGTGCTCTAGCGGATTTACGACGGTTCCCTTTGTTGCAATAATATTTCCACGTAGATCCGTAATATCCTCCTGTACAATAACCGCAGGATCATAGATAAAAGAACGGTTTTGCATTGCACGGGGCAACCCAAGCCCGGGCGGTCTCATTATGGATTTGGTAGCGCGTTCTTTGAACGCCGTATTCATTTTGTCCAGCTCGCCACTGTCTTCCAAACCCGTAATCATATCCTTGATGGCATCCAGAAAGTTCTTTTCCTTTATCGGGTATGTATTGCCATATGTGCCAAGGTTCTCAGCATGGGCAGATGTGGCGAGAACGCCGACGCCAACAATACTTATAAGGATTTTAGAACAAAGGTTTTGCAGTGCCACTGACAGCCTCCATATCTATGAGGCCAATGATTTTGTAACGACTGTCAAAGCTCCCGAAATGGTCCCCGACGACGAATATTTTGCCTTTCGGGATAATGCCGGTCTTTATGCCTTCTAAAGGTTGCCCAATTCGAGTGTAGGCCTGAATATACCCAACCTCGGCGTCGCCAATATAATATATGTCCCCTTCCCTTCGAATGAGATCGCCGGGAAGTCCCTTTACTCTTTTAATGAAGTTACGGCCGCCCGCAGCTTCCAAGGGCGGCTTGAAGGCAATCAGATCCCCATACGTAATATCCGTATCCATTTTATCCACGAGATAGACGGAATATGCTAGTGATGGTGAGTAGTTTACGGCGATTAGCTTTGTCGGTGCAAAGGCGTAAAAATAATACCCAAAGGCGCCTGTCGCCAAAACCATTGCAGCCAGTATTGGGATACGCCAAAAGCTAGACACGGCTGCAAATAACCCTCTATTTTTGGCCATCGTCTGCCCCCTTGCCGGACTGCACACGTTCCAGAGCTAATTCATAAACAAGGTCTGTTACATCAGCGTAATAACCTGCCACAACGTTTTCCTTAAGGAGTATGAGGGGCCTGTCTTTGTGTTTGGCCATATCGCGCACAATAGCTTCAGCTGCATTGAGAACATCGGGAGCGATTGTTTTATCAGGGGCGCTATTTTCAATGTCATAGATCATTGATTGTTTGTAGATGGTTTGGAAAGACACCACTAAAACTTGACGATCCTCCTGATGAAACCTTGCAAATATCCCCATGATCATAAACCCGACCCCGAGAATAATAGTGACGGTAACAAGTTGGATATAGCCTTTCTCTTTGTTCAAGACCAAAGGGGGCCACGCCATCAAAAGCCCGCCAATAGCTATAAATACTAAGGAGAAGACCAAGCTTAAATCCATGCTTTATTCTCCTCGGTTACTTTGAGATGTGTCGCAGAGTTACGCCGATGGTGAAGATAGAAAACCAAACAGATAAATGGGGTGGCTGTCACCAACAAGAATATCCAAATTGATCTCTGGGCCGTTGCGCCCATGACCAAATATCGCTCGGAAATGCCGTATAAAAGCGTCAAAGCCCTGCCAAGGCTAAACCCGCTCAATACATAGAGAGCCAGCACCCAATACCCGATTATTTCACTCAGGTATCCCGCAGCCTGTAAACTGCCTTTAAAGAGTTTGCGCATAAGCATCATTCGGCCGCCTCCGCCATTTGACGGTTTGCCAACAGTTGCGGGTCTGGGTCCATAATGCCTGCCCGAATTTTAATGGCCTCAATCAGTGTATAGCCGGCGTCTTGTAGCTCATGTTGCGCCGCCACATCCGTACCTGTCGTTGTCACAACGGCAAGGGAAAACGGGTCAAGCGCTAGACGTCCTATATACGAGCCGTCAGGACCGTTTATCATCGATTCCGAATATACACCCGAATGCATATGTACTGATTTCATCAACCGTATACGCGCCGCGTCAGCCGTCAACTTTCCGCTTTTAACCAACAAATCAATAGAGTTGTCCTGAAGAGCAAGTTGAATAATCCAATCCGAATTATCATAGGCGGCTCTTGCCCCCGGATTGTTGATAAAATCATCTAATTGTTGTGAGCCATTTATCAAAGAGCCGTTGTATTTACGGGCGCGCCTTGCAATGCCGGACATAAATTCAGCCGTGTTCTCAGAGCCAAGCATTTTCCAGGCCTCGTCAATGATCAGGGCTTTCTTTTTGCTCCGTTTTGATTTGTTGAATTTACCGTCAATCAAATTGAGGATCGAAAGCAAAAGCACCGTTCTCAGACCACCGTGGTTTTCAATACCAGACATTTCAAAGACAGTATAAGGATTGGATACATCCAAATAATTATCCCCGTGAAAATAGCTCCCATATGTTTGCCCCTCTGTGAACGGCTTTAAACCTTGGGCAATCTCATTTCCCAAATCCGTTTTGAGGGCTTTCGCCATTTTCCACACATCTGTAATGGTGCCTTTGTGCTTTGCTTTATTCCATACCCCCTGGACCAAAGTGATAAGCACTTGTTTGGCTTCATGGCGAACCACGTCTTCCCCAAAGGCCATTTCACGCAAGATCAATGATATTTGTGTGACGCCGTGAACTTGGCTGTCTTCTGTCTTTGCCCCTTTAAGCATTGCAAAAGGCGAGAAATTGATATGCTCCCCTGCATTGAAGTCTACAAAATTCCCGTCGAGTAATTTGCAAACATTCTCAAAGGACCGACCATCATCAAGAACAACAACATCCCCGTCATTTGCAAATATACCGAGGGATAATAAAACCATGAATACGGACTTACCCGCGCCGGATTTGCCAAAAATGCAAACATTGTAATTGCCTTGGGATTCTGAACCTGTGCCCCATGGATCAAAATACATCAACTGCCCATTACGGCCAGTTAGGAGCATGATGGGTGAGAGCTGGCCCGTATACTCTCCCTGAATTGGGGCAATATTGATAAACGACTTACTGGTGCCAGAGCGCGTTCTTTTCGTGCGTTCCAAATCCTCAAAAAGGCCGGAGCCAAGACTCATGGGCAGAGAAGATAAGATCGTCGTCAGGTGCAAAGCCGTGGCCCGCCTTAACTCGAACCCGCTTGAGCGGTAAACCCGCATCAGCGCCTCTTCTTGAGTGTCCTCCATGCCTTTCTTGCCCATGGTAATTACAAAATAGCCGTATTTGACTAGGCGGCCGCCCATATCAACTTCGTCCATCACTTGCGACCACTCGACATGTTTTTCTCGAACGGATTTCAGATTGCCGGAGCCAGGCAGTTTAAGTGCATTTTGCGATTGTTGAAGGCTCATGGCTGTCTTGGATTTAGACTCGCCCGTCCCCAAATATTTCCCCCACAGCACTTTCAAATATGGTCCCTGGAGCCTTTTATCATTGTCGAGAGGGTCACCTATTAAATAGGCCGTCAGACCAAGGCTGAATTCTGTGGGAAGCCGCTCAAGCTCGTAGGCCCGATATGTGAATTCTTCCCGTTTTGTCTGCCCGTCTTCGTTAGAAAGGAAATCACCCGTTGAAAATGTCGTAAAATTGACCTCATGCATGTTAGATTGAATAAGGCTATCGGCATCTGACATATGCAAATGTAAGTCCTTACCCTCTTCAAGCTCCATGCAATCGTGATAACTATCTGTTTTGGGTATCAGAATTTCTCGAATGAAACGCACAAGACCCTTGGGAGGCAAGGAGACAATACCGCAATTCAAGCTTTCATAGGCTGACTTGATACGCTTCATCGCCGGTAATAACGTTTTTATAACGTCCAGACCTTCTTCGTCTGGCATGCTTACGGCCATAAAATGCCTTAGATAGCGCGGATAGTACGCAATAGGCTCATCACCTCGTTCATTGCGCGCAAGTCCATCCCATGCCCCTTGGACAAATTTACGGGCTCTATATACCGCCATTTCGCGCAAAATTGGATGGTTTCGCGATTGAATGTAATTTTGAAGCACCCCGCCTATACGCGGAGACCCATAGCCTATCATTTGGACGAATGCCCCTTTGGGTATGGACGCAGAAATCGCACTGGCCAGTGTATTTGCTTCCACTTCAGACGCGCCGAGTAAGGGCGTATGCTCAAAACAGAAGCCCACGCTGCCTTCATTGTGGTATATCCAAAACCCCGGCTCAATTTCTTCGGCCGTACGGTAAGGCAAATAATCGGTAAGGCGTTCGCAACTTAACATTTTTTGAAGCTGAGTTATATCCAATGGCTCGGAAAACAAATACCGACCAATGGAATCCACAGCTTTTTCCACGACATTTTTCCTCTTAATGCGCTTGTGGTGAGATTTACTATTATCGTTACGGGCGAAAACCATTACTTCCAGCCACCAGTATTCATCACAGCCCGTACAATAGAAGGGTCATGGTAAAACGAATTATTGTCTACAAACGCCGCAAACCGAATGACGAGAATTTCGCTATCCTTCCATTGCGCTGCGCCGTTTGGCCGATATACGGCGTCCCCTATCAAAGATCTTTGCGGAAAACGCTCGGTTGGGGAAGGGCTGGATCGTTTGAATGTCTTACCTTGAACCACGCCCCTGTCGATTTCTTCGGTGCTAATACATCCAACACCATCAACGGCCTTGCACACAAAATCATCTTCAGCCCCAGGCGTAAAATCAAGGGTAGCACATCCTGATAAGAGTGCTGCGAACATACCGATTGAAAATAGCCGGATCATGATTTCCCCAACTCTCTGATTACGGCCACAGAGCGCGCCCCTACCAGCCGTTTTCCGCTCGCGCTAAAAATGGTTGGCGTTGACGTAATGCCATTGGCCTCTGCGAAAGCTAAATTGGTGCTGATAATTGTATCTGCATGCCCACAGCTTGCCGGAGTAGGGGTAAGTTGGTTGGTGAAGCCTTTGTGAAGGGCATCCGCAGGGTTTTCAGAACACAATATCTGCTTTGCCTTATCAACGGAGCCATTCAAGAACGGCATTAAATACTCTACAAATTTGACGTCCTTCACGCTTGCCATGCTTTGATAGAAGTTTGTACACGCGCCGCAATTGGGATCAGAAAATACAATAACTGTCCCGCCTTTGGCTTCTGGATTATGTACGACTGCATTGGCCTCGGATAATTGGGTGACATCAATGTTGTTTGCCGGTTGCGAGGGTTGTTGTCTTGGAGCTGTTGCCGCTCCCAGTTCAGGATTTGATGCGGGCTGTGTTCCAGATATGCCTGACAAGGCCTTTGAGAAGCTCGAAAGAGAACTCATTCGGTCTTCCGTCAAATCACGGTTGTTTTTCAGATCAAGCATGTGGCCAACAAAGGCATGGGTGCCGTCTTGCGTAATATAGACAACGGTTTGCCCTGCTACAGCCTCGCACATGCCCTTTACAGGAATGTTGCAATTAATCGATGTGAAAGTCGTGCCTGGAACACTGTCTTGCACCAATTGAGTGCTGGGCGGGGCACTCGCTTCCATGTCTGCAAAAGCAAATACGCCAACAATACCCACTACAGCTAATGCGCCGCCGTATTTAAAGAAATTGTTTTTCTGGATACTTTGTATATTTGGTTTTGGATTTGTTTCTGACATAATGATCTCCTATTGTTTGTCTTCAGCGCGCACTTGGACGCCCTCAAGGAAGAAAATATCAACCTCGGCCCCTGTCGGCATTTCGATGATGGGTTGCAGTTGTTCCATGCGGTCAACGGCATATTCTGTGAGCTGGTTAGCCGCCCCTGAAAGCCCACCAAGACCCCCGGCTTGTGCAAGTTCGCCTGCGCTTAATTTCTGTTGGGCAATAATTCCGCCGCCGCCAAGACCTCCCAAACCGGTTAAGCCTTGGGTCGCGTTTCTTTCGGCCACCTGCGCAATACCGCCAATGAAACCTGATAACGCTGCAAGCTTGAGCAATTCGCCTGATCTATTGACCACAGTGCCCCGGACACCGCCCTTACCCAAATGGGCAACAAAACCGCTCACTTTGTTCTCGGATACCGTCCCGTCTCCATTTGGGCAGGTAATTACATGAAGATTGATCAAAACCTTCTCAGATGATAAATCCCCACGTGCTGAACCGTTGACCAAGCACCCGCTCAGGTTTGTTTCTTTAATCTCACCATCTTGAAAGACATGGTAAGCAGGAGATGTAATCCGCAAGAGAACCGGAAGCGGGTCTGAAGCACTGGTCACGCCAGTAGAAGCATCTGCACCCATTATAACGGTAGCATTGGCATAGGCGTTGGCTGGAACATAATGTTTGGTATTATATATCTGTGGGGCTTTGGTCTGGGAGAGCTTTGGCCCCGTTTCCGGGTTTGCTAACCCGTCCCCATCATCCTTTTTTTCTCGCAAGCGCTCAAGATGCACGTCCCCAAGTTTCGTAATCCTAAGTATTTTATCAGGCTGAACACTATTTTGCCCCGTAATTCTGATTTTACGGGTTTTGTCCGTAGGTGGGCGTAAGGCAGAGTTCCTATCAGCTTGGCCCCCTACCCGCCTTGCAAAAGGATCGTCTCCGGTTTGTGATGGATTAAAACCGGAGCCATTAAAACCTGTTGCACCTCGATTCACGGAAACGCCATTACTGGGTAGTTTTGAATCAAGCACCTTTTTCATGTCTTCAATTGTGAGACGCAGATCATCAAACTCTGTCACCAGATTTGAGGTTGCGATAATCTCTCGTTTATTATCCTCGGCAATTTCAAGAAGCCTCTTGATATCTGCGCTTGTTTTGACATCGATACGGTCTTTTTCTGTAAGGCGAGACTGTACATCAGCCATAAAATCCTCGTCAGATAAAGCCTGAGTGCCTGCGTCTACGATTGCGCGGGGCGCATATTTTTGCGATCTCTTGCTGTTGGAGTTTTTTTTGTCTCCCTCAAACGGCTTGAACACAAAAAGTCCTGTTATTGTCAGAAGACTTCCCAGCAATAGCAAAATCATTAACCGTTGGCGTGTCTTGGAGCTTTTGTTTAATTCACTCACTATCACGCTCCTTAATCAGGAGGATCCGAGTGTCCTTGGTACTCTCAATCAAATCATCTGTAATGGTCCACGCAATTGGGTTGAAATCTGCGATTATACTTTCATCTGCTGTAGCTATCAGGCGTGAGGTTGTGCGTACGTTCAGTACATAAGCCTCAAATCTATTCGATACATATTTAAGGTGTCCCTTGATGACCACATTGTCCCGTAGCCCGTACGAAGTTCTATCTTTGGTGCGTTTAAACCCTGGAATGCCGCTCTCCATATAAAGGCCCCGCATTATTCCTATAAGTTCTACTTTATAAGAAGAAGACCTGTTGAGTTTGACAAATGTTTTGGAGGAAAGGGTCGCACTTGCAGCCGTCTCTTTTTTTGTTTTTTTATCAAGTGCAATCGCTTGTTGCGTCGCTTGCTCGGCCAAATAATTGGTGTTTCTAATCAAAATTTGTTGGGCAGGCACATCAAGGAGTTTGAGGTTGAAATTATAGGTGTTGGTGGCCGTAATTCCGAAGGCTGAAATAGTGGTTCCAGACTTGGCTCCATCGACTGTCACATAGATGTCTCCAGTGTCTCCCAATATTTGGTAATCAACGCTTACATTTTTGTTGGATACGGCGTCTACGACCGATAAAAATGGCTCCCCTTCACTAGAAATTCTGGTGACTTCTGTAAGAGAGGCTGTTGCTTTAATACGGTCAGCACCCGTCACATTGACAATCTGAGAGCCTACAGGTGTTTGGGCTTGGCTTGTTGCAGCTAAAGTCAGTGCAAAACCAATCATAATTTGGGACGGACGTAGTTTCACTGCTCATTCTCCTGAAGAATTTGATTCCTGTTACTGTTGCGATCTACAGATTGTTTTTCATTCAGCTCAAACACGTCTTTCAGCTTCAATTCCCACCCATGCCTGATAAATACGATCTTATAAATTTTGCCTTCGCGCTTGGTGACGCTATCGCCGATGATGGTTTCGCGAATGCCGTGCAACTCCACTGTCAAATCGTCAGGAATTGTATTCATCCGGTGGACCCTGAATATTTGCGAAGCTTGCGTGCTAAAACGGTTGCGTCGTTCGTTTGCAAGAAGGGTTTTTAAATCATCGTGGAACGACACATCTGACAACCGCAGTGCATTCTGTTCATAATAATCCGTGTCGTCAGGGTGTCGGTTAAAAAATATGCCTGCGACTTGAAGAGCCATATCCTCAAGGTATTTGACCGGAACGTCCCTGCCCCCCAACTCGTATTGGGAAATGATACCGGGCACGAGAATGACTTTTTCTTGTCGGTTGGCCATAAGCGTGGACATGCAAAACACGGTTGTGACCAACATAACGGTTCCCGCAATCAATACGGAGCGTTGTCTTTGTAAGGACCGGATTTCTTTGAGTTGCCACGTTAAAGGCTTAGCACTCACAGATGGCGGTTCCGTACTCTCAACTCGCTTGGTTGGTTTTTTACGGCTTTGGAAGTCCTTAAGAATGGCCCAGAGGCTTTTACCTTCACTTGACATAATTACCCCGTCATAACTCTTACGCTAGACAGAGGTGAGTGCTTGATACCCTGGACACCGCCAGTGATATGCCACAATAAAAATCTCTGAAGGTTGAATAACCCGCCGTCTTTTTTTAACTTGATGAGGATGTAGAAGCATATAATTGAAGACGGAATGCCAAACATGAGCACCTCCTTTGCTCCCCCTATGAATGAGGTCAAAACTAAGGGGGTTGCGAATGCCATGACTTCATCGAGCGTAAAATATACAATACGCATCATGTTATCGAGATTTGAATATAGTCGAGCCATCACTACTCTCTATTTTGCTGATTGAATGACCTTCGGCATTTTTTGCAAAACACCGAAGGAGGGTTTATCTACAACCTACGTCCCGCATAGAACCATAATTGCAGATTTTCTGACCCATCAGATGGAAAGCAATGGGTCAAACTTGGGGGGAGCTACATGGGTAGGTAGAGGATAATACTCGTAAACATACTTGCGAGCATGTCAGGAATGATCTGGATCGCAAATGCGATGCCAAATGAACCCAGGACAGGCGCGGCAGAGAAATTTGTCACCATCCGGAAAAACCCGTAAACAAACGCTAAAAGTGAGGCCACTAAACCAAGGGATCCGTTTAATAAAAGCAGGATTGTATCTATAGCGCCCTGAAATGCGGCGGCGTCCGTACCGGTATTATCCGCAGCAGACGCGAATGCGGGTTCAGATAAGATAAGAGCCGCGCCCAATAAGCCACCAATAAACAAAAATATGTTTTTGAGACCATGGAATGATAACAGTCGGATCAGTTTGAGCGCAATGTTTCGAAGAATGTTCCAAAGATAGTCTATCATAATTTCACCTATTAATTTTTCAGCTTTCTTGCTGTTCGTTAAATTTAAGAGTGAAATTGTGTGTTTGGTCAATGTGTTAGGCGGTTTCTCGGTTGCTTTGCCCCGAAGCCTACTTTTCGCGCCCTGTTTAGGACTTTTATAGTGCCTATTGTCCAAGCGCGAGATGGCGAATAATGCGATAATTGCGTTAATCATGTACAATAATACTTCTTGCTCTGAACATATTCGAGCCATAGAAGATATGCTTGGTAGACTTGCATTTTTGCCAAATATGAGCTTAATTGCATATAAATAATAGAAATTCCCGCATTTAAGCAATTATAACGGGGACCGCAATATGGCAGATCAAAAGAACTTTTTTGTTTGGCCACAAGTTGGATTGGGTAATTTGTGAGTAAAATATATCAAGCATATTTACCCGCTCAAAACAAATTTCAGGCCGAATTTATAAAACTGCGCGAAACATTTGTTAAAGCAAGTGCCGGAAAATATGTTTCCTCTTCTAAAGTCGCGTATTTGTGTTTGGAAGCTTTCAGGAACATGGAACCCGAACAAATCAATGCTGCCCTCGCAAAATATGATATTACGCGAGCCTATGATGAAGATCATGATCGTATAACAGCAAATGGAGGTGTAATGACTGTCAATTTGCGTTCCGGCCCCACGGAGCTTGCCAGACACATACAAGACAGGATGGCAGCGGAGTTCATGGTCTCTTACCATATTCGTGATTTATTTATTGCAGCTATTATTATGGCTTTTGATTTGAAGAAGAAAAATATAAAACTCATCTTGGAAGCTTACTCTGCAACCCCGGTGAATTAACCGCGTTTTCAATTGTAGTCACATCCTCGCTGTAGCAAGCGTCAGTCTCTTCGCTTGCACTGCGAGACTGACGCTGGGAGTTCCTAACTTTCTTGTTTTGTAATTAATTATTGATTAGCTACTAATCGTTAGTTATAAAGATAAATCCTCGTTGATGGGATTATTTTATGAGTACGGATACATTTAACACAAACCTAGCAGATATCATGCGTGTAGCCATTGCTGTAAATTGTGATGACGAAAGTCTAATTGAACGCAAACTCTGTATTACCCATGCTCACTATCTAAGACTATTGAAAGGCACAAGACCCTGGAAGTTAAACAGCGTTCTCTTAGTGGCCAACCTATTAGGCATGGATAGTGGGGCTATCATAAATGCGGCCAATGATGATGGATATGACCTTGAAATGAGAAAAGCTCTCGTAAAAAGCTCGGCAATTACGCCAATTTTACGTAAAAATGAAACTTCCCTATTCCAATAACTATAGTTCTAGGTATCATTAGGTTCCCAAACTCGCACCATCGAAAGATTGGTGCATTTTTTTTGGGTTATCGTAATTTAGGGTTGGTATGATTTTGGGGTGAATTCGGTGTTTTACAAACACCTTCGGTTGAGACGCTTCGCTTTGAGCAGACAACAAATAACTCCTTGTTCTGCTATCTTTTGCGCGTTAGTCATATTTGTGTGAAGGAGACCTCGATGAGTGCTGTAAGAAATTATGATAACGTTGCTGATTTTGCTATTTGCTGCCCACATGTCGATACCGCTTTCGTATGTTTTAACGCAGGCACCGCTAAAAAACTCAGATCGCAAATCGCCACACAGGTATTTCACATTCCTTTCATTTTGAAAGTCAAAGCAGAAGACGGAAGTTGGATCCCTGTTGGTAATCCTATGGAAGAGATAAACTCTGCCCATACCATCAATACGAAATTGGTCACCTTGCAGTTTGCTGAAAAACTGCTTCAACATGCACTGATAAAACGGGATAGACTGGATAATATTATATTGGCACAATCCATACAGGACGGTCTGGACGGCTCACAAGCTATGACGACCCGCCCTACGGCCATTATTTATGCCTTCCCTACCAAAAAGTCTTAGAGCCTTTCTTCATCACCCCGTTTGGGGAAAATATGTCGCCCCCCTTCTGCTATGCTATTTGATTGGGGGGTTGATTACGGCCGCTCTGATCATAGTTATCTTTAAGGCTGAAATTGATGGCACTGGTAAAGTACCAATCAATACAGATCAGATTATCCATTATGGCATTACCCAATATTGGGGGAGATACACATCCTATCTATACCTTCCTTACTGGACATTCGTCTTTTTTGGCACTTTGTATAAGAAGCGCCGTACAAAAACCGGATAGATGTATCGTATAAATACCCGATTATACCCGATACGATTCAATTTGGTTTCATTGACCTATGAAGTCTTCAAATCCTTATCGTGACTAACAAATGCGGAAATTCCAGTCCGTCCGCTTACCATTATTGCTTTGCAAACTTCAAAACTGCATTCCTCCATCGATTTTTTCGTGCCTCAAAAATAGACAGAAGAACGCTTGTTCTGCGCTCGCTTCGCTCCCTTGGTTTTGCACTTCACACCAATAATGCGCGCCCTCCCTATCGGAATTATCCGATCTTACATTTGCTCAAAGCCATCAAGCTTGGAGGAAATCAGATGTTTGAACATGAGGAAAATCATTATGTCAGAACAATATCTAAAGCCAAACGCTCTCCAGATTTGGTCTTTTAATCAAAATACTACGGAGAACTCACATACCATTGTGTCAAAAACTGCGAAAATACGGGTGCCTGTCTATAATTCCAATTCAGGAGCCTACACATTCATCGCTCAAGATAATGGTCGTGATTATGTAATCGAAGTCACTCAAGAAGCTTTGCAGGCTATGGCCGATGCGAAACGTGCGGACTCCAATCGTGGTAATGGAGTGGTCCAATGAGAATTCGTTGTAAAACCTGTAAGAGCGAAGATGTGCGTCGAGACGCATTCGTAGCTTTTGATAAGGATACCCAACAATGGGTGTTAGCTGAAATGTTTGAACAAGGTTCCTGTAACGCGTGTGAAGACCGCACTATTTTGGAAGAGATACCCGATGAAATGTTCGCCTATGTCACGGTTGTTGAACACAAAAACGGCTTAGAGGTGAAACTACATCGCACCGTTGCTGCACGTGAAGCCTATTTACGAGGTCTCATAGAAGATGAATGGGATGCAGGTGCATACGGACCCATAGCTGATGACAATGAACAAGCTTACGCAGTCTTGAAGGAAAATGATCACGATTTACACATCCATTACCTCAACGTTCCTAAAAACTTGGGGGCGGAGTAATGAGTGTTACAACAGAAATTCGCATAACACCGATGAAGTGCATCCCGGAAACTACCGAACCTTTAGGATATGAAGGATGCGATATCGCGCAAGCGGACTCTTATGATGTTTACACAGTCATTTTAGACGAGAATGGATACCTTTGTGATACCCGTGAAATACCTGATGGTCATATAGACATCGATATTACTTTCTCAACCCCTGTTGAGGCGACAAATTATGCTCAGGCATTGCATATTCTTACGGCGTGGGAACTGGATGATGGAGCCATGTTATGATGGGCGCATTTATAGACCTCGATGAACTGGATCGAAAAACCCGCAACAACTTTTCACATAAAATCAAACAAAACCCAGTTTTAAAGCCGTTTCATATTATCTGGAACGAACATAACGGGTTTTCTCCCAACGATGCTGGCTACGGAACCGAACAATTTACGCTCAGGCCATATATACCGGGATATGGTTGTGACGGCACTACGGATTCCAACATTCACATCGTGGCGCATTATATTTGTGAAGTTATTGGGATTAACTACGCCGAATATTATGGGGAGTATCATGAAATGTCCCTAAGTGACGCCCAAGAAGATATATCCCGTATGTGGAATAATTCAAAATATGTCACAGATTTGCCGTTCAAGATCACATCTGAAGAGGTAAAATTGATGTTGCGGGATTTGTACGACATCAATAATCGAAGCCTGGAAATCAAAGTGGGGCAAGCTTGTAAAGAAAAAGGGTATGATATTGATTGGTGGTAATCAGGTATATTGATTGCTGGATATTTTATGAATTTGAACCCTATTTGGCCAACATTCACGGTGTTGGCCAATTCCGTTCCGTTCTCATATCATTTTTCTCTCTGCGTTCAAAACTGCTTATCGCCCATCGATTTTTGCGCTTTGCTTAAAAATAGACATGCAAACGCTTCACGGCTCTCGCTCGGCTCGTTTGGTTTTGATCTTCGGTCTAAAAACACTTCGACCTCCCTACCGGAATTGTCCGGCCTTACGTCATGCCCGCCGTGTTGTGCGGGTTTTGGCTTCATACTCTATGGGAGAAAACCATGAAATTCACGACATCCAAAAAAATGCTCAATGTATTTATTCAAAACAATGCGTATTCACGCTCAAAACTGCCTGTTCTTATGTCGGTGCTTATAAAAGTCCATGATGGCAATGTGATTTTTGCAAATACTGATCTCGACAATGAAGTTGAGACGATTGTTGCTACAGGCTGCACCGAACCAACAAATGCTGAAATTTTTATTGATCTGAGCACCCTCAAATTAATCACTAAATCTTTCAATGCGAAAGACCCGGTAAGCGTGGACGTCACACCCGATCTTGTCAGTTTTGAACAAGACGAAATACTGCAAAATATCAAATGCTTGGACTTTGAAGACGGGTTTCCATACATGCGGGGGCCGGAAATCACCAAGACACTGCAATTCGAGTTTGAAGCCGAGGTGCTTCTGAAGATTCTCAAAAGTGTAGCGCCATGCATGTCTCAGGAAGAAGCCCGATATTACCTCAATGGTATTTTTATGCATTCCATCCATCAAAATCTATCCTTTGTCGCCACTGATGGCCATAGGCTTGCGAAGTACGAAACAGGCAAGCATACCGAAAATTTTGAAGGCGTAATCATCCAATACCAGTCAATTAAATTGATCTTAAAGGCCTTAACCAATGCCAAAAAAGGTGAAACGGCCTGTTTAAGTACAGATGAATTGCGTATCAGGTTCACGGTAGGAGACTTTGCGCTCACGACTAAAGCTATTGACGGTACATTTCCCGATTATCATCGGGTCATCCCTAAAAACACTGAATTCGTCGAAATTAAAGCTCAAAATCTTGTACGTGCTATCGCACCGCATAAGACACGTTTTAAAACAATATTTGGACCATATGAAAAACATCCAGTGAAACTAAACGTAAATGGCAGTATTGAAATGACGAGCCTTTGTGATGATGAAAGGTTTGAGCCACTCCTCACAACAGAAACTGAAATTATTCGCCATACTGGCGAAGATACAACGCTTAGCCTTAGAATTGACTTGTTCTCGCAAGCTATTGTAGCGGCCGGATACTCTAAAACTGAAAACCCAACAATTAGAATGGCGATTGTAGACCATAGAAGTCCAATCACACTTCATAATACCGAACTTCCACAACTCACTCAAGTTTTGATGACGTACAACGGTTAGTGTGTAAATTGGTTGCGCCCCCTTCGGGGGCGTTTTCCTATCTACACATATATAATATGGGAATGAGGTTGAGATGAATTATTCTCCCTCAAAAATAACTCTTTAAAGCCATCAGGCCATTTTCTTAGACAATTCCGTTCCGTTGCTTACCATTTGTACGGGCTTGCGTTCAAAACTGCCCTTTCGCATCGATTTTTTCGCTTTGCTCAAAATAGACACGAAAACGCTTGTTCTGCACTCGCTACGCTCCCTTGGTTTTGACCTTCGCCCTTCAAATGACGCGGCCTCCTTACCGGAATTGTCCGGCCAGAAACCGTACCCGATCTCAAAAGCTTGGGAATGCACGGTATTTTTAGGAGATAACATGTCAGATTTAGAAGCAACCTATAGTGTAGAAGATAACAAGCTTAGGCTCTACGCGTCCAGTAGGCTCGATAAAGAGCTATATTTACGCGTCAAAGATGCAGGTTTTAAGTGGGCACCAAAACAAGAATTGTTTGTTGCCCCAATGTGGACCCCTGCTCGTGAAGATTTTTGTATTGAGCTTGCCGGAGAAATTACGGCTGAACAAACAACAATGGTTGAACGCGCTGAAGCCAAAATGGACAGATTAGAAGGCATTGCTGAAAATAGAGCCACGCAAGCAGATGCATTTGCCAATGCTGCGCGCGATATTTCAAGTAACATCCCCTTTGGTCAACCGATACTGATCGGTCATCATTCCGAAAAACGCGCCCGTAAAGACCAGGAACGAATTTCAAGCAATATTGAAAAATCTGTCAAAGCCTCTGAAGCCGTAAAATACTGGAACTGGAAAATCATCGGTGTTCAAGCGCACGCAAACCACAAAAACGATCCCAGAGTGCGGACGCGACGTATTGAAACCCTACTGAAATCACTCAGAGATCATCAGCGAGTGAAAAATGATGCGGAAAATTACCTTGGTATTTGGATTAGAGATTTGTCCGATGATCAGATTGAAACCTTATCAGGCAGTTATAGCGGTGCATCAACACATTTGTACCATCAGCTCAAAAAGGGCGATATTACTCATGCTGAGTGCAAAGCTAAAAATATTGAACGACTGGAAAACACAATTTCGAGCACCTTCCGTCAACGCTGGCTTACCCATTATCTCAATAGATTGTCCTATGAACGCCAAATGCTTGGCCCTGTGGAGGTTTACACCAAAGACCTTACGCCGGTTATTTTACAAACTTTTGCTCGCAAAATGGGCGCTGAAAAACCCAAAGCAACCCTAAGCGATTATGGTTATATATTGGAATCTCCCGTTACCCTGCCCTTACATATTGCCCCCACGCGCTCTGTAGAACTTACAAATACCGAGTGGCGTGAGCTTATGCAGGCGTCAGGTTATGAGGTTCCAACACCTGTAGAACGACGTCAATCAACATCTACCAAGACAAAATCGCCAATCATCAACCCGACCGATGAGGACCTTATTCGTTTGCAAGCCCTTTGGAATATACAAATCGCTGAATCTCACAAACGCGCAAAATCATATGGGGATCCAAAAATAGCCAATGTTACACTCGTGCCGCAAAGTTTGTATTCGGCGCATTCAAAGGGGTCTTACGCGCATTTCAAAACCGTAGGAATTACCAGCGATGGCGTGCGCGTGCAATCCGGTTGGAAAGATGGCGTCTATCAGTTGATTGGTGTGCCAGTCTTCAGACTTCGGGTCTCAACGCGTAGTTACGATCTCTACCAGGCATATTCGGCTATTCAAATTATCGACAAGCCCAAAAAATCTCTGCCTTTGGACTGGGAAAAATTGGCTATTCGCGAAAAAGTTGAAGAACTGAGCTAATGCAGCCCCCTTTAAATGCATACCAGATGGAATCCCCTGCTTTCGAGCGGAGGGATTTCATCACATCCCATACTCGAAAAATTCACAAATTATACAAAAACGGTGTCTGCGTTTCTGAAAAGAGAAGCCTGGCACGCGCAAATCAATGGAAAGCGAAAAGATAATGAATATAGATTTATACACACGGCCACAAAAACCTCTGCGGATTTCTTATGTGGAAAAACCAGAATACATCAAACCTGAAAAGGTTGAAATTGTAGAGCCCATCTATGTAGATAAAGCCACGCAATGCCATGTAACCCCCGATGAAGTGGCCGATAGAATGGTTGAATATCTTGGACCACAAGGGGATGTGAGAACCTTAGAGCCAAGTGGTGGCACGGGCGCCCTCATTCGTGCGCTCTACCGAGCAGGGCATTCACAATTTGAAATGGTCGTGGTTGAACGAAATATTCAACTCGCACGTAAACTCGATTCCGAGCCTCTGTATTGCAATACATGGCAAATGTGTTTTTTGGAATATGCACAACAAGCCCAAAATCAAATCGAAATACCCCGGGTGATTATGAACCCACCTTTTGACCGTGTGAAAGCACATATTGAGGCGGCAATGTCTCTCATGGGGCGCAACGGACATCAAGAGCGGCCTTGTTTAGTGGCGTTGGTGCCAATCACATATCATCACCCAGACGCCGAAACTATGGAGGAACTTCCTAATACGACGTTCTCGACGTGCAAGGTGAACACCAAAATCATCCGAATTTACACTGACTAACACATTAGGAGCATGGATTGCAGACCATGCTCCTAATTACGGAGATTTATATGTCTACACAAATCAAAGACCCTACAATTGTCCATCCAATCGATGTCCCTCATAAAGCCCGCGCCCAATTTGAGATGTTTGCTCCAAAATTACGCAAACTTGTCATTCCTCCTCATATTGAGGAACTGGTACAGCGCGGCGCGCTCTTTGCTGTCAGTCATTCGGCCGGAAAAGACAGCCAAGCCATGTTGCTCGCCCTGCGAGCCTATAAAATACCCGACGCACAAATCATTCTTATTCATGCGGATCTTGGTGAGGTCGAATGGGAGGGTAATATTGACCACATTCAAAATTACGGATTTGGATATCCCCTCATAATTGCAAAAGCGCGTCGAGGCCTGCTACAAATGATCGAGGAGCGAGGTATGTTTCCCAGCCCTAGTATTCGCCAATGCACAAGTGATCTTAAACGTGGGCCTATTGAGCGCGAATTGAGACGGTTCTTAAAACGAAATCCGCAGTACAACAAATTATTAGTCAATTGCATGGGATTTAGAGCCCAAGAAAGCTCTGCTAGAGCCAAACGTAACCCGTTTACTTTCAATCAGAAAAACTCGAAAGCCGGCAGAGAATGGTTTGATTGGCTACCAATTCATGCGTGGTCAGAACAGGAAGTCTTTGGTTATATAGCGCAAATGGGGCAAAAACCGCATTGGGCCTACGCAAAAGGTATGTCCAGGCTTAGTTGTTGTTTTTGCATTATGGCCAGTGTTAGTGATCTCACAATCTCAGCGAGAGAGAACCCGAAACTCTATGCAATATATGTAAAACTGGAAAAAAAGATCAATCACACACTCTCGATGTCCCGAAAAGGACTGGAGGAGATAACGGGTATAAAGATTAATCAGTAAAGTTTTACTGGGGAATATTCCAAAGTGAATTATTCTATGTGGGGTGTTTGATATGCCAAATTTACACTGTTACGGGGGTTTTTGTGGTGGGACGGTGTGAATATGTGCCTGAGTGCTTAGGCGTTTCCACATTTATAGTGTCAAATATGTCCCTTTAAATTTTAGTGTTTTCAACACTCCAGGATACAAATCCATTCGGCCAACTCCGTTCCGTACGCCTAGCATTTTGGCGTCGCTGCGGTCAAAACGGCCAGACCCCATCGATTTTTATACGCTTTGCTTGAAAAATAGACAGGCTCAGGCTTGGACTGCACTCGCTTAAGCTCGCTTGGTTTTGAGCTTTGCGTCTAAAATGCAGCGTCCTCCCTACCGGAATTGTCCGGCCATATAGCTTGTCCCTTCCCTGTCTGGGTTGGGATCGTACAAGCTAAAACTGAAAATGGGAGACAAATATGTCTATCAAACACTATGATCTAAACTTACTTCGTATTGCACCTGAAAATGTGCGTACCGACCGAAAATCAAAATCTTACAAGGCAAGCCTGGACGAAATGGTGGCGTCTATTGTTGAAATTGGATTGTTGCAGAACTTGATTGGTTATGTCGATACGGACTCAAATGTCAAAATTTGTGCGGGTGGTACACGCCTTGAAGCCATTAAAATGTTAGTGGCGTCATTAAAATTACCAGATTCAATCGATATGACAAGAATTCCAGTACATATCCTTTCGCAAAGTGAAGCCCTAACGGCATCTTTGAATGAAAATTCTTTTCGCACGGATATGTCAGCCGTCGATAAGTATAAAGCCTATAAGAAATTATATGATACGGGTACAAGTGAAGCCGATATAGCCCGACTATATTATATTGAAGCCAATGATGTTAAACGTATTCTGGCCTTAATGAGTTTGCCGAAAGCGATCTTTAAGGCTCTCGAAGACGGTAAAATGACTGTAGATGTGGCAAGAGCTTTCGCGTCTACCAATGATACGAAACGGCAATTGCGCATATTTAAGGACATCAAGTCGAATTTATCCAATATATATGCCAGTGATGTAAAGACTGCTTTGAACGAAGATACCTATTATCTGACAGATGATGTGGTTAAGTTTATCGGCATGAAAGCCTATCAAGATGCTGGAGGTAAGACAGAAGATGATCTGTTTGAAGAAACAACACGTCTTTTGAACGGCGATATTGTAGCAGAACTCTTTAATGCCAAACTTACGGCAAAAACTGAAAAATTTAAGGCAGATGGTTGGGCAAATACCGAATTGGTCGAATATGACTATAATTTAAGTGAAAGGCTTAAGAAAAAATATGGTCCAAAACTATTTAAGGCTTTTATCGGTACTAAAGCCCAGAAAGCCAGTTTGAAAAAATTGGATAAGGCGCGTGAGTTCAATTGGGAGGCAACTGCGGCCCAGAAAAAAGCCATTAAGAAGGCTGATACCAAATATAACGCCCTCTATGCCAAGACACATGACTTCACCGAAGCCCAAAAACAAAACGCGATTGTAATTACATGTTGGGCGTATGGCAGTTTCAAAACCTATATCTTAAATACCAAAAAGGAAAAAACGGCTGCTCTTAAAAAGGCCGATGATCCTGCCAACCTGTCAAAAACACTCAAAAGTAGCATGGGCACGCTGGCAGGCAGCGCATTAACCGCCCATATGGTTGAAAATCCCTCCAAAGCAGCTTTGTCATTGATGTTGGCGTCTATGATTAGTGGTATCTACTGCATTGATGTAAAAGTTGGATATTCAAGGAACGCAAACTATGAGGGGATTACAACTCCTAAGTATAAAAGACCTAATAAAGCGGAACAATCTAACGGGGCTGAAGCTTTTAAAACCATTTATAAGATGACGGATGATCAAAGGGCAATGCTATGTGCTGATATTTTGGCACAGGGTGTTAACTTCAACATGATCAATGAAACTAACTCGGTTTTGTTTAAAACTGTCGCGAAAACCATTGGTTTGGACATTACCGATCGTTGGACACCTGACGAGGAGTTCTTCAACCGTATGAACGGTAAACAGCTTCGTCATGCCATGTCTGAAATGGGTATGGATATTACACCTTATGAGAAGGCAAAGAAGAAAGACTTGGCTGGTGCAGCATTTAGACAATCGGTGAAGAAAAAGTGGGTTCCTATGGATATTCGCACCAATATTGTGAAAAAACGGACATTAAAGAAACCGTCCGTCCGTAAGACAAAAGCCTATAATGCGAAAACACAAGCTGTTGCGACGAAGAAGGAGGAAACACTCCCCTCCCCTCAAGCAAAAGCGTCCTAAACCGATTCGCTTTTTACCCGTCCTTTGGCAACGAAGGGCGGGTTTTCTATTTCAATCAATATTTCTTATAATAATTTGGAAAACTCATGCCCGCACCAACACAAAAAACCACTCATCAAAAAAACTTAATAATGGAAGCCAACGAAATTATCGGCGACGTTATAGAATGCTCTCGTGAAGACGCTATTCGTAAATCCAAAGACGCTGAACTCTATAAAGCCCTAGATAGACTAAACGATCTATATGAAAGCCTATTCTGTGGTAGATAATTATTTTCAAAAGCTACGCACCGACGAAAAAATTCGTATAAACCAAGCCGTTGATCTGTACCTGTTAGGGCAAGTCACTCAGGAGTACGTATTTCTTGCCGCTAAGGGCAGACGTGTCGTAAACAAGGATTTCGTCAGGACATTTTTGACCCACCCCGCCCTACTGCAAATGCAAGCCAACCGTCGGGGTATAGAGAAGCGCCAATTTGCGAAAAGGATATTCGACTTAATTGAAGCAGAAACGCAGTTTCAAAAGACTGTACCCTGGCGGCTTAACTAGGCCCAAATTTATTGGTTGTAATTATCGAATATAATTGAATATACTCTTTGGGGTTGAAAACATATATTGCTTATGCTTGATTACGGGTAAAAAGTAGTTTATACATGTGTATAGGATGGAATGCCGCATATGCCCCCGACTGAAACATCTTCGAACATTAATCTTGGACAGGATGATTTACGAGCAGCCCTGTACAGGCGGTTACCAGTTGCGCATAACAAGAATGATGCATTATTAGGGAGACGGTTTGCCCAGACAGGTCTTGGGGCAAGTGAAATTCTTGGATGTGAAGCGGAAATTCTAACAGTTGAATCAATTACTGCGTTTGATACCCTCGATGATGCCCTCACTTCGTTTAAAACAGATGGCATTGCTTCAAACTCTTGGCTGCATCAAGCTGGTGACTTTTATATGCTTGCCTGTTTGTCCCATTGTGCTCGGCTTGATGGATTACACTATACGTTTTCATACTACGGACCAGCCCTTCAATATCCTATTGCGCCAAATTCATATATTGCTGTAAATTGCCGCACACCGAAGGCAGCCTCCGCAACGCTCGCGGGGCGACTTGCCAATTATAAGGTCAAAAAGACCATTGAATATTTGACGACCGATTATAAGAGTCAAAAGCTAGCTCTTATAGCTATTAGCAAAATGGAGTCAGCCCAAACTCATTGTGTTCAAGCTGTTAAAATTTCCAAATGTTGGAAAATTATTATCGCGTATTGGAAATATGATCAAAACATCCCAATTATTTGCCAAGGGTTTGTAAAATCAAACTCTCCGATCGTTGTTGAGAGTGTTAGATCTGAAAAGGATGCGCATGATAGCCTTGATGTTCCGATTGTCTTGAAGACTTGGAGGTCTAAAAAATTTAAATACCCAAAGTCCGCCTTTAAAATCCTCACTCAGATGAAAAATGCAAATATTGAAAATGCTTTTATCAATTTTATTGCGGGGAGATGTTTTGTTAGTTTCGAATATTATTCTGCTAGACCAGGTCTCGCCATTGTATCCAATGAGCATCGGGATTTGATGAAAGAGAGGCTTTCTGCCCCTCTTTGCGGCGTAAGTGAACAATTGGACCTCAATATCGGGTTATTTGTGAATAGAGAGCTTGAACCTCTGGATGAAGGCTCTGGCGTTAGTATGTCATAAATTTATACCAGCATTTAATCGAAGGAGTAATTGTGTCCACACCAATTACGATAGATATTGAGCAAGACCTTGATCCTTTTAAACGAGGAGGCTTTGTGTTGTCCACTTCCGATCAAAGAAAATTGATCGAGGAATATCTCTTATTAAATGGTTTGCCTATCTTTGGACTTGAATTTGACTTTGTTTGGAAGACCCCTGGCAGTAAGGTCGGTTATTTCATTTTTCAGGGAAATTCAATAAAGCCTGTTGGCCTTTAGTCGCCCTACCCTACCTTGGACGCGACTATTTCTTAAATCTGGCTCCTGCCCCCCTTTAATCGCTTATATGGAGCGTTTGACTTGCCGGTGCTACAAGTTATTCTATAGTTTGGGACATTGATTCTTTGAATTTTCATTTTTTGTCTTCGCGCTATGGCTGTCCTATGTGACGCCAATGCGTAAATATGTTAATATGATAAGTGGACAATATGACTATATGTGTAAGCGTAAAAGCATAAGAACATATAGGCATAAATGCATAACAACGTAAATATGACAATATGAAAAAATGTCAATATGTTTACATGCGTAGGTGACAAGTGGACAGTATGCCATTATGCAATTGTGTCTAATTTTGTAGTGTCGCAAGGCTCGATCTTGAAATTTTGGTTAAAAACTAAGTTTTTGGAAGAAAATCGTTGTGAAAATATGTTTTGTCACCTATATGCGAAGTGGACAATGTGTACAGTAGACAATATGTTAATACGCTTAGTCCACAAGTGGACAATACGACAATGCGACTTTATGCATTTTGTCAAATGTGCAACAAAAAGGATGAAAACAATGTCGGCAACAATTATTTCGTTTGTATCTTCGAAGGGTGGACCCGGTAAAAGTACACTCACAACCCATACAGCCATCATTTTGGCTGAGGGCGGCGCTAAGGTCGCCGTCATGGACGCAGATCCTTCTGGGCGCATGACTAGAATCTCACAGAATGCAGACAACGGGCTTGGTAAGTATTTTACGGTCTTTCCAAATGTTACGGCCGAGAACTTGGTGCAACAAGTCCAAATCATAAATAACGACTTTGATTTTATTCTCATTGATCCGGAAGGCGTTCTCAGTGATTTAATTGTGCAGATCGCAAAAATTGCACATATTGTAATCTCTCCTATGAAATTGGGGCAGGGTGATATTGAGGAAAGCACTAAGACTGCGGCAGTCATTAACCAAGTTGCCAAAGACACGGGTAGGGACATAAATCTCTACTTTGTATTAAATGATGTATCGACGACCCGATCCGGGTTGGATGCTCATTGGCTGGAAGTGTTAAGAAAATCAAATTTCAAAACATTCCAAACAATCATTTATACACGGGTTGCTTATAAGGAAACGACCGACCTTGGTGTGAGTTTACTTGAGTTGTCTCCCAAACGGGTAAAGGCCCATAGTGAAATCACTAGATTAGTCGAAGAAGTTTTTGCGGCTATAAAATCCCATTACGAGGAGAAATAAAATGAAACCGGTATCAAAAAATAAATTCGGCGGTCTGGGCCTTGCTACAAATTTAGACGTCCCAGTTACACTGCGCCCGGCTCCAGGAAGCAAAACCCCAATTCCGCTTTCTACGGAAACTGACGCTCAATCACCAAAACCCGAGACCCAAACAAACAAAACTGCGACAAAAGCAAAGCAAACTGAAGCAAAGCCCAAAAAGACAAAAGCCAAGCCAAAGGAAAACTCTGATCCCGTTGAAAAAGTACGCATGGTCTTTCGTGTAACCGTTGATGATCAATATAGATTAAAAGCCAAAGCGGTAGAAGAACGTACGACCATACAAGATCTTATCGAAAAACTATTGATTGAAAATAAATTCATTAAAGGTTCCGGCTAGCCCGGGCCTAGACAAAATTGGTTCAATATAACGGATATGGTATGACGAAAAAAGAAAAACCAAACTCTGCAAATAAATCTCGCATTCAAGTTCATTTGGCTTTCGACCAATCTTTCCGAAATCATTTGCATTCATTGGCGCAGGATCCAAATGAGGGAAGGGGGGTAGGCAAGCTGTCTACATATATATACACGCTACTTGATCGTATGTTATTGGAAGCCCCTTTTACGGACCACATATTTCAGGGGCGTTCTTGGCCAACAGTCTTTGTTCCTGCCAATGAAGGACCCAATACATTTATCTCCATAACCAAACCCGAAGTCGTTCAAGCTCTATATACAGCACAACGCGAATCAGGTAGAGGGATGAGGCAGATAATTAATACTTTGGTACATCTCGGAACGCGCGATGTACTTACAAAAAAAACGGATTTTTCTGATTTAGAAGTGCCTTTGAGCTTGAATTTTCTAAATATGAAATAATCTAAAGTGCTTTATTACTTGTAAAAAGTAGCTAAAACATATAATTATCCTGCATTCGATTGAATACAGGCTAGGCTTTGCTTGGTCTTAAAAGGGGATAGTTATTTTTGTACCAGCAACATTTCCTAGAGACATATTGCGAGTCATGGTCAGCCCGTTTGTTAACGGCTTGTTAACCAATTTGGCTAGAGTCAGAATCAAATCTAATAAAAAGGAGCAGCATCGATAAAAAGAAACCCCGCAGAACTAACTACGAGGGTTTTCATTTTTGACTAGGGATTGGCGTCCCGAACGTCCGGTTTTTTCAGTAACTACCGAACTGTCTAATGTACACCCGACATTGTTGTCAAGTACTATCGTTTCAGCGAGCGTAATCTTTTTGCCTAAACACAATGGCTATTTTATTTTCACATAAACATAAGCTAGTGCCGATCACCCGAATCGTGGCACAGCAAATTATTCCAGTAGGGGGACATACCCTTGCCCTGGAACGCACCACTGGCTGCTTGCCGGTATTTAAACTTAAAAGAAGGAGATCAATCTGATTTAGGAGTCCCAAAAAGCAGAAAACCCCACATTGGCGTGTGAGGCTTTCTAGATGCTGAGCATCGATAAATCGTTTTCAAGATATTATCTAGCAAATGCATCCCGACATTTCAAGTAATTTATGCGTTTTTACGTAACAATATTGCTTTGCCTAAAATTTGATGGATCTCCGATGTATATCGGGAGTGACCATGACAGCTTTGTCAAAATTACTAGCACGAAAACAGGTTCTTATTGATGAAAACCTTGCCCTTCGTTCACAAGACTTTCAGGATATGTGTGCCGGCTTAATGTCAGAAGAACTAATGCAATCGCGGCTCGTAAAACGAGAATCTATCATCGCCATGTATGAAAAAGATGGTGATAAAATGGTTAAAGCGATCGCTCGTGACAAATCTTCAGCCAAAAAACAGAAGATGGAAGAACGGTGGCACGCGGCTTCACACAAAACCATGAGAAATTTCCCCTACATTAAGGGTTTTAATCCGACAAAGGCTCAACGAGCCATAATTGCTTCTATGGTTCGCTTTACGGATGGTGACGAGGTGTTTGAAGTTGCTCATGACTGGTTTGTCAAAAGTGCGGGTGTAAGCCGGGGCACGGTCAAGACAGCCTTACGCGCTATGGAGAGGGCAGGGATCCTCTCTATCCAGGAACGGCCGATCAGGGGAAAGGCAATGAACCGCAAGAATTTATATACTTTCACATCTGAGATATTTCTCTCTTGGTTTCGCTCTTTATTTACCTTTAGGGGGTCAGTAAGCCAGCTACACCCTCTACGAGGGGATTTACTTGTAACTACAGAGGTCAAAACTGAAACTACAGAACCCAAAACAAAGGGGGCAGTAATCTGTAGGAAAAAGGCCTTGCGACATGAAGAGGTTGAGGCGGGTCCTGAGCTTGATTACGAAACATTTGAGGCTGTGGCGTCAGCAGGACTTAGTATTTTAGGGGAGGACGTCCCCGATGAGATAAATGAGGCCTACCTCGTTGAAGAGATCATAAAACTCAAGGAAACCCGTCAGCCTGCATATAAAAACTTCTTTTGGCAGAAGGGCGTCGCTAAACACGGCCGTAGAAAAGCCTTGCTCGCAGTTTTAGATACCCAAATCGTACGTGAAATGCGCTTAGCCCCAATTCCTGACAACCGTTCTTGGAACGAAAGAGAGGTTATCCGGTGCCCAAATCGTTATCTTTCCGCGATTTTGAAACGGGAAAGAGAAGATTGCCGCCCGGAAATAACCATCGGCGCGATTATGGAATCAAAACAAATCTACGAAATGCCTTCAATGCTGCTGCGCGACGTCAGAAAATATCTGAAGTTCAAAGCAAAGACGAACAACAAATATTCATTTGCGTAGAAGTGTTCACCTGATGAAATCGATCCTAAAATACGATCTAGAAACCTTCCCAAGGCTTAATGCACTGAGCAAGCTCAGGCCTTGGTCGGTTCTCTCCGTATTTTCTCGGATGATTTTCACAGGAGAGAATTATGAACATCGATATACATCACAAAGCTTACACATTGGACCAGGCTCTTGAAGAATTACTTGTTGAAGATTGCAATGATCTCAATGAAAGTTGTCAGAGCGCATTTGGAAACCAACCGCATCCAAATAACTGGTTTGCTGTTACTGAAGGACATAAAGGGGGAGCTGTTGCTTATTTTTCGCAAGAACTGGAAGCGTGTAAATGGAGACTATTTAGGGTCAGCGAGCTTGTAAATTACGATCAACAAATGGCACTGGAAAATCGTCTAGCAACTTTGGAGGATTACAATTGTTGTGTGGATGGTAAAGAGCCTGATTGGTCACTCTATGATGGTATCGAGATTGCTCCTTGTATCCTGCAAGATAGTTATATTGATCAGTGTGAACCAGGAGAAGAAGATTTCTGGACTATTTATGGGCATAGGATAGACGGTGGGTGCATAGACCTTCATGAGTGTAAAACGGAACAACAAGCCATAAGAACAGCGACAATGTACAGTATTCAAGGTGGATATGATCCTTTTGAAGCCAGGCTAAAAACTCTCTTTATCATCTCAAACAGAGGAGGGTAAGATGGCTAAAGTATATTTCACATTTAAAGACTGCCATCCTTTCAGCCAAATGTATTGCGTTGTCGATACAAATTGCGATTTGCCCGATACCAAGAAAATTTTTGAAAAATTGTTTGGCAAAAACTACAAAATGGCCAGCAATGATAAAAATAAAGTGGTGAGCAAAGGATGCCAATGCGCTTTGTATCTAAAGGGAAATAAATTTGGTTTGGTAGAAACCTCCGAAAACCTAAAGATTTTAGAAAACATCATTAATGTTACAAGTCATAAAAAACCTCAATATAATCATGTATATGACTTGGCATTTTCGATAAATTCTTCATCAAGTACGGCCGAGGACGTAAATACCAGCTTGGTTTTGAAGGCATTACAAAAACGCATTGTGGACTTAATAGACGAAGATCTATTTATGGACGCCGTGGATGGCCCGTTTGATTCGCACGAAATTGTCTGATGTTACAAAAAGAAAGATTGTTTATCAGCTTTAGCGGAGGCCTAACATCCGCATACATGACATGGCTGATTTTAAATCAATGCGGCCATACATATAAAGAGATTATAGTATTATTTGCCAATACTGGGCAAGAACGTGCTGAGACGCTCGATTTTGTGAACGCCTGCGATAATGAGTTGGATTTTAAAACGGTTTGGCTTGAATCTGTAACACACCAGAATTTGAGAAAAGGAAATACCCATAAAATTGTCAATTTCGAGACAGCAGACAGGGTAGGGTTTGTGTTTGAGGAAATGATAAAAAAATATGGGATTCCCAATATAAAATATCCCCATTGTACTCGTGAGCTGAAAATCAATCCAATGTATGATTACATAAAAACCATCGGATGGGAAAGGGGAAGCTATGATATTGCTATAGGTATTCGCGCAGACGAGATGGACAGAGTCGCCGTAAATTACAAAGACAAAAATATTGTTTATCCGTTGATTGCGATGAATATTACCAAAACGGATGTTCAAAATTGGTGGGCAAAGCAAAGTTTTGCGTTAAATTTGGCAAATTACGAGGGCAATTGTTCATGGTGCTGGAAGAAATCATATAAAAAACACTTCCGTTTAGTCAGTGAAAAACCAGATATATATCAATTCCCTAGGCGGATGGAAGATAAGTACGGCTATTCTAAAGGATACAAACGTGTCTTTTTTAGAGGAAACTTATCGACAAGAGACATATTATCTGGTCATTTTAATAATGATGATATGTTTGGATCAGGGTGTGGTGAAACCTGTGAAGTGTTTGCCGACGAAGTAATTTCCTAATAACACCTACTTGAAATACCGCTTTTAACCAGAAGATCGTGAAGTTCGGTTATCGCCGTAGATCAGGCTTACCAAAATCTTGCATAAATGCCCTATACGAAAGTCGAATAGAATAAAGCCCCGTGACTGCTCACGAGGGCTTCAATATTGTGGGATACTAGGAAAAGCGGAACATTGGTTATAGCTAAATTATAACGCCCCCCGAAGGACGAGTTCCTTTATTAAGCAATGATCTGATCTTATTTTACGCATATTCGCAGATGAACCCGGCTGAAGCTGTTCAATCGTCACCCGTTTGAATTTACGAGCATGTTGGGCAATCCACTCAGACCCTTACACATCCTTTAGGAGCTTTATGGCCGCAAACTTTCGGGAATGAAGCAGGCCACTACCGTTAAATCAAAACCCTATGGTATTCTGCGACCCTCCAACTTAGCAATTCTATGCACGTATGTCGTTTCGGTCAGGCAGTCATATATATCAATAAACATTGGCGTTTCTTCGTCTTTTGATCTCCAATTTCTAAAAACAGATGAACCCATGCCTTCGTAAAAACCTATGATTTAGTGGGGCTTAGTGCGTTCAAGCGCGGCCTCTTCGAGGGATTGTGTCGATTTTTTACTCTACCGATTAAAAAAAAATAGACAAAATCACCCTTGATCGCAGCCCCTTCAAATCATTCCCGGTTTTCTACGGCATTGGGCCGTATTTTAAAAACAGGAGAAGACTATGAACGCCAATAACATCGCAATTATAACAGGCCGGATCGCAACTGACATCACAGTTCGTGGCAGTGACGAAAAGCCCGTTGTATCGACCTTAATCATTACACAAGATGGTTATTATGATCAATCTGGTCAGTGGATAGAAAAAACATCAGCCATCCCCGTTACATTCTTTGGCCCCGCCGCAAAGCGCGCAAAGGCCATTGTAAAAGGTGATGAGTGGACACTTACCGGCAAAATGCAGTCGGATCAATATACAAACAAAGATGGCGTTGATGTTCGCACAATGGAACTTCAGCTACAGGACCCATCCATGTTGCAAATTCGTCGCAATAAGAAACATACCGCAAAGAAAGCGGCTTAATTCTAAAGAACGCCCTCCTTAACAGGGGGGCGTTTGTCATTTTAGCACCTGAAGGGTTTTACGATGAAGAGAATTTTCAAATTATGGCGCGGTTATAAGAAGGAAGCGAAGTTTCGTTTTGGCCGTCAAGAATATCACATCACACACTACTCCTGTCTAGGAGACATGATCAAAGGATTGAAAAAACATGACTGAAGAACACACATATAGCGCAACAATAACTCTTAAGGGTTCAACACTTGCAGCGATCGAAGCGGGTCTAAGGGAAGTTACCAGGCTAATCGCCAACGATTTCACATCCGGAACAAACAGTAATGACGGGAGCTCATTTGCGTTTCAGTTAACAGAAAACAATTAGAGGGAGTGACAAAATGACCGCACATATTGATTTTCATTACTCAACAGATTGTTATGAAGGGGAATATAGAGGCTTTAATATTGAAGCAAAGCACTGCGATCAACCTGAAAACCCTTGGGTAATGTGGGATTGCAATACACCCATGCTAAGTATCTCAGGCAGACACAGAAATATTACCGAACACGCTGAAGGGGATAATATCCAAGACCCGCTCGAATATTATACTGAGGGCCAACTCTCAAGGCATTGGAAAGCTTTATGTAAGATTTTAGATCTTAAAGTTAAAGAAATTGAGCTGGAAGTTCGTGAAAATGTAGAATGTCAAAACGCTGAACATTTTAATGAAGAACGGCGGCGTATTTTTGATGATACACTTTATTCTCTAAAACCCTCATATTACCAAAATGCTTCAGATTACATCGATGCTATTGCAGACATGTTCAATTTGATAGGCATTCATGCAGTTTCAACCTCTGCCTCTGGGTATTCTCAAGGTGATTATGCATATTTGTTATTCGTTCTAACACCCGAACACAGAAAGCGGTGTGGCTTTTCTAAAGCATCTGAAGACAAACTCTTTAAAGAATGGTTTGAGACGGATGAAAACCTATGGGCTGCCTGGGCGTTTGGCGATGTGTACTACTTTGATGTTATTAAAGATGGTGCGATAATGCATTCGGGCGGGGAATACTACGGCACTGATCACGTGAAGAGTTATCTTGATGAAACCGCTAGAATGACTGTTGATTTCATAATTGAAGACTTCAGGCAGAAGAAAACAAACCGCCTTAAACAGTTAATTGCCAATAAAGTTTCAATTTTACAAAGACCCACAATACTGAATCAAATCCCGTACCGTTCTGATTATTTTTAAGTGCCTGGGTGATATGTCGCCAAAGGAAGGGATAGCACTCATTAGCAACCACAGTTTATAAATTCTCACTTTTATGGAAAGAAATACCATGACTAAAACCTCTGAAATTCACATATGTTGTATCGAGGATGATGATGGCACCCATCTACATGCCTTTAAAATAAGCGGAAAAATGGATGCTTTTATTATGAACAAGATTAAAGAGCACTGGAATACCTCATTAGGTACGATCCCAACCAATTGGCCTGATGCGTATGATAAACTGCATGAGCGTGTTTACTACGGTTTGTCTATCACCACAGCCCTGACACCGATCGTGCCTTAATCTATATCGATTATATCCTTGTTGCCTTTTCCGATATTTAAGTATCTGCGAGCATTGGCGGCATTTACTTTCTAGGAATTTACGGCCCCCCATTATTCACCTTCAGCCGGGCAACTTGCTTACCAGTTTGAGCCGTTCGCTTTCAAAACGGTCTGTCCGCGTCGATTTTTTACGCTTTGCTCAAAAATAGACACGCCCAAACTTGGGCTGCGCGAGCAAGCTCGCTTGGTTTGGACAGCTCCTTTCAAACTGAACGCTTCGTGCATGCCGGCTTATCGGTAATTAAATTTGGGAGCAAAATATGCCATATATGAAACTAAAAATGAGCGCCACTGACTACGCCAAACTGAAACCGTTTTTGCGTAAAAAGTTTATAACCAATAACTTTGATGAACAACAAAACACTCTAAGAGCACACCCTGTATTTAAGCATAATTTGTTGGACGCTATGGTTGATGCAGGCGTTGCCGATGAAAATTATATCTACCGTGACCATAAAGTAAATTCCAGACCACAAAATGGCGTTCGTCCATTCTCACCATTAGACAGAGAGCGTTACGGCATTGGTCTCCGCGAGGGGACGTAAAATGGATATGTCATTCACAACTATCAAAATACAAATATCATCACCTGAAATGGCATTAATTTCTCAAGCCAGATCACTCGGGAAATTTATACATGAATATCAATTCAACCCTCATAAATCTATGATTACATTTAAAACCGTCAACCCATCTCTGGTCATAACAGATATTGAGCGGTGTTTACCCCAGTCTATAGAGGGTCGAATCTGTTATCCTAATTAGTATAAATCGATGACAATATGAAATAATGGAGATTGCTCACTGGTAATTTCCATTATTTTTGGTTTCAGAACAGCCTATATATTTTACTGTAATATAGCCATTTGTAGAGTTTTGAAGTGCGTTCAGGTTAAGCCTAGCCTAGTTAGCCCTTTGCAATTGGCCTAAGCTCAAGCTGAGTGATGCTTTATTACGCATAAAACGTAGTTTATAAAGATATACAGGAAATTTTAGCCGTAACCTTCTCTTCGTTGCCCCAATAAACTTTAAAGCCAATTTGTAGTTATATTACGTTTTGTTGTCTCTATTCTCGTCAATCATCTCCGAATAATGACTGGAATTCGTAAAACAGCCTTCTCGATTCCCCAAACTAAATACACGCGTAAACGCGGCCTTGGCCAATCGCTCGGCTGTTTTAGGTCTCGAATGCGTCATTATTGAAGGAGATATTTATGACTACATCAACAAATGAAGGAACAATAATATGCCAAAAGTAAAAGGAACACATCTCGAATGGCATACGCTATCTGAGTGGGCAGTGTTAATTGAGCATTATATGGTTCATTACAACTTTTCAAAACACTCAAAATCCCGAATGCTTGCGCTGGCCGGGTCACTCCGATTTGAAGAAATTCATACCTCATATGATATTAAAGGGCTGAGGCGTATAGACCCCATCCTTAAGAAGGCGAGCCGTTTTAAAAGTGAGGGCGGCAACGGTATAGAACGACATCTTAAGAAGCAGTATATAGTTAAAATGCTCGTAGAAACTAGAAGTCGGATTACCGTTCTTCAATTGCCGCGGCTTGGTTATAAAATTAAGAACCCCCGGTTTCATATGCCCTCTATTCCGGATGACGTTCTCGATGGTTTAATTCAGCGTCACCCTGATATGAAGTTGGTAGAGAAATTACGGACAGAAAGTAAACGACGTCAAGATAGCTCAATCAACACGCCCCCACCTTATAAATACATGCGTACCTTTGTTTTAGACTGGTCTGATGAACGCAGGCTTGGAAATGGGATTATTATATCCCTTAACAAGGGGTATGCCTTTCAGCCATCAGAGTGCGAATTAGCGGCCTTGCATGTTATGGGCTTTGATACGGTTCGGGAAGCCTCCGATGAGATAAAAACAGGTGTTCATAAATGTTCGTGCCAATGGTGCATGTCGTAAGCATAGCTGATCCCTTCACTATCTGATTTGTTGTTGTTCCCCTATTAAGAAAGTAGGATGGCTCTAAAGAGCCAACATGTTTGTTTCAAGGAAAGACGGTCTTGTGACCTCTCTCCTGACAAGAACATTTAGAGTATCAAATTGGTTCCCGGCCGGGGCGTGGGCAAGCCCACGACATTTTTCTGAGGGGTTGCACCCCCAATTTGTTATTCGAAATGCCATTGCCTCCTCTCACACACATTCACTTCGAAAGGCAAGGGTTATTGCTGAAGAGCAAAACCCATTTTTAATAAAAGAGGAAATCAAAATGGCTATAAATGTAACAAACCTAAATAACATGGACTTGCGTCCGAATTATAATTTCTATCCGTCAGAGCGTGCAGAATGGTCTGCGTCAGAATGGGCAAACATTATTAAACAAGAAGAGTTTGCAGAAGCATACGAGGCAGGCGAAGAAAACTCAAAACTACTGGAAGCCCTCGAAGACGAGTTTCCAGAAATTTTTAACATGCAAGATTGTCCGTTTTAACATGTTGAGCGAAAACATTATAAAAGTAGGGGAAATACGTTTTGGGCCATTCCTAGAGCGTGTTCTGAATGTTGATGCAAAAGCAAATGTCAGAAAGACACTTTCAACATTTGCCATTAACAATAATTTTCTAAAACCGCTTACCGAGGAAGACGTAAAACAACTACCCTTATTGTTTCCAATGCAATGCGGAACTATGGATATTGATTTTGTAAATTCCAGCGGGCTAACTGATGACGGAATTAGGGAATACACAGAAATATGTAGTGAGACAATCCACTGGGGATATGCCTGTTTACATAAACCCGTTTCAATAACTAAACAAAATGACAATGATAAATGTTTTTTTATTCGGTGGACTCCGAGAAATTGCAGAGCGACTGGTGCTAATTCAAGACTCTATTTTGATACTGCACAATGGGGATTTTAAAATGAAACGTGAGGACATGGCAATAATAGATGAAGTTCGGTTTTGCGATACGCTAAACCGAATTTTAACCAGTGCGGAAAAGGAAGACATTGGAGAGTATTTTGCGCCTTTTGTTTCCAAAAGAAACTTACTCATGCCTATGACAGATGAACAATTCGAGAAATATGGAGCATTGAACATAGTCACTTGTGGAGTTCTAAGAATGTATTTTGATAAAAACACAAAACCAAAATTTAAAAGACTCAAAACTTGGATGAAGTATAAAGACGATGTTCTTCACTGGTGGTATGGATACCATGATGAACACGACGAAAGAGTTAGTGATGATTTGTATAATCCAATTCCCGGATGCAAACTAAAATTAAGTATTTGGAGCAATTCGGAATATTACAAAGATGAAATTCGAAACCTTCCAGAACGAGAATATTGGGATTACTTTGTAAGAAACAGAAAGTTATTGCTCCCCTTAAATACAACTTGGAGCATGACTAAATAGTCAAAATAGAAACCCGCTTCACAGGCGGGTTTTTTTTTAATGGGATAGAACCAAAGTTCAAATTTAATTGTGTGATAATGTTGTGTGTAAATTTTGAGACGGAAAAAATTACTTTTTCAAAATTCGCTCTGCTCATATTTATAGAAGAATTTTTTCTTACCAGTATCAAAGCCTGGTTTACAGCATAGTCTTGGTTTTCCCTGAAAACCGCTACGCTGTAAACGATGGAAATTTTCCGATTGTCATTTTCGCAAAGCTCAAATAACCCTCGAAAAATCGCTTTCTTTTTTTAGTACACAGGTCGTAGGATACGAAAACTCGATTTATCGAGTGTTTTCAAGAGGTTACGCGCAGGGAACGTATTACGTTTTGTATTACGCCTGTTTTCGGCCTTTTTAAGCCTTTGGAACTATTACCTTTTTTTTGTATTACGCTGTATTACACGAATTTGGAAAATAGTAAAAATATGAAACAGCCCTCAACAGTTAGATCCTTCAGAATAGATGACTATCTATACGAAGCTTTGCGCAAAGATGCCAAAACGAACGAAGTAAAAATAGCCGATATTGTACGAGAAAGGCTGCTGGCAACCTTAAATACGCCGTATTTATCTCAACCGAAATTACCAAGTTCAGGCACAAATTTGACGCTTGAGGAATTGTTTGGAGATCAGGATTTTATCAACCTTCTGATCGAGGGGGCCATTTCCAGTGTGCTTTGGATGAAAATTAATACCGGTGATTTTTCCCAAGATGGGGAAAGAGTGAATGCAAGGATTGCCGAGATAATGGCAAAATTTCAACAATAAATTAGGCGGATTTATGAGACGAACTTCAGAAGCAGACTACGAGAAAGTAAAAGAATGGGGGGAGGGCGCCCTGATGTTGCGTGGGGGGCAAACGTCTTTGCACACTCTTCGCATGGCGAGTGACGTTGTTAAATATGTAGTTGGGTTTTATCTAATTTGCGGGTTTCTTTTTGTTGGTTACAAAGCTTCCGTCATGCCAACCAATGAAAAACAAGCCATGATGCAAGTGCAACTCGTACGATTCAACAAAATGATTTACCCCCACAAACTAGATAAACCAGCTAATTTTGTAGAGACGCGAGTGGTGGATGGACACATAGAAAGATCTACAATTGAACTCACTTTGAACTCCTTTGAAAATCACCCAACTATAATCCACTATTATACCCAAGGGGTATCCAAAATTAAAAGATGGTCGTTCTGGACCACCGTAACAATTGCCATAACTTCTCTCCTGAGTATGTTCTTTTTCTCAACAGTTGGGCGCCGAATCATTAAAACGCAGCACTTCAGAGGAGCCAGAATTGTTGAAAAACTCCAACTTATCGATATAGTTCTTGATAAAAACCGTGCCTTAGAAAAAAAAATGTGGATAAATAATTACACGCCATATGTAATTGGTGGTGTTCCATATATCTATGGAACTGAAAAACAGCACACGTTAATTTGTGGTCGTACAGGGGCTGGTAAAACACAAGAAATCCTAAAACTCTTATCTCAAATTAGATATTATAACCATGACTGCGTTGTTTTTGATTACATGGGTAGCTATCTCGAAACACATTATAATCCCCAAACAGATTACATATTAAACCCTATGGACACTCGTTGTGCTGCGTGGGATTTTTTCTCTGATGCAAACTCCAAGGAGGATTTTCATACCGTAGCAGCGGCCCTTATCGCAGAGAGCAAGGATCCATTTTGGAGTAAATCTGCAAGAACAATATTTGTATCTACGGCCTATAAATATTATTCTCAAAGTTTGGAAGGAAATTCAAAACCTAAACTAAAGACGTTTCTCGATCTATTGATGAAAGGCCGCCCTAGCACATTGGCTGATTATTTGGGTGATACTGAAGCTAGCGCATTGTTTCTAATTTCGGGTGTATCGGGGAGTATTCTAGCCACTCTTACGTCTGCGCTTGCCCCTTTGTATGCAATGGTTGAATACCAGCACGAGGCCGTTGAGCCGTTTTCAATTTCTGAATGGATAAAGTGTACAGACCAAAAAGGGTTCTTATTTATCACCTCCAGATCTGATCAACATGAAGCCCTCAAGCCCCTTATAACCCTGTGGGCAGATATTGCGATTAGATCATTAGTCTCAGGCCCCAGACACAAAAACAGATTTGTATTTTTTATGTTGGACGAGCTACCCGCGCTCGCCAAACTCCCGTCTTTAATTACCGGTCTAACGCAAGGACGCCAATTTGGTGCTGCATATATTCTTGGAATTCAACAGAGATCGCAATTAGAAGCCATATATGATCGGCATGATACAGCCACATTGTTTGGCAATTGCGCAACCAAGCTTATTTTTTCAGTGAACTGCCCTGAAACAGCTGAGTATTTATCAAAAACAATAGGGCGTGCACATACAGCCGCGAGAGATGAGAATATTTCGTATGGCGCAGAAACTGTCAGGGACGGCCGCAACATTATGACCCGCAGAGAGAAAGAGTATGTAATCCTACCAGAGCAAATATCGGCTTTGCCTAATTTAGACGCATATTTGAAATTGTCGGGTGAATTACCAGTAGCGAGAGTCTCTACTAAATATATCGATTGGCCTATCGTTCAAGCCAGATTTGAGCAAGCTGAAAAAGTCCCGGTCGGATATAGCCGTCAACTCAACAAAACACTGAAACAATTGGAAACGGATCTTAAAAGAGGGGATAGTAAAACGAAATCAACAAAGCCAGAACCGGAAAAAACCAAACAAAAAGAAACAAATCAAAGTTCAAAGGCTGAGAAAAAACCAAAACCTACTAAATTGTATGCGACCCAAGCAAAAAACAACGGATCTACAAAAAATGCTAAATCGGAAAATTTGCTAAAATCATATGTCCCGTTGATGACTAATCCTACCAAACTAACATCTTCGGACCGCAGTGATGAAGCCTCTCTCAAAAATCGCGAGACAGAACAGGATGATACAGATGAGGAGACAAACGCAAATTCAATCTCAATGGAGGAGCCATCTAGCGACGAACTTAAAAAGGTAGAACTAAAGAACATAAAAAAGAAACGTAATAAAAAGAAAGAAAAAAAGAAACGAGATGAAGCTCGATTACAAGCCCGAATTAGCGATGAAGTTACCCATGAAGGTAATGAGGGTTCACAGGAAATAGAACAGGCACAACATATTATCACCGGGTTTGAGGATTTCCACAGATGATTTCTGTATCATCAGTGGCGAATGCAGGGAGCGCTGGAGAGTATTATGCCGGCGATGACTACTACACAGCTGATGGGTCCTTTGGAGCTGCTCAGTGGGGCGGTAAAGGTGCTGTACGGGCAAATCTAAAGGGAGAGGTTACATCTGAACGCCTTACAGAGATTTTTAATGGAAAAATTACAAAGGACGTTGATCTGAGTGTTAATAAGCAAGGAAAACTTATAAAAAGACGACATGGGTTGGACATGGTGTTCTCCCCACCAAAATCGATACAAATTGCCATTGGGGTTTTGGAAGATAAACAGATGTTGGAAGACCATATAGCTTCTGTAAAAACAACAATGAAATATGTGGAAGAAAAATACGCTGCCCGACAACAGAACTACAAAAACAAAAAAATTATTTCAAAGCATACCGGCAACATGTTGTATGCTTTAGTGACACACCGTTTGACACGAGCAAACGACCCTGGACCACATACACATGTTGCAATTGCCAATGCTACTTTTGACAAAGATATAGCCGGTTGGCGGGCACTTGATACGGACCCAATTTATAAAGTTAAGTCGGCCGCTGATGCTTTCTATCTTTCGGAACTTCATGCGGCGATTACCAAACGTGGCATATCTACCGATCGACACAATCAATGGGGTAATTTTGAGCTTAAAAATATATCCAATGAGGCAATCCATTTGTTTTCAAAGCAAGGCAATAAGATTAAGAATATTGTAGCCCGTACAGGGCTCAATACTAAACAAGCCCGTCAACAATATGCACTTGAAGTTAGACCTAACAAACAAGCTCATAGCGCAGAGAAACGTAAGGTTATGCCTGCTGGCTGGAGGGAAGAGGCCAGAAAAGCGAAGGTAAGACTACCTACAAACCTAGAGCCTAGTTATGTAGAAACTACAAAGCCGGGCAAAACTCTTGGAAAAATCTCAAAGGTACTAACAAAGTGGACGGCTTCCTTGTCGTTTTCTAAAGCAAAGCATGATCCTTTTTTACTACCCACGGACAGAACCAAAGATCGATATGTAAACAATGCCGTCTCATTCGCTTTGAGAGACATGTCGGAAACTAAAGCCACATTTTTTGAATATGACGTCATTAATGAAACCATTAAGAACTCAAAAAGTGGTGTTTCGGGAACCCAAATATTGGCCCGTTTGGAGGTGTTGAAAAACAAGGGGCTGATTATTGATACCTCAAGAGATAACAAACTCGGTGAAATCACCACTAAGCATGCGTTGGAGACAGAGAAGGAAATTCTGACAATTATATCTTCGAATAAGGGAGAGGTATCGCCGATCCTCTCTGATAAAATGGCAACAGAATTACTTAAAACAACACAATTGATGGTAGGACAGCGTATTGCGGCACAATCGTTTTTAACTTCAACATCTCCAATTTCAGCAATTCAAGGGTTCGCAGGTGTAGGGAAAAGTACGATGATGGGCGGGATAAATAGTGTTATTGAATCTACCCATAAAACTCACGGTTTAGAGATGTTCGGTGCCGCCCATGCACTCACAGCAGTAGAAGAACTTAATAAAAAATCTGGCATTCACACTGTATCACTCGAATTTTTTAATAAAAAATATTCCAATATGAGCAAGCGACAGGCTTATGAAGAACGAGATTGGTCCAAAGTAATCTTTGTTCTTGATGAGGCTAGTCAGGTGGGGAATGACACCATGTTGACCACCCTAAGGGTCATTCAAAAACTTAAAATCCCATATATGAGAACCATCGGAGATAAAGGCCAGTTTCACTCTGTTTCTGCTGGTTCCCCGTTTGCTGCTGCTCAAAAAACTAAAGACCTCGATACTATTAAACTAAGCCAAATATTACGCCAACGTAATAACAAAGAGCTTTTAAAAATGGTTCATCTCGCAGCTAATGGTCAAGCGGTTAAAGCTTTTCGGTCAATGGAAAAGTACACGACGGAAATTGAAATAGACAACATTCCAGACCATATTGCCCGTAAATACGGCCAATTAAATTACAACGGGCGTCAAAACCATATGATAGTAGCGCCCACTAATGATATGGTCGATCAGTTAAATGATGCAGTATACGATGAATCCATTAGGAAGGGTTTTGTTGGGTCTAGAACTATATCCGTCTCGGCTCTCTCCCCCATCCAGTTGTCGGACACTAAGGCAACGCGAGCGACATCATTTAGGAGAGGGGAACAAATCCGGTTTAATACCGTACCAAGCAAGCTAGATTACAAATTCTTTGTAAACAGAGTATATAGTATTTTGGACAAAGACACCTCCAAAAACACTTTGAAATTAATTGATGATCGAGGACGGAAGAGAACACTCCATCTTAAGAATTTTGATAAGTCATTGAAGGGAGATCAGGCGGGCTCTTTATCCTTATACGAAACAAAAACACTGAAATTGCGCGAGAGGGCGCTTATCAAGTGGACTAAAACTAATAAATCAAGTTCCCAATATGTTGGTCAGAGCGCAACTGTACTTAGCATTAGTACAAGAGACCAGACAGTGACCGTTAAGCTTCAGAACAATCAAACATCAGTATTTCATGTATCGGAACCGGCATTTAGGCAACTGAAATTGGGTTACGCCATGACTGCATTCAAATCTCAAGGGGCTGATAATGTCAGTGCCGATATCGTGCAAACATCTGTGATGTCAAAATCGCTGAATGCCATTTCGTCTTACGTAATGGCATCTCGGGCAGAATTGGATACTCAATATACCGTCGATAAAATTAAGGGAGTGGAACACAGACTAAGGTCTAATCCAGTAAGTATAGATTCAGCCTTTCTAGCTTTGTCTGAGCGAAAGCAACAACGTGCCAAAAGTATAGAAGCTAGAACCAAGCTTCAAGAACCTGAAAAACAGGTACAAATCAGTGATGCAGAAATTGTTAAGGACCCCGAAAAAACCATAGAGCAAAAACCTGAAATCCAATTTTCAACCCCTTCGAGGTAACTGTGTTTAGCTGTCTAGTGTGGGCTTCAACTCGGAACTTATGCTTTGGTATAATTTTTGCAATATATCTGGATCTTGTTGAGATAATTCATGTACATTTATTCCTCGATCACTAGCATCTAAATAACACAAATCTAATGCCTTTTTAAGTAATAAGTCCCTTCTCTTTTTGCCCTTTATCCTGCCAAATAAAAGGAGCAAATTCAAATAGTCCTCAGTTGAGGGATCGCCATCATTAAGGATGGGGAATGATATAATGTTATTTCCGTCGTCATCAATCATAATGTGTTCACAATGCTAAAGCCGGAGTCGACAAACGGAGCCATCTGACTCCGGCGCAGTATTTGGGTCAGACCTTGGACATTTCCACGCCATCCGGCCATATAGACGGACAGCATTGATCAGACGCCTGCATAGCGGGCAGATGGGATAATTTTAGGAGTTGTCGAACCCCGTACGGCTCTCCCGTACCCTTTGCTCTTAACTCTAATTTTTTGGAACAACAACATATAACTGTTATTTTGCTAACAGTTTCATAGCTTTAACGAATTTGTTGGCCCTCAATGTAGACTGGAGAGATTGCCAATCTCCCTTCTTGACTATTTACGGTCCTTAGCAAATTTCTTTTTCCTTCCGTCAATGATGAAAATACTTTGTATTTTCTGTACTGCGCTTTGCTTGTCATTGACGGCAGGAGAAACCCGCTCGCGTCCCCCATAGTCAATTGGGAGAAAACAATGCCAAAATTTACCAGTAATCAACGTGCACGCCATCAAGAAGCTTTAAGCATCTTGAAATACCGAGTAAGAGATTTTGAAGCTATTTATGAGTTCTTTGAGAAATTTGATGAAGCGTTCTATGCTGATATTTCAAAGGACAATGCCTATTTTACACCTGTAGGTCTGGCGAGAGACATATCAATAGCTGTAGGTGGGCGTAGAGTTTTGGATGTCGCCGCAGGAATTGGGGTTTTATCTTGTTTGGAATGGCACATGAATGGGAAGCAAAGTGACGTTGTATGTATTGAGCAAAACCCAAAATTTGTAGAGATTGGACGTAAAATATTCCCAGAAGCTCATTGGATTTGTGGAGATATGATGAACCCATCAATTTATGAACCACTTGGAACCTTTGACACAGCTGTAAGTAATCCTCCTTTTGGTTCCAATAAGTCTGCCTTCAAAGCACCAAGATATAAGGGGGCTTCATTACCATACCATATCATAGACCTATTATCCGATATTGCAGATGAAGGTGTGTTTATTTTACCTGACCGTCTTGTTTCTGATGAATTCAGAGGCGGATATGTGGGACTTTATGATCAACGACATTATACAAGTTTTGTTGAACAGACACATATAAAACTCGGCCGTACATCAATTGACGCTGGATATTACTGTAAGGAGTGGAAACACACAAAAATTGATGTTCACCTGGTCACAAGTGATTTTCGCGAGACAAGGCGTCTAAGAGATTTAGGCAAGACCTATGAGTTGTTTGGCCAATCTAAACCTCAAAAAAGACTGGTTGGATAACTCTTCGAAATGGCGCTTTAGCGTCACTCCCAGAGCCATACGGGTATTGGCGTTCCTGTATGGCTCATTTATTTTCTTCATTATCTATAATTCAGTCATTAAATAACAAAAATGATTTTCTGGTATGGCTTGAGTTTCTGTCTCCAGTGTAGGGGATACCCAATTAATATTTTCGTCTGTAATTGTTGGTTGGCCGATGTCATTGTCAACATAATGGATCTTAAATTGAAGAATCTTGGAATTTGAACTTTCAGATAAATCTATGTTGGCTGATATAGAATCTATTTCTTCGCATATAACAGTTGTCCATGCATCAACATTTGATTCAATATTCTCTGGTGAATTATTTTGAGGAGGCGATGCGGCTTTTGTCTTAGGATCAGGGATCTCTGCTGTACAGGACAACAAAAGAAAAATGGATAAAATATTAAAAAATTTGATCATTTTAAATTCCTGATAATCTGAAATAGGTTTGACATCCTTAAGTATAAATCTTGATAGCTACAATAACATAGTATATACATATTTAACAACAACCTGTTTATGAATACTATTCCCTATTACCTTTAATTTCTGAGTGAGAACAAAACAACAAGGGGTCTCAAATATGAATCGATACAGAAAATTTTTTTCGGTAAATGTTCGAACTTTGGTGCTTGGCATGTTTAGCTCTATATTGATTCCAATTTCTTCAATCGCAACTGAAACAGATGTTAATACAGGTGAAATTGGTACTTGGATTACGGGAACTTTGAAGTTTTATGATGCAGATGGTTTTTACATAGAGAATTTTAACATTCGTGTTTGGGGAATAGATGGCGTGGAGAAGCGTCAAACTTGTACTCTAAACTCTGGAATAAACTATCCTTGTGGAGAAGATGTTACAAAAAAACTAAAAGAATTGTTTGATGGTCAAACAGCAAATTGCTTTATACGAGACAAGAACCACTACCAATTGAAAGTAAGATACGTGGCACAATGTTCCCTCGGCCGTCTCGAGGATTATGGACATTTTGCCTTACAATCGGGTTATGCTAGGGCTTATGTCCGGTTTTTGAGAGGTACAGAGTACCAGAAAACATACCTAGAAGCAGAAACATTGGCAAGAAAGAGTAAGAGGGGGCTTTGGAGTGGGGATTGGGACGCTCCGTGGTTATGGCGTTCTAGGGTACAAAACCATTTCCAGAGGAAACCCAGCAAACATTCATTTGTCACGACGAACTAAGATTTAAAGTATCGCAAATATCAGGCATTTAACTAGAAATGATTAGTCGAAACTAAAGGGTACGATGTTTCGTTTCTGTCTATTTATTGTCAGTTTGCGATTTAAAGGAGGAAGAGAGCGCTGATGGCAGTTCTTTCTCTCACAAGTGCGGCAGGATACCCCAATTTGATCATAGGCAATATTTGCTTCAATATTGAGTCCGTCACAATATACAATCTGCCTTGAATAAGAAATTTCACACCCGAGGGCTAAGGCATAATTACGTACTGGGTCTCTATATCCCCCTGTTTGTTTTGAAATGGAAGTGGCAATACAAATATACTTTTCCCCGTCTGGGGTTTCTGCAAGTTGCCTGATGATTTTCTCGTGTGTCTCAAATGCGCTGTGTACATTCCAGAGTGGGCAGGCCGAACCAAAGCGAGCGAACTGTAGTTTTGTTGCGCTGTGTCTCTTTGTAATATTGCCTGCTTTATCTACGCGCGCAAAAAAGAAGGGGATTCCTTTGTGACCGGGACGTTGCAATGTGCTGAGCCGATGGGCAACTTGTTCGATACTTGTCCCAAACTTGTCACGTAATAAGGCCAGATCATGCCGAGTTTCTTGGGCGGCCGTAAAGAATTGTGAATAGGGGAGTATAACACTTCCAGCAAAATAGTTAGCAAGGCTTATTGCACATATTTTCTTAGCGTCTTGAGACAAAAAATTTGCTTCATTTGATATGCGCTGAATCACAATATTATGTTCTAGCAATGCAATTTGGTGCGCGACGTGAAAGGTTTGGGTTTGAGAACCGGAACGCGGATTAAGGGTAAGAATTTTTGACTTTGGTTCGAAGCTTCTGATTCTGTTTAGATCGTGTGCAGACTCGCCAATGATAACACTTACGCCGTGCCGTTCCTGAAGGTAGTGCCTCAATTTGTCAAACAATTGCCCACTTGATGTATTTACTATTCCAGAGAGAGCCTCACCTGCACTATCCAATTCTTGGATGTAGTTATCTTTGTAGTGAAAGAAGTCTCGGACTTCTTCATAGGGGGTTGGGGTAGGGCTTCCTCGTAAAACGGCATGGTCCAACTCGGCAATTTGATTGCCTGTGAGCAAATGCGCTTGGTGAATGGTCAGAAAGGCTTTGGCGAAGTCAGGCGTATTTAAAGCCACATTTCTAAGCTCCTGTTTAGTTGGTCGTTGGCCATCAAAAAGAGGATCGGCGGTTGCCTCAATAAGATCGGCCATGATTCTATCGGATTCATTGTCTGACAGGCTAGTGATATTGATCGCGTATTTTTCTGCAAGTGCCATTAATACGGGTGCGGTTACGTGTCGCTGGTTGTTTTCCATGAGGTTTAGATAACTAGTCGAAATACCTAAAGACTGTGCGAATTCAGATTGGGTGAGTTTATTCGCAGTTCGAATGTCTTTAATCTTGCGGCCGATGAAAAGTTTATTGATTGTCATAAGTTTACAATTTTACAGTTTACTATTTTCTATGTTTACTATCATACAAGAACACTAATACAATAGAGACTCTGTTGATTTCTTGAGCTATTAAATTCTCTTAAATTATGGCCAATGAGGTGATTTACATGCAAGATATACTTGAGGAGTTAGAGGATCGTCGTGCGCAGGCGCGGCTTGGTGGTGGTCAGGGGCGGATTGATACGCAGCATGGTAAGGGGAAGCTGACGGCGCGGGAGCGGATTGATTTGTTGCTTGACGAGGATAGCTTTGAAGAGTTTGACATGTTTGTGTCGCACCGCTGTAATGATTTCGGTATGGAGGAGAAGCAGTTTCCGGGGGACGGTGTTGTGACGGGGTGGGGCACGATTAATGGTCGTAAGACGTTTGTTTTTGCTCAGGACTTTACCGTATTTGGTGGTTCGCTTTCGGAAACCAATGCCAAAAAAATCTGCAAGGTGCAAGAAATGGCCATTAAGCATGGCGCGCCTCTGATCGGCCTCAACGATAGCGGTGGTGCACGTATCCAAGAGGGGGTTGTTTCTCTTGGTGGGTATGCAGATGTGTTCCAGAACAATGTGCTGGCCTCTGGTGTCATCCCGCAAATCAGCGTCATCATGGGGCCTTGCGCTGGCGGTGCGGTGTATTCACCTGCGCTGACCGACTTCATCTTTATGGTGCGCGACACAAGTTATATGTTCGTGACGGGGCCAGATGTGGTCAAGACTGTAACCAATGAAATCGTGACGGCAGAAGAGTTAGGCGGAGCCAAGACCCATACGACCAAATCCTCTGTGGCCGATGGTGCCTTTGATAATGATATGGAGGCGATTGCAGAAATTAGACGCCTGTTTGACTTTCTACCCCTCAATAACCGCGAGAAAGCCCCTGTACGTCAAGTATTTGATACGTCTGACCGTATTGATAATTCTCTGGATACACTGGTGCCCGATAACCCGAACCTGCCTTATGATATGCATGAGCTTATCCATAAGATTGCGGACGAAGGTGATTTTTACGAAATCCAGAAAGACTATGCGAAGAATATCTTGTGTGGGTTTATTCGCCTCGAAGGACAAACGATTGGCGTGGTTGCCAATCAACCCATGGTGCTGGCAGGCTGCCTTGATAGTGATAGTTCTCGTAAGGCAGGGCGTTTCGTGCGTTTCTGTGATGCTTTCTCTATTCCCATCCTCACGCTTGTGGATGTACCGGGCTTCTTGCCGGGGACGTCACAAGAATATGGTGGTATTATCAAACATGGTGCGAAGCTCCTGTATGCGTATGGTGAAGCCACTGTGCCAAAAGTCACCGTCATTACCCGCAAAGCTTACGGTGGTGCCTATGATGTTATGGCGCCCAAGCACTTACGCGGCGATCTAAACTATGCATGGCCAAGTGCACAAATCGCCGTGATGGGCGCAAAGGGTGCGGTTGAAATCCTCTACCGCAAAGACCTTGGCGACGCGGACAAAATCGCCGAACACACGGCCGAGTATGAAAAGAACTTCGCTAACCCGTTTAAGGCGGCAGAGCGCGGCTATATCGATGAAGTGATCATGCCGCACGGCACGCGCAAACGTCTGTGCCGCGCATTTGCTCTTCTGAAAGACAAAGACCTCCAAAACCCTTGGAAGAAGCACGGGAATATGCCGCTATGATTAAAAAGATACTGATTGCCAACCGCGGTGAAATCGCATGCCGTGTTATCAAGACCGCACGCAAGATGAACATTAAAACTGTGGCTGTGTATTCGGATGCAGATAAGAATGCACTGCATGTAGAAATGGCGGACGAGGCCGTTTATATTGGCGAAAGTGTCGCGGCAAAATCCTATCTGGTGATGGATAAGATACTGGACGCTATTCAAAGCACGGGCGCGGACGCTGTACATCCGGGCTATGGCTTTTTGTCTGAAAATAAGAACTTCGCCAATAAGCTCGAAGACCTAGGCATTGCGTTTATCGGCCCCAATGTGCGCGCCATTGAAATAATGGGCGATAAGATTACCTCTAAGGAATTGGCGGCCAAGGCAGGGGTATCTACGGTTCCCGGGCATATGGGATTGATCGAGGACGCGGAAGAGGCGGTTACGATCTCTAACCAAGTCGGCTACCCCGTAATGATTAAAGCCAGTGCAGGCGGCGGCGGTAAAGGCATGCGCATTGCGTGGAATGACGAGGAGGCACGCGAAGGGTTCCAGTCCTCCAAGAACGAAGCTGCCAATGCGTTTGGGGATGATCGTATCTTTATCGAGAAATTTATTGTTGAACCCCGCCATATTGAAATTCAGGTGTTGGGCGATAAGCACGGCAATATTATTTATCTGGGCGAGCGGGAATGTTCCATTCAACGCCGTAACCAGAAGGTGATCGAGGAAGCCCCGTCTCCCTTCCTTGATGAAAAGACCCGTAAAGCCATGGGCGCAGAATCTGTGGCTCTGGCGAGAGCCGTTGATTATGACAGTGCGGGTACGGTCGAATTTATCGTTGATAAGGATCAGAACTTCTTCTTCCTTGAAATGAATACCCGTTTGCAGGTGGAACACCCTGTGACGGAACTGATTACGGGTGTTGATCTGGTCGAACAGATGATCCGCAGCGCCGATGGGCAAAAGCTCAATATCCAACAAAAGGATGTGAAACTAAATGGTTGGGCCATGGAGAGCCGTATCTACGCCGAAGACCCGTATCGTAACTTCCTGCCTTCTATTGGCCGTCTCTCAAAATATAGCCCGCCCGCAGAAGGTCAGACCGACAGCGGCGCTATCGTTCGTAATGATACGGGCGTGTATGAGGGCGGCGAGATCAGCATGTATTACGACCCGATGATCGCCAAGCTCTGCACATGGGGTACAGATCGTATGGAAGCGATCAAGGCCATGCGTTCCGCCCTTGATACATTCGAGATACAAGGGGTGGGGCACAACATTCCGTTCCTTGCCACTGTGATGGAACATGATCGGTTCGAGCGTGGGGCGTTAACAACTGCGTATATTGCTGATGAGTTTCCTGACGGGTTTGAGGGGGCTGAACTTACTTCTAATAATGCTCGTAAGATCGCTTCTATATGTGCACAAATGCATCAAAAATCTGAGACCCGTAATGCGAATGGTTCTGGTGTGTTAAAGGGGCATGAACGTGTGATAGCCAATGAATATACGGTTGAAGTTGGCACAACGGTTTTCAGTCTTTCGATTAAAGACACAAATGGAAGCTGTATAGTTACGAGTAGGGATGCAACCGATAGAGCTGCTGTTGAGTTAGGTATTTCTCATGCTTGGGTGCCAGGCCAGTCTTTGGTACGATCTTTAGTAGACAATAACGCGCTCAATTTCACTGTCGTGCCAATTGCAGAGGGGTATGCCGTTCAATACCGTGGTGCAGATGTAAATGTAAAAATTAGGAGCACGCGTACTGCTAGCCTTGCTTCCATCATGCCTGAAAAGATTGAACCAGACACTAGCCAATTCCTCCTTTGTCCTATGCCTGGCACGGTCACAGCTATTCTTGTGGCAGAAGGGGATGAGGTTGAGGATGGTCAAGCTCTCGCTACCGTCGAAGCCATGAAAATGGAAAATACACTCCGCGCTGAGAAAAAAAGCACCATCATGAAAATCAATGTGGTGCCTGGTGATAGCCTAGCGGTTGACGAAATTATCATGGAGTTTGGAAAATGACCAAATCATTCGAGCTCGGCAATCTGAATCATGTCGGCGTAGCTGTTCCCAATATTGAGGCCAGTATAGAGCATTACCGGAGGGTATTTAATGCGACAGATATATCTGAGATCAAAGACTTGCCTGACCAAGGGGTCAAGGTTGCGTTCGTCAACCTTCCTAGTGGGCAAGTAGAGCTAATAGAACCGTTAGGTGAGAACTCACCCATTCATGGGTTTTTGAAACGAAATCCTTTGGGCGGTCAGCATCATATCTGTTTTGAGGTTGAGAATATTTACGAAGCACTTGAGCAAGTTTACTCAAAAGGTATTCGTGTTTTGAATCAACCCAGAATAGGCGCTCACGGAACGTTGATCATTTTTCTTCATCCAAAAGATATGAATGGCACTCTCATCGAATTGATGGAGCGACCAAAGTGAATAAAAACATACAGAACTGGAATGCACTCGCCACGAAAGACCTAAAGGGCGGTGACCCCAAAACCCTAGAAACGGATACGCCAGAGGGATTTCGCATTAAACCGCTTTATACTGCGGCTGACGTTCCTGAAAGCGCGGCACAAGAAATTCCAGGCGTTGCCCCTTTTACGCGCGGTGTCCGCGCAACCATGTATACGGGGCGTCCTTGGACTATTCGTCAATATGCGGGATTTTCTACGGCGGAGGAAAGCAATGCGTTTTACCGCAAAAATTTGGCAGCGGGACAGAAGGGGCTTTCTGTCGCCTTCGATCTGGCAACCCACCGTGGTTATGATTCCGATCATCCACGCGTAAGTGGAGATGTCGGTAAAGCCGGCGTCGCGATTGATAGTGTTGAAGATATGAAAATACTCTTTGACGGTATTCCTCTAGATAAAATGTCTGTTTCTATGACAATGAATGGTGCGGTAATTCCCATCCTGGCCATGTACATTGTTGCGGGGGAAGAGCAGGGCGTGAGCCCTGCTCAACTTGCAGGGACTATTCAGAACGATATTCTAAAAGAGTTCATGGTGCGTAATACTTATATCTATCCACCCGAGCCTAGCATGCGTATTATCGGCGATATTATTGAATATACATCTGAACATATGCCAAAGTTTAATTCAATTTCGATCTCTGGCTATCATCTACAAGAGGCGGGCTCGACCTTGTCGCAAGAGCTTGCCTATACACTAGCCGATGGTATGGAATATGTACGTGCAGCTATGGCGAAAGGTTTAGACATTGATGTGTTCGCAGGGCGTCTGTCTTTCTTCTTCTGTATTGGCATGGACATGTTTATGGAAGTGGCCAAGCTACGTGCCGCGCGGCAAATGTGGGCCAAAATCATGACGGACTTTGGTGCCAAATCGGAACGCTCGAAGATGCTTCGTACCCATTGCCAAACTTCGGGTGTCTCTTTGACCATGCAGGATCCCTATAACAACGTAGTGAGAACGACCGTTGAGGCTATGGCGGCGACCCTTGGCGGCACGCAATCCTTGCATACGAATGCCTTTGATGAAGCGATCGCTTTACCGACAGAAACGTCCGCGCGATTGGCGCGTAATACTCAACTGATCTTGCAACATGAAACGGGGATTACCCGTGTTGTAGATCCGCTTGCCGGTTCTTATTATGTGGAAGCCTTAACCAAACAGATTGCCGACGAAGCTTGGAATCTCATCGATGAAGTGGAAGCTCTTGGTGGCATGACGAAGGCAATCAGTACGGGGCTACCCAAGCTGAAAGTCGAAGAAGCCGCCCTTATCAAGCAAGCACGTATTGATAAGGTTGAAGACGTGATTGTTGGGGTCAATAAATTTACACTCGACGAAGAAGATCCAATTGATATTCTTGAAATTGATAATGAGAAAGTACGGGCCGCTCAGATAACTAGGCTAAAGAAAATGAAGGCGAGCCGTATGGCCATGTCTACTACCATTGCCCTGAAGCAACTTGAGCAAGTCGCGAGATCTGAGACAGGAAACCTTCTGGCCAGTGCTATTGAGGCTGCACGTGCGAGAGCATCGTTAGGTGAAATCACAAGAGCTATGGAAGTGGTATTCGGACGACATAAAGCGGTCACCCGTATGATCTCAGGCGTATATGGAAAGCTCAATAAAGATGATACGGATTATAAAGCTATTCAGGGACGTATTGGTGAGTTTAAAGACGCCCACAAGCGTTTGCCACATATTCTTGTCGCAAAAATGGGGCAAGACGGGCATGACAGAGGGGCGAAAGTTGTTGCCACGTCATTTGCGGATATGGGGTTTCATGTGGATTTAAGCGATTTGTTTGAGACGCCTGAAGAAGTGGCGAGTTTAGCCATTAAATTAAACGTAGATGTTGTCGGTGTCTCCTCTTTGGCCGCTGGTCACAAGACGCTCATACCCGATCTTATCCATGCTCTGAAAGCTCGAAATGCAGAGCATATTAAAGTTGTGTGTGGCGGCGTAATTCCTGAACAGGATTTCCAGTTTCTACGGGAGGCTGGTGTCAGTGCAATCTTCCCTCCAGGATCGAATTTGTTCGACGCCGCCAATGCCGTCCTTGGGGTCGTTCTCGGTTTGAAACGAAATAGGTAAAATTTTAATATGAATACAAAGGAAAAAATATGAAAGTCCTCGTTCCCGTCAAGCGCGTGCTTGATTACAATGTTAAAGTACCGGTCAAGTCTGACCAGTCCGGTGTTGATCTGGCCAATGTCAAAATGTCCATGAACCCGTTTGATGAAATCTCGGTTGAGCAAGCTGTGCGTATGCAAGAATCCGGTGAAGCTACGGAAACCATTGTTGTCTCTATCGGCCCTGATAAAGCACAGGAAACCATCCGTACGGCTCTTGCTATGGGTATTGATCGTGGCATCCATGTGAAGACAGACGCAGAGGTCGAGCCTCTAGCCGTTGCCAAAATCCTGAAAGCCATTGTCGAGGGTGAAAACCCTGATCTGGTGATTTTAGGCAAGCAGGCGATTGATGATGATAGTAACCAGACGGGTCAAATGTTGGGCGCGCTTCTGGATTGGCCGCAAGCCACATTTGCTAATACGATGGTCAAAGACGGTGACAGCCTAACGGTTGGCCGCGAAGTTGATGGCGGTATCCAAACTGTGAAGGTTTCTTTGCCGGCAATCGTGACGACAGACTTGCGTTTGAACGAGCCACGTTATGCGTCTCTGCCAAATATTATGAAGGCGAAGCGCAAAACCATTGAAGCGAAAACGCCTGAAGATTACGGCGTAGATATCACACCACGCCTCACCACTATCAAGGTGTCCGAGCCTGCGGGTCGCACGGCCGGTGTGAAAGTTGCAGACGCGGCAGAACTTGTTGCGAAACTTAAAGATGAGGGAGTGTTTTAATGGCCATTCTAGTTGTAGCAGAACATGATAATGAAAATATCAAAGATTCCACTCATAAAACCGTAACAGCGGCTCTTGCGCTCGGTGGTGATGTAGACATCCTTGTGGCAGGTAAAGGCGTTAAAGACGTCAGTGCGCAAGCTGCAAAAATCACAGGCATACGCAAAGTGATTGCGTGTGACCATGTGTCGCTAAAGCGTCAACTCGCCGAAGCCATGCAAGAGGTTATCGTACCTTTGATGGACGGTTATGACGCCATCCTTGCACCAGACACCACAACAGGTAAAAACTTCATGCCTCGCATTGCGGCGAAACTGGACGTGATGCAAATCAGTTCGATTACAGGTGTTGAATCTGCGGACACATTCGTGCGTCCAATCTATGCCGGTAATGCAATGGCAACTGTGAAATCATCAGACGGCAAGAAAGTTATCACTGTACGCCCGACCGCATTTGCGGCGGCGGCAGAAGATGGAAACGCTTCTGTAGACGTGATCGCGGATCCAAGCGGTACGCTTAAATCCGAGTTCGTAAGCGAAGAGCTTTCCAAATCCGATCGTCCTGAATTGACAGCGGCCAAGATTGTTATCTCTGGTGGACGCGGCATGGGTAGTGGCGAGAACTTCGCCATCATTGAGAAGGTCGCAGACCAACTCGGCGCGGCTGTGGGTGCATCCCGCGCGGCTGTTGATGCGGGATTTGTGCCTAACGATTACCAAGTTGGCCAAACGGGTAAAGTGGTTGCCCCAGAGCTTTATATCGCCGTCGGTATCTCTGGCGCTATCCAGCATCTTGCAGGCATGAAAGATTCAAAAGTCATCGTCGCCATCAACAAAGACGAAGACGCCCCTATCTTCCAAGTTGCCGACTATGGCTGGGTCGCTGATCTGTTTACCGCTGTACCTGAACTGGAAGCGGAGTTAGCTAAACAAGCAAAACCTTATTAAGTAAATAAATGGACATTTTAGACGAAATCATCGTTACGGCGTCTAAGCGAGAGCAATCCAGGGAGGATATAGAGAAATTTTGTCCGTTTTGATAGTGTCAAAATATTGCGTAACATGTTACGAATGTACAGGCGGTTACCGATGCCAGCTCACCTTGTATTAGCAAACTGCTTTTGAAGAAGCTAAACAGCAGTAGTGGTTCAAATATGACGAAACACAAACGCCGTTTGGGGTACAGATTCTGAATGCAAACCATGCAGTTGCCAGAGATCTAAGGCAGTGGGGCGAAGCGGCACGCTTTCCTATGTTTGATACAGCGAATGCAGTGTTCGGCGTTGCCTTAGGATTGAAAGGAAATAAATAATGTAATATTCTATAATCAGGCCGTGTTATAAAACGTACCCCTTTAGGTTCAGATGTGCAATATCGCCACCGAGGGTTCACCTGTCATGTCTCTGAGATACTAAGAGAGTTTATTATCTTGCACATTATTGCGTTTAATGTTTAATATATTATAGTGGGTTTCAAGTTCAAATCACATTAGCATGTGGCCAAAATTAAAACCCCGAAGGTACAAGAAGTATTTCAATCAGGGGAAGTTTATAATGTTAATTGATATTCACGCGCACATGATTACGCCGGGAATGCTAAACAGGCATGAGTTCTGGGGGCCGTTTATGACGGTGAACGGATTTAAAGTTGGACATTTTTGCTTGGGAACCAAGCAAGTTGCGACTGGAACGGACGAAGAGGCTGAAGCCAACCTACTGAAAAAAATGAGCCATGAAAACCGAAGACAGCTCATGGCTGATCGCGGCGTAGATAGAATTGTTGTGTCAACACCGTCACATGCGTTCATGTATTGGGCCGAGGATTTTGGGACTGAATACGCAAAAATTTGTAATAATGAACTTGCTGCATATTGTGCTGAAGATCCGGAACATTTTTCTTTTTGGGCGCATGCAAACCTCGCAGATCCCGAGACAGCCGTCGTGGAAATAGAGAGAGCGGTGCGCGAACTTGGCGCGAAAGGCCTGTGCGTCGGTGGCGCGAATTTTAATGGTTTAGAGGCGCACAGCGAAGAACTATTTCCTGTTTGGGAAAAATTGGTAGAGCTGGATGTGCCGATCATGGTGCATGGATACAACCAATCCGTATGGCTTGGAGAGGACTTTCACACTGATAAGTATGAAACAACGTCAATACTAGGTGACTGTTACGACGAAACTCTGTTCTTTTGGTACTTAATATGTGGCGGAGCATTGGATAGGTTTCCGACGTTAAAGACATATATTACCCATGCGGGCGGCATGTCACTTTTCCAACTCGGGCGGTTTAGTGCATTGAATAAAGGCATGGCCCCTGATAGCAAAAACCAAAAACCGCTTGAAGAATATTTGGGCAATTTCTGGTTTGATTTGGATGTACACACAGTGGCTCTACGCAAGGCTATTGTTGATATGGTTGATATAAAGCGGATCGTACATGGAACAAATTTCGGCGGGGCATATGATTTTGGAGATCCAACTGTTGGYCTAGGCGTGTCAGATACGGATAGGGAGCTTATTCGAAGCGGAAATGCCATTAAGCTATTGAAACTATAAGACCTGTTATGTCCATTGATGTTCACAAAGGGTTGAGCCGGCCTCAGTTAATTAATCTCGTCTTGATTACCATATTTTGGGGCGTGAATTGGCCAATCATGAAAATGGCTGTCACGGAATATCCTCCTATGACCTTTAGGGGACTTTCAGTCGTGATAGGTCTGATTTTCTTGGCCTTGTATGTGAAAATGCGGGGGATAGATTTTCGAATTCCACGTAGAGATTGGGCTCTAATTGTACGCTTAAGCGTGTTGAATATGGTCGTATGGCATGTGTGCTTGATGCTCGCACTTCCCTCATTAAATTCAGGGCGCGCTGCCGTTATTGGCTATACCATGCCTGTATTTTCTGCATTATGGGGCTATGTTATTTACAAACAAAAAATTACAAAACTACATACTGGCTGTATTTTAATTGCATTTCTCGGTGTGGCCTTATTGCTTTGGGAAGAGTTTTCCACGCTTTCTGGGGCGCCTGGAGCTGCACTCACTTTGTTGTTTGCGACGGCTTGTTGGGCTATTGGTACCCAACAATTGAGACGGGCAGATACGGATATTCATATTGTTACGATTGCGTTTTGGATGACGGCTGTAACTGGCATTGCCATCTTTGTGCTCGCATTGGCACGCGAACCGTCACAATGGCACATGCCCTCAGCATCAGTGAATGCGGCTATACTTTATAACGGCGTAATCGTATTCGCATTTTGCCATACGGCATGGGCATTCCTTGCGCGGACATTAAGCCCTGTTGCCTCCAGTATTAGCATTTCACTTATACCTGTGATTGGTCTGCTGTCGGGCGCTTACTTTTTAAATGAAACCCTAAATTGGCAAGACGGTATAGCTGTTGTTTTAATTGGGTCTGCAATTATTGCCACGTTGATTCCGGACAAACCATCGCTTGCACAATGAGGCTTGAAAACACACAGGAGTGAAAAGAAGAGGCTTATTGAGCCTCTGGTGTTTTTACCGCAAGCCCATCCAATTCATCAGTAACGGTTATTTGGCATGACAATCGTGAGTTCTCTTGAACCCCTTCAGCAAAATCAAGCATGCTCTCTTCCATATCGTCCTTAGGCGTGAGTTTACTCAACCATTCTGCAGCAACATATACGTGACATGTGGCACATGCACACGCGCCGCCACAATCGGCATCAATCTCAGGCACCATATTTTGTACCGCAGCTTCCATGACTGAAACGCCTGCATCAGCCTCGACCTCGTGCCGGTTACCTTTAGAGTCTGTAAACGTAATTTTTGGCATTGGCTTCCCTTTATAGAGTTTCGTGAATATGTAATAGTCAAGATAATATTGTTATATATATTGAACAGTTTCAAGCTATTTGTTAATAATATGCAGACTCCTTTTCCAGTGGTGGAAGATTGAGCCAAATTGGAAGGGTATATGGCGACTACACTAAATATAAATCCTGAGAATAGAAATTCTGGTTCTCGCCCTGTTGCCCTTGCTTGTGAGCAATACAACAATGAAGCAGAGATGTTGCTACCAATTCTTCATCAGGTACAAAAAACTATTGGGTATATCCCGGCCTTTGCATATTCACAGATTGCCAAATCTTTAAACCTATCCCGTGCGGAAGTTTATGGAGTGGTGTCGTTTTATCATGATTTTAGGCAAAAGGCGCCTGCGAAGACTATTGTTAAAGTATGTCGTTCTGAAGCGTGTCAGTCTATGGGCGGGCGGGGTTTAAAGGCGGGTGTTGAAACTGTATTTTCTGATAATGATGCCGTTGCTATCGAAGATATTTACTGTCTTGGCAATTGCGCACTGGCGCCTGCCGTGATGATTGGCGAACGTGTTTATGGTCGAGCCAGCATTGATATGATTGTTAAACTGGCACAGGGTAAAGTCAATGTCTGATAAAACTAAGATTCAAATTTATGTTTCCCGCGATACGGCCAGTGTGTCTGTTGGTGCGGATGAAGTTGCGGCCAAATTTACCTCTGCGGGGTTTCAGGTTGTCCGCAATGGTTCGCGTGGTGCGGCATGGTTGGAAACTTTAGTTGAAATTGATAGCGCTGATGGGCGTGTCGCGTATGGCCCTGTTTCCCAGAAAGATGTCCAAAGTCTGATTGACGCGAGTATCATCAATGGCGGCGATCATAAATTGCGCCTCGGTCTGGTTTCCGAAATTCCCTATTTCAAGAACCAAACTCGTATCACCTTTAAACGGGCCGGGGATATCGATCCAGTTAGCGTTGAAGATCATATTGACCATGACGGATTTAAAGGCTTGCGCGCGGCACTGGAAATGGGGCCGCAAGCCTGTGTAACGACGGTATTGAATTCTGGCCTGCGGGGCCGAGGTGGTGCCGCGTTCCCGACAGGCATAAAGTGGCAAACTACGCTCGATACCAAGTCTGATCAAAAATACGTTGTGTGTAATGCAGATGAAGGAGACGGAGGTACGTTCTCGGATCGCTTGTCGATGGAGGCTGATCCTATGTCTTTGATTGAGGGCATGATCATTTGCGGATATGCGATTGAAGCCACTAAAGGCTATATTTATTTACGCAGCGAATATCCGCTCACGGCTGAAATTCTCTCCGAAGCCATTGCCAATGCTTATGATGCGGGCTGGCTCGGTAAAAACATTGGCGGGCTTGGTATTGATTTTGACCTTGAACTCCGTATAGGCGCGGGCGCCTATATTTGCGGTGAAGAAACATCTTTGCTTGATAGTCTTGAAGGGAAGCGCGGCATGGTGCGTGCCAARCCRCCATTGCCGGCCATWGARGGYYTGTTTGGCAARCCYACAATTAYCAACAAYGTGATTACACTGGCTTCGGTACCTGCGRTTTTTGTCGATGGAGCTGAGAGCTATGCCGCGTATGGTGTCGGCCGCTCTAAAGGTACATTGCCGTTCCAACTGRCAGGCAATATTAAATATGGTGGTTTAGTCGAAGTGCCATTCGGCCTGACTTTACGCGATCTGGTCGAGGGATTTGGCGGCGGTACATATTCGGGTCGCCCAATTAAAGCCATACAAGTGGGAGGGCCACTAGGCTCTTATATCCACCCTGACCAAATGGATACGCCTTTAGACTATGAAGCTTTCGCAGATATAGAGGGGGCCTTAGGGCATGGAGGCATTGTCGTGTTTGACGACACGGCAGATATGAGTGCACAAGCGCGGTTTGCCTTCGAGTTCTGCGAAATTGAATCGTGTGGCAAATGCACRCCRTGCCGKATYGGMTCKGTKCGSGGWAAAGAAACACTGGATAAAGTWCTYGCSGRKGACAATGGGGAYGAGAACCTYGAARTYCTCTATGATTTRTTCGARACAATGGAATTTGGMTCYCTMTGTGCYATGGGSGGWTTRACCCCRAAACCTGTGCGCAGYCTYMTGACCCATTTCCCKCAAGACTTTGGCGMGGCSGTTGTGCGTAGARYTRCGAWARCAGRGGATTTGTAATGGGAAGYTTTAAACARATCGATTATGGYACGCCCCTCTCYAARTCAGAGGAGATGATYRCWGCCTCYATTAAYGGCGAGCAGATYAGYGTRCCMAAAGGCACSTCCATCATGCGCGCCGCYAAAATGGTYGGCGTSGATATTCCNAAANYTSTGTGCAACKGAYAGYCTKGAACCTTWYGGYTCCTGCCGCCTRTGTGTGATTGAAATCGATGGWCGGCGCGGTACGCCTGCCTCGTGYACAACACCGCTTGAGCAAGACATGTCTGTGACSACRGAAAATGCSAARCTYGCCAARATCAGRCGSGGYGTKATGGARTTGTATATTTCCGACCACCCTCTTGACTGCCTGACCTGTTCCGCTAATGGAGATTGTGAATTACAGGATATGGCGGGTGTGGTTGGCCTGCGTGATGTGCGCTATGGCTATGCAGGTGATAATCATCTGGACGCAGCGACGGATGCTTCCAACCCGTACTTCTCATTTGAGGAAAGCAAGTGTATCACCTGTATGCGCTGCGTGCGCGCGTGCGAAGAAACGCAGGGGACATTCGCGTTAACCATTGGTGGACGTGGATTTGAAAGCTCTATTACAGCAGGGGCGAACGAGACATTCCTCGACAGCGAATGCGTGTCGTGCGGCGCTTGTGTACAGGCATGCCCGACCGCGTCCCTGACGGAGACTTTGATCATAGACAATGGTCAGCCTGACCGCGCGGTAAAAACCACATGTGCCTATTGCGGTGTAGGTTGTTCATTCATCGCAGAGATGAAGGGCAATGAAGTAGTCCGTATGGTGCCAGACAAGGACGGTGGGGCCAATGCGGGGCATTCATGCGTCAAAGGCCGGTTTGCCTTTGGGTACGCCACCCACAAAGACCGCATTACCAAACCAATGATCCGCGCCAACATTACCGACCCTTGGCAAGAAGTGAGTTGGGAAGAGGCGATTGCATATGCAGCCACACAGCTTAAAACCATACAAAAAAAACACGGTCGTAAATCTATTGGCGGCATTACGTCGTCTCGTTGTACCAATGAAGAAGTTTATGTGGTGCAGAAATTTATCCGTGCCGCCATTGGCAACAACAATGTCGATACCTGTGCGCGGGTCTGTCATTCTCCGACTGGTTATGGGCTTGGGCAAACTTTGGGTACATCCGCAGGTACGCAGGATTTTGAAAGCGTAGACCATACAGACGTAATTCTCGTAATCGGAGCAAATCCAACAGATGCGCACCCCGTCTTTGGGTCGCGTATGAAAAAACGCTTGCGGGCAGGGGCTAAACTGATTGTCGCCGACCCTCGCGCCATTGATCTGGTACGTTCCCCACATATCGAGGCCGATTATCATTTGCCGCTAATGCCTGGCACCAATGTCGCCCTGATTAATGCAATGTCTTATGTTATCGTAACAGAAAACCTGGTCGATCAGGAATATGTAGAAGCCCGCTGTGATATGGTGAGTTTTAAGGCTTGGGCGGACTTTGTATCGCAAGATGCGAACTCCCCCGAAAACATGACTGAAACTATTGGTGTCTCTTCTGATGATATTCGCTCTGCCGCCCGCCTGTATGCAACAGGTGGCCCGAACGGAGGCGTGTCGGGGATTTATTATGGGTTGGGTGTCACAGAACATAGCCAAGGCTCGACCATGGTCATGGGCATTGCCAATTTAGCGATGGCGACAGGGAATATCGGTTTGCGGGGCGGCGGTATTAACCCGCTTCGGGGGCAGAACAATGTGCAAGGTTCTTGTGATATGGGCAGCTTCCCGCACGAGCTTCCGGGCTACCGCTCTGTGGCAGATGATAAAGTCCGCGCAGAGTTCGAAGCCAATTGGGGTGTGACATTGGACAGTGAACCGGGCTACCGCATTCCCAAAATGTTTAATGAGGCCGTGGGCGGTTCGTTCCGTGCAATGTATGTGCAGGGCGAAGACATTGCCCAGTCCGATCCCGATACTCAACATGTAGAAGCGGCATTAAATAATCTGGAATGTTTGATCGTACAGGATTTATTCCTGAACGAGACAGCGCGCTTTGCGCATGTATTTTTACCCGGAACCAGCTTCCTTGAAAAAGATGGTACCTTCACCAATGCCGAGCGCCGTATCAACCGTGTGCGGATGGTCATGCCGCCCGTTACGGGCAAACATGAATGGGAGGTCACTCAGGATTTAGCGCGGGCTATGGGTTATGAAATGGGCTATGATGATTCGGCACAGATCATGGACGAGATTGCTGTCCTCACCCCGACCTTTAAAGGTGTGTCGTTTAAACGCCTTGATGAGGTCAATGATTTGCAATGGCCAGTCAATGATGCGGCTCCGAACGGAACGCCGATCATGCATGTAGGTGAATTCGTGCGTGGTAAGGGGAATTTTGTCGTCACCGAATTCACACCAACAACAGAGAAGGCCAACCGCAAATTCCCGCTTCTCCTGACCACAGGGCGTATTTTATCCCAGTATAATGTCGGCGCACAAACTCGGCGTACCCCCAACAATGTTTGGCTAGAAGAAGACGTGCTTGAAATCCATCCGTCCGATGCGGAATTGCGCGGCATAGTGCAGGGCGATTTGGTGCAAATTGCTTCCCGCAAGGGGCGCATAAGTGTACGTGCCGAAATCTCTGAACGCATGCAGCCAGGAGTGGTCTACACAACCTTCCATCATCCTGAAACCGGTGCCAATGTAATCACAACCGAAAATGCGGATTGGGCTACAGATTGCCCTGAATACAAAGTGACAGCCGTACAAGTCCGCCTGACAAACTCAAAATCCGAGTGGCAGGAAATGCGCTCTCATGCCGTTGGGCAGCAAAGAAATATCAAAAAACCTCCAGTTACAATACAATGATAGAGCGATTAAGCGGCTACCGCTCCCTCACGGGCCAGTTTTACAAAAGCGGAAACTCAGAACCTGTAGACTGGTGCCTACCTCAAGAGTGTCCAATTGCGATTAACATCAATGGGGAATGCCATGCCGTCATGCTTGCAACACCGCTTAACATAGAAGAATTTGTTGTAGGGTTTTGCCTCAGCGAGGGATTGGTGACCACGCTTGATAAAATTAAATCTATTTGTGTGAAAGAAAAAAGTGAAGGCATAGAGGTTGACCTCAAATTTGAGGCCCAAGCTTTGGAGCGGCTACACCTTATGAACCGTCGGCGAACTCTGGCAGGAACATCAGGCTGTGGAATATGTGGTCTGACCTCATTTTCTCAAGTTCTTGAGATGGCCTCCCCTATAAAATCTAAACTAAAAGTTCCAATGGACGCGGTCCTGAAGGTCCGCGAACAATTGGAAGACACAATGCCGTTACGGCAAAAATGTTTTTCGGTGCATGGAGCCGTTTTTGCCAAAAGTGACGGGGAAATTATTATGACAAGGGAAGACGTCGGTCGCCATAATGCCCTCGATAAACTCATAGGAGGCATGGCTTTGCAAAAACTGGATTTAACAAATGGATTTGTTATGGTCACGAGCCGCTTTGCGTATGAGTTAGTGAAAAAATGCGCACGCGTAAAAATTCCAATGGCTTTATCGATTTCTGCACCGACCTCTATGGCTATCCGTATGGCGCAAAAATCCAAAATGACCCTAGGTGCATTTTCGGGTAAAAAGGGTTTGGTGGTCTTCATTGATGAAGGACGAATCCTCTGAAAAAATTGAATGAGGCAAGTATAAAGGCGAGGTAAATATTATGAGCAAAAAAATATATGAAAATGCGGCACACGCGCTCGAAGGTTTGACCTTTGACGGGATGTCGGTGATGGCAGGTGGGTTTGGCCTCTGTGGCATTCCCGAGAACTTAATCGCGGCTTTGCGTGACAGTGGCGCACAGAATATTACCGCCATTTTCAACAATGCTGGGGTGGATGGTTTCGGTCTTGGATTGCTGCTCGAAACTCGACAGATAAAGAAGATGGTTTCGTCTTATGTAGGCGAGAACAAAGAGTTTGAGCGGCAGTATTTGGCAGGTGAACTGGAGTTGGAGTTTAACCCGCAAGGCACAATGGCGGAACGCATACGCGCAGGTGGTGCAGGTATTCCGGGGTTTTATACCAAGACCGGTGTGGGCACAGTGATTGCCGACGGTAAGCCTACACGAGAATTTGACGGCGAGACGTATATAATGGAAACAGGGCTGACATGTGATGTAGCTTTGGTCAAAGCGTGGCGGGGTGATGCGCAGGGGAATTTACAGTTTAAAGACACTGCACGTAACTTTAACCCGATGATGGCAACGGCAGGGGAAATCACTATTGTTGAAGTGGATGAACTGGTCGAAGTCGGTTCATTTAACCCGAACTTCATTCATACGCCGGGGGTGTTTGTACAACGTATTATTCAGGCTAAGTGTGAAAAACGTATCGAAAAAGTGACGACGCGGGGTCCGCGTCCAATTGAGGGAGACGCATAATGGCGTGGTCAAGAGATGATATGGCACGACGTGCCGCGCAAGAACTTAAAGACGGGTATTATGTAAACCTCGGCATTGGTATTCCGACCTTGGTCGCGAACTATATTCCCGAAGGTGTTGATGTCACATTGCAAAGTGAAAACGGGATGCTTGGCATGGGCCCATTTCCGTATGACGGTGAAGAAGACCCTGATTTGATCAATGCAGGCAAGCAGACGATTACCGCTTTGCGTCGCTCTAGCTATTTTAATTCGGCGGATAGTTTCGCGATGATCCGTGGAGGCCATATTGACCTATCTATTCTGGGCGCAATGGAAGTTTCTGAAAACGGGGATATTGCCAATTGGATGATCCCGGGCAAGATGGTCAAAGGCATGGGCGGGGCCATGGATTTGGTGGCAGGCGTGAAACGCTGCCTTGTGACAATGGATCATACGAACCGTGCGGGCGCTTCCAAGTTTTTGAAATCGTGTAGCTTACCTCTGACTGGGAAAAACTGTATTGCCATGGTGATTACGGATTTGGGTGTGTTTGAACGAGACGGAAGTGGACAGTTTCGTGTAAGCGAACTTGCACCTGGCATCACGCTTGATGAAGTGCGCGCAAAAACCGAAGCGGATATCGATTATCCTTAAACTGTGCTGTTAAATATGGATTGCGTGGCCAAGGGCCTGTAACGCTGATTCGTGTATGGCTTCGCCCAAGGTCGGATGCGCGTGAATGATTCCCGTGACATCTTCAAGCACTGCGCCCATTTCAAGAAGGGTAGAAAATTGCCCTGCAAATTCAGATATATGACTGCCTACGGCTTGAATGCCCAATATACGGTGATCCGATTTTCGAGCAATGACTCTTACAAACCCATCAACGCCCTCTGTATTTCCTCCTGCATTCATGGAGACTGCGCGGCCATTCGCTTGAAGCGGGAACTTCCCGACAATTGTCTCATCATCAGACATGTCATCTGGCCCCAAACCAATGCAAACGATTTCTGGTTCTGTAAAGCATACTGCGGGAATGGCAACCGGATCGAAACGGCGGCGCTGCCCAGAAATGATTTCGGCAACTATTTCGCCTTGCGCCGAAGCTTTATGTGCAAGCATAGGCTCACCGACAAGGTCGCCAATCGCCCAAACATTATGAGTGGATGTTGCGCATTGGTCGTCAATTTTTACAAAGCCATTTTCCATGACTAAGGACATGTTTTCTAGACCCCATCCTTGGGTAACCGCTTTACGGCCAACAGCTACTAAAATTTTATCTGCTTCCAGAAGCAAAGGTTTACCGCCTTTCGTCTCGATGGCCAGTTTATTACCGTCCATGCCTATTGCTTTTGCGCCAAGATGTAACGTCATATTGTTAGCTTTCATCCAACGATTGACGGGCGCTGTGAGGGCTTTGTCATATAGGGGAAGAATTTGGTTTTGGGCTTCGATTACACAAACTTCGCTTCCGAGCTTCGCATAAGTGATACCAAGTTCTAATCCAATGTAACCTGCGCCGATTACAAAAAGTTTTTTGGGAATTTCTGTCAAAGAAAGAGCCTCGGTAGAGGAAATGATTGTTCCACCAAAGGGAAGGAAGGGAAGTTCTACTGGCTGTGACCCTGTTGCGAGAATAACGTGTTCGGCTGTAATGGTAAGAGGGCCATTTTCAGTTTCTACACTGCATGTTTTGGCATCTATAAAGCTGGCCCATCCTGTTATGACCTTGACTTTGGCTCGTTTTAGCAAAGCCGCCACGCCGCCATTGAGTTGGTCAACAATGTTGTCTTTCCATGCAATTGTCTCGGAAAACTCCAAACGCGGCACCATATCCGAGTGGATGCCAAACAAGCCAGGTTTTTGTGCTGCTGTCGTCATCTCGTTATAGAGAYTGGCCGCATGGATGAGGGATTTTGACGGAATACAACCACGAATTAAACAGGTTCCGCCAAGACGGTCAGYTTCCACTAAAACGGTATCCATGCCAAGTTGTGCAGCGCGTATGGCCGCGACATATCCGCCAGGGCCACCACCAATAACGAGGACTTTTGGGGTAAGAGGTTTGCTCATGTTCATTCCATTAGTGTTAGGCTATTAGTGTTGTGGCCATAAAGATCAGGCCATAAATAGCAGGGCAGGGTGTTCCATTATTCGCTTTATCTTTTGGATGAATTTCGCGGCGTCATATCCATCTACAATCCGGTGATCAAAGGATGATGATACATTCATTATCTTCCTGATCGTAACACCCCMATCTTTGAAAAYAGGTCTGTCGACTAATTTATTTGGCSCGATAATGGCCACTTCTGGGTGATTAATAACGGGAGTCGTCACWATGCCACCAAGCGTGCCAAGGCTCGTTAAGGTGATGGTTGAAYCACTCATYTCTTCGCGTTTGATGGACCCGTCACGAGTCGCATTCGCGAGCCGTGTAATTTCATTTGCGTACGCCCATATGTTCAGAGATTCAGCATGTCGAACGACGGGTACCATGAGGCCCGCCGGTGTTTGTGTCGCCATACCTATATGGATACCATCATAAGAATGAAGGACATCATTATCATCGTCATAACGTGAATTTATTTGGGGAAATTCAGGTAAGGTACGCACAAGCGAAAGCATGAAAAATGGTAAGAGTGTCAGTTTTGGTTGACTTTCCATACGACACGCATTCAATTCCTTACGCAAGGTTTCAAGCTCTGTAAGGTCAAATTCCTCAACATATGTGATGTGGGGAATACGGCGCTTAGCATCTTGCATTTTTCGCGCAATTTTTCGGCGTAGTCCAATAATAGGGATGTCGTGGACTGAAGTTTTGATGGCGTAACGTGTGTCGTTTCCCGATGCTTCCCCTCCAGATAATATATATGCATCCAAGTTTTCGGGGGTAATGCGGCCCGCAGGTCCAGTTCCGCAAACGTATTGTAAACCTATGCCCAATTCATGAGCCCGTCGACGGGTGGAAGGGGCTGCTAAAGGGGCATCGTTGGCTTCTCGTGTTGTAAATGCAGGTTTGGCGGGGGTGGAAAGAGGGGGGGGCACTTGCTGAGGTGTCTTAATGTTTGTCATTTGGGGCGGGGTCATTTTGTCAGATGCCTTTGTGGCGGGTGGTGTTGGGGGCGTTATCACTGGTTGGTTTTCTACATTGCCAGAGTCTTGGACCATAAATTCGACAAGGGCGGAACCAACAGGCAATAATTCGCCCATTTCGCCATGTAGGGCGGTTACGATACCGTCCACCGGAGACGTCATTTCAACAGTAGCCTTGTCCGTCATTACATCGATGATAGGTTGATCTTCCTTGACATTATCACCAATTTTTACATGCCAAGCAACGATTTCGGCTTCTGCTACACCTTCGCCTACGTCGGGTAAATTGAAAACATAATGGCCCATATCAAGCCTCCATACTGCGTTTGAGGGCTTCGGATAATCTTGCGGGGCCAGGAAAGTAATCCCACTCAAAGGCATGCGGATAGGCTGTATCCCAGCCCGCAACACGCTCTATTTTACTTTTCAAATGATAGAAACAACGCTCTTGTATGAGCGCAGAAAGTTCGCCGCCGAAACCACCAAAACGCGAGGCCTCATGCAAAATCACACAACGTCCCGTCTTGCGCACCGAAGCGACGATCGTATCAATGTCAAGCGGGACTATGGAACGCAAGTCTATTAACTCGGCGTCTACGCCACTATCATCGATACCGGCTTGTGCCACATGAACCATTGTGCCGTATGCGATAACGGTGACATCTGCACCAGGGCGAACAATAGCCGCTTTCCCTAGGGGAACGGTGTAATTGCCGGCGGGCACGTCGGCATTCGGGTGACCCGCCCATGTTTTGACGACTTCCTCATGACGGCCATCAAAAGGGCCATTATAAAGGCGTTTTGGTTCAAGGAAAATTACGGGGTCGTCGTCCTCAATGGCTGCGATCAAGAGACCTTTCGCGTCATATGGGTTGGACGGGATAACAGTTTTCAAACCAGTGATATGGGCGAAGATAGCTTCGGGAGATTGGCTGTGGGTTTGTCCGCCAAATATACCGCCGCCATAAGGAGATCGTACCGTTAATGGCGCCCAAAACTCACCATTTGAGCGATACCGTAAACGCGCAGCTTCCGAGACCAATTGGTCAAATGCGGGTAGGATATAGTCGGCAAATTGAATTTCGGGAACAGGCCGTAATCCATATGCGCCCATCCCGATTGCAGTTGCAATAATGCCGCCCTCCGAAATTGGAGTGTCAAAACAACGAGTAAGGCCGTGTTTTTCTTGCAAGCCTTTTGTTGCATTAAAGACGCCGCCAAAATAGCCTACATCTTCGCCGAATACGAGTACATCAGGATCTTCAGCAAGTTTGACATCTAAAGCATTATTGATAGCTTGAAGCATATTCATTGTTGCCATGATTAAATTCCAAATTCCCGGCGCTGTTCAATGACACGCCAATCGGGTTCTTTAAACACACCTTCAAACATCTCACTGACGCTTGGCTTTGAATTCCCGAGGGTGCCAACCGCTTCGCCTTCTTTTTGAGTGGCCCGAATGCTCGCGCTTAGCTCTTCTTCCATTTTTGTATGCTGCTCTTCGCTCCATTCATTTTGAAAGATGAGGTGGGTTTTTAAGCGCTCGATCGGGTCGCCAAGAGGCCAATGTTGCGCCTCATCTGCGGGGCGGTATTTGGTTGGGTCGTCACTCGTTGAATGACCGCTCGCGCGATAGGTTACAAACTCAATAAGTGTAGGGCCTAGGTTGTTGCGGGCACGTTCCGCCGCCCAACGGGTTGCCGCAGTAATAGCTAGGAAGTCATTCCCATCAACTCTAAGCCCGGGAATACCATAGGCAAGAGCTTTGGCCGCAAAAGTGGCTTGCTCCGCACCTGCAATGCCTGAAAAACTGGAGATCGCCCATTGGTTATTGGTGACGGCCAGTATAACGGGCGCTTTGTAAACAGATGCAAACGTGAGGGCTTCGTGGAAATCCCCCTCAGCAGTCGTGCCTTCACCGATAAGGCCAAGGGCAATTCGGTGGTCGTTTTTATAGGCGGACGCCATGGCCCACCCGACCGCATGCCCAAACCGACTGCCAACATTGCCGGAAAGCGAATAAAATCCGTAATCTCTAGCGGAATATAATGTGGGGAGTTGGCGTCCTTTCAGGGGGTCTTTTTCGTTGGAAAAAATTTGATTGATCATATCAATGACAGGGTAGTCCCTTGCAATGAGCCAACCTGAAAACCTGTATGTAGGGAAACACATATCGTCAGATTCAAGTGCCATCGATTGTGCCACGCTAATGGCTTCTTCACCCGTAGATTTTATGAAAAAACTGGTTTTACCTTGCCTGTGGGCAGCAAACATCCGATTTTCAAAAACACGGGTTTTCAACATTGAACGTAACCCGGCGCGCAAAAAATCCGCACTAACTTTTGGCACCCAAGGACCAACTGCCTGCCCAGCATCGTCTAATACCCGAATGAGTTCATAGGGAAAGTTACGAAGTTGCTCTTCCTGAGTGTCTATTTTTGGCCGTAATACCTGCCCCGCAGGTGACAGAGGAATATGATCAAAGGTCGGTGTATCACCGGGGCGTGCAGCGGGGACGGGAATATGTAGATGAAGTTTTGGAGTTTTTTTCTTTGCCATATCACGCGCTTCCCTGATCTATTTTGAGAAAATAATAGCAATAATAGTTGAAATATTTTTGTTTTCATTCCTTGTGATAGGCAGTAAATAGGATATATATCCTATTAAAGAGAGTTTTTTAGGATAAAAAAATAAAATGAAAATTGACGATACAGATCGACGAATACTTCGAGCATGGCAAAAAAACCCGGGGGCACCTATTTCTGAAATATCGAGTGAAGCGGGCCTTTCGCATACGCCGTGTTGGCGAAGAATGCGCAAGCTAAAAGAGGGCGGGGTTGTAATAGGTCAGGCAATATTACTTGACCCTGCTGCTCTCGATTTAAGTGTGAGTGTGTTTGCCCAACTACGTTTGAAGGAGCATGATGAAAAAACACTAATTGCTTTTGAGAAAGCAACACGGGAGTGCCCGCAGATCGTAGAGAGTTTTTCTATGAGTGGGGACAGCGATTACCTTATCCGTGTTGTTGCGACGAGCATCGCCGATTATGAGAGTTTTCTCAAAAAAACCTTGCTCCATCTACCCGGTGTCGCTTCGGTAAACTCAAGTTTTGCTTTGAAGTGCATAAAGTTGACAACTGAGCTTCCCATTTAGACGCTTAATCCTCTAGAAAACGCAACCAATCTCGGTCCTCTTCGCACAGCGAATTCGGTATATGCGTATAATCTTTGGTCGAGCCGATAACGCGTTTCCCCTGGGTGACACGTTCAGTTTGTTGAGCGTAACAAAAATTTGTAGGTTTCATTGTCTCTATTTTGTCCAAATCTTGCTCACGCCCTAACGAGATTGTCACGGCCCTACGAAAAGCAATGGCCGCTTCTGATAATTCGAGTGGCAGGTTAGCAATTGCCCATCCGGCAAATCCTTTTTTTAAGTCAATTCCAGAAAAGGGAGGAGAGCTTTCAATCACAAGGAAATTCATGTCCCACTGCAAGAGCCGCACCTTGTTACGATATAGGAGAGCCGTTGTCTTTCCGAGGATGCGCCTTGGCACCTCTATTTGATAATTCAGTTTTTCTTCGCCTCGACGAGAAGCCGCAATGGCCAACCCTGCCATATCCAATAAATGGGTACATTGGAGGCGGGCATCGGTCATTCGATGAACGCTATGTGCAATTGAGGTAAGGTCTTGCCCGATTAGCTTTTGCAATTCAGGAGCGGCGTTCGAGCACAGTGAATATGGAATGCGAATGGAGTTCGCTTCTATCTCCGTAACGCAATTGTTTTTATGGCTCACTTGAACTCTGAAATGATGTATATCATCTTCCAAGGCTATTCGGATAACGGTGCGAGACCCTTTCGTCCGTGAGTTTAGCTTGATATGGCGCCGGAAAATTTTCTTCACATCAGTGTATATGTGCTTAGGCTGTGTTTTTTTGGCTAACAACGTTTCGCAAGGTTCCAATTTTGCCGACCGTTGCTTCTACTATGTCGCCGGGCTGCAAATACTCTCCCGAAGCGTCAGCAACACCGGCTGGTGTGCCTGTAAACATAATATCTCCGCATTCAAAACTTGAGCGTTCATTGACAAACTGAATGAGCTCATCAATTTTCCATAGCATTTCCGAAGTATTTCCATTTTGTCGTTCGCCCCCGTTAACACTTAGCTTTAGCTCTAGTTCGGGTGTGCCGTCTGCAAACTCGTCTTTGGTGACAATCCATGGGCCTACACCCGTCGTCTTATCTTGGCTTTTGGAGCCAAATAAATCCATGCCTACACCCTTAGCTGAGCGACGTTGGATGTCCCGCGAACTTACATCATTGCCGGCTGTGTAGCCAAGAACACAATTCATTAAATTGTCAGGGTCAACGGCATCACCGATAACGACAACAAGTTCAACTTCGTAGTCCAGCTTTTCCGTTATTGGAGGATAACGGATTTCATCATACGCACCGATAAGCGCCCCATATGCTTTCATAAATGCGATAGGTTGTTTCGGACGTGGCACACCAAATTCTTCTAGATGTTTGCCGTAGTTTCCGCCCGCAACAATAATTTTGTTGGTTTTTTCGATAGGGGCAAGGAAGGTTACATCGGAAAATGCGACAGATGCGCCGTTCAATTCGAGACTATCTTCTTTTGCTCCATTTGTGATTTTAGGGGCCCAATCGTGGAAGTCACCACTGATTGGCTTTAATAGCTTTGCTTCAATATTCACTACGGCCCAAAAAGGAGCGCCGCCCTGTTTCATACAACGTGCAAGCTTCATGTTATTCTCTCCGAGTTCCCGTCCTATGCTTATATTACGGATGAAATAGTGGAAAAGTCAATAAATATTGATCAGTTTTTAATTTTTTGTTCAATATTTACTGAATGTTGAGGCCCATTTTCTGAATTAAAAAATAATTTAGCTCAAAGCTTGGTATTCCTCAAATTCAAAAATTTGGCCATTAAGTTCTGTAGGGTCAATTTTAATGAGTGACCGCCCGTCAACCGCTTCACTTTCTTCGATCCATGTAAACCGTGTACCGCGCTCTTTAAGGTCTTCGGCTTTGGCTTTAAGGTCATTAACCGCAATGCGAATATAATATGGCCCTGGTCCCCAATTAAGTTGGTATAGTCCCGCATCGCTATTCCATACTGTTGGTTCAATTACATCTAAGGTTGCGCTATGTGGAAGGTTGAAGGCCATTCTTGCGCGAAGATAGCCGTCGGTCGGTAAGCTTTCAACAGGCCCCCTTGGTTCCCAATCTAAATTTGACGAACATAACCGTAAAGTCTCGGACAGATTTCGGACAAGGAAACCACGTGCGGTTACGCGAATCATCTCACCCGGTTTTGGGTCAATGGGTTCAGGTGCGGGAATGGCATAAGTTTCAGCGGGGAGTTGTAAGGGCTCAGAGCCCATGATTTCAATGCACAGTCCACCATCAACATCTGGGCGGTATGTTGGATCTTCCGGTCTTGTCCCAACCCACAAGCGATCGAAAGGCATGTCTTCTGTACGTTGTGCTAATCTAAATGGTAAATCGCGGCGCATCATGCGTTCGATAAGTTTTTCCAGCTGTTTCGTTGGTGTTGTTAGAACAATAGAGTGTGTCAGCATTGGGCGGTGCCGACCTTGGTARTCCTTCAGGCTTTCAAGGAAGTCATGGAAAAGTGGRTCTCCTGGATTTGGTTTATCCAGATGGGTTTGCGGCTCAACCCGTGTTGGTGCCAGTGCTAAGGATTTGTGTACACGCAAAAAGTGAGCGATATACGGATGGTCATCAAAAGCTTGTCGCCAATTCTTATGTTTATAAATACCAAGTTTATCGACGAGCAGCTCAGTCATTGCGTCTGGGTCAGGTACCATCATATCGGCTGATAAAAGTAAGTCGAACATAGTTTAAATCCTCAAAAATGATTAAAGCTTAGAATTCTCATTGTATTATACCTCTAGCATCTGCCCGTAACAGGCAGGAGGGCACCGGTTATTGGGCTCGCCTCTTCGGATGCGAGAAAGAGTATTATGTTTGCGAGCTCACTCGGGGCGACCCATTTCGAATAATTCTCATCAGGCATGTCTTTACGATTAAGGGGTGTATCTATGATGGACGGAAGAACAGCATTCACCGTAATGTTGTCYTCTTTYAGTTCTGCGGCAAGGCTTTCGGTTAACCGGTGAACTGCTGACTTGGAAGCCGCGTAAGCTCCCATGCCTGCTTCCGACTTAAGGGCGGCTGCCGCACCTATATTGATAATGCGACCCGTTTTGTTTTCTTTGATATACGGCAAGCAGGCACGTGTCATATTTAAGCATGTCATAACATTGATTTTATGAAGATGGTTCCAGTTGTCAGGGGCGCCAGCTTCAACTGTCTCCCACAGAAATCCACCGGCAATATTAATYAAGACATCCATGCGCCCGAAATGCTCATTAATTTTTGTTGCCGCGTTTTGCGATATTTTGGCATTGCTGATATCAACGCCGCCTAAGAAAAGAATATTTTGATCCTTGCCTGAAAAGTCACCAGTTGGTGGCTCTGCATGAATGTCGACCAACGCAATGTTGTACCCTGCACGGCGAGCCGATTTAGCAACTTCGCGTCCCAAAAAACCAAACCCTCCAGTAATAACACATGTTTTGGTCGTCATTTTTCTGTTCACATCTTTCATGAGTGTTGTTTCCTAATCACTTGTTCTCGAATGCCAGTGCTGCGGCTTTGCGCTCTTTCGTAACGGCGAGTAAAGCAAAGAGGTCCAGTTCGGTATCAAGGCCTGTTGTTAGGTCGGTGTCTCCTGCTATTTTCAAGGCTTTTTTAGCATATATTAGCGCGCGTGCAGGTTTAGTGGCAATGTGTTGGGCGAAACTCCGTACGTCTTCAAGCAAGGCCTCGTTTTCCCCAGATATGCGTGTGATTAAGCCTATATGTTTAGCATCTACAGCAGATATCCGTTCGCCTGAGAGGAGGAAATCCATTGCCCTCGACAATCCAATCAAACGCGTAATGCGTTGTGTGCCACCGCCGCCCGGTATCAGACCAAGACCAACTTCGGGTAATGCAAATGTGGCACTGGGGGCGGCAAAGCGAATGTCACAGGCCATGGCTAATTCTAACCCGCCACCGAGACAATATCCATGTATAGCCGCAATAACGGGCTTTTGAACATTATCTATTGATTCAATCCACCGTGTAGCTTCCATCCGTTGGCGCACGTCAATCGCGTCCTCTGTTGGGCGTTTTTCTTTGATATCCGCACCCACACAAAACCCACGATCCCCTGAACTGCGTACAACAATAACCTTAATCGACGGGTCGGCATCTAATTGTGCAATCGCTTTTGGAAAACCATGCCGAATAGCATCATTAATGGCATTGATTTGCCCTGGTCGATTGAGGGTGATCCAGCCAATATTTTCATCTCTCTCGATCAAAATTGCACTTTTGTCGTCGTGTTCCATTACGCGTTCTAAGCCCTTCATTTGTCCATGTTGGCGGTCAATTGCATTCTATATTAAGAATTATATTTTGTATATAGATTTATTTGACCGCATTGTTAATCTCTAACGAGCAACATACTGCCCGCAAGCGGCCCGCCTCCGGCGGCAACAGCAGCAACTTTCGGGCTATTAGGAATCTGCCGATTTTCGGCACGACCCCACAATTGGGTGCAGGCTTCATGAACATAACCAAGACCGTGTGTACGCCCTCCCGACATTTGCCCACCATTTGTATTTAGGGGAAGTTCGCCCGTAAGTGACAGCCGCTGCCCGCCAGCTACAAAAGGCCCGCTTTCGCCCTTTCCACAAAACCCAAGGGCTTCGAGCCAGATCATTGTCAAAATCGAGAACCCGTCATACAATTGCGCTGTATCTACATCTGACGGTTTTAAATCGGTACGCGACCACATCATTTTTGCCGCATCATGGGCCGCCATTTCCGTAAGTGGTATTTGATCCCATGAATAAGGTACCTTTAGGGCTGTGCCAATTGCATCGAGTCGGATAGGCGCATTAGGTTGCGACCATGCGCGATCTGCACGCGAAAGTACGATCGCTGTCGACGCATCACAGTGCACATCACAATCAAATAACCGTAGCGGTGTTGAAATGATTCGAGACGATAAATAGTCATCCATTGTCATAGGGGTGCGAAAAACGGCTTTTGGATTCAGCATTGCGTGCCGCCTTGCGTTCAGTGCAATCTCGCCAATGTGTTCTGACGTTGTACCAAAATCATGCATGTGCCGTGTCGCATACATGGCAATGAGGTTTATGGCTGAATAGATTTTAAAGGGCGTATACCAACGCCACATATAACTTCCATCACGGTCAGGGGTTTTGCTTGTTAACGTTGTAGACATTTTATCAACTTTACGAGCAGACGATTCCGCAATCGTTCGAAAAACAAGAACGTGATTACATAAACCTGATGCGATTGCCATGGCAGCTTGAAAAACGCCAGTAAGGGGGCCCGGACCTTCATATCCACCAGAAAACCAGTTAACATTGAGACCAAGTGCCGTTTTTGCAGCGTGGGATCCGATGGGCGAAAAGCTATCACCACTATTATTTTGATCGCCTGGCCAGCAGGTTATGCCGTCAATATCTCCACGCTCTAACCCCGCATCCTGTATCGCCTCTAAACAAGCATCAAGCGTGAGCTGTAGAGGTGATTTCAAAGACGGCCGCCCAATTTCAGATTGTCCTATGCCTGTGATTGCCACTTTTTTTTCAAATGGAATWYCTKTCAYGATTTTRCCCCTKCTTNNNCTTTTARGGGRAYRAACAANGGGANGCCAAACRTCTTCAACRTGTTTGAAMWWTACCTCAACTYGCATATCWATAAAYACCGTYTCGGGATCRGTATTTATKACATTCGAGACAAACCTTAGRYCRTCGCCTTCCTCAAGTTCAATAATTGCAATGACATARGGRACTTCAAGRTCTTTTGYCCATGGTTGGTARTTTWYYGTRWAACTRRCDATTTTTCCYTTACCSGATACAGGGCGYGGTGTTATTTYTTGGCTCCCGCAAGCCGWRCAGAGKGGGGAGGGRGGGTGAAAAAATATGTCACAGTTTTCACAAAARTTTATRAGTAAYTCTGCATYTTTACCKCCTGTCCAGAAGGCYYTATTTTCASGGGTTARRAGAGGRAGTTTTTGTAACATGSNCTAAGGTCTCRCTTTCTCGATACTRCDTTGAAYTTCTATATCTGRTCTACRMRYYAAACGCAATTTTCTTCTTTATRTAGAAYRMTATTCCGTATATAAAATTAWTWAMTAAGYGGTATGGACTATAAATACACAGAARTYDGAYTATWTGCAAAAGGATACRCYATGAGRTTAGYMACATTTCAAAAAAATAAYGRYCCAAGTTTGTTAGGCGCTTTCATYGAAAYTGATAGSCGYATMGTAGATRTWTCTGCTGCACATGAGGTKCTTTCGGGTGAGCGTTCAATATTCTTTGAGAATATGCAAGCCTTAATAGATGGCGGGGATGTGGCCTTGGATTTGGCGCGTACTGCTGTTCTGGCCGCGCCTGTATCATGTATTTATGAACGGGCCGATGTCAGATTGCTTGCCCCCTTGAACCCGCCCGCACAGATGCGGGATTGCAGTTGTTTCGAATTACACTTGCAACAGGCTTTCGCGTCCGCTCGAAAATATAGAGCCATGGGCGAAAAAGATCCGTTAAAGGTCGAAGCGATACTCGCAGACACAAGTGAAGAAGATAAAGTTCTCGAAACCTTTCGCCGTCAACCTATTTATTATAAGGCCAATCGATTCGCCGTTTGTGGGCATGAGGATGATGTACATTGGCCTGCGTATTCCCGTGCTATGGATTTTGAATTAGAGTGGGGCTGTTATATTGGCAAAATAGTAAAAAACGCGAGCATTGATGAGGCCAGAGCCAGTATCTTCGGATACACAATTTTCAATGATTTTAGCGCCCGTGATACACAGGCTCTGGAAATGTCAGGGCAGTTAGGGCCGGCGAAAGGTAAAGATTTTGATGGAGGCAATGCAATGGGCCCGTGCATCGTTACAAAAGATGAATTTGAAGATCCTTACGCTTTGGCCATGATTGCGCGCGTAAATGGCGAAGAGTGGGGGCGGGGAAGTACGCGTGATATGTATTGGAGTTTTGAAGACGTTATTGTTCATATTTCAAAATCTGAAACCTTACATCCCGGAGAATTTTTAGGGTCAGGCACTGTTGGTAATGGATGCGGTTTGGAACGCATGAAAGTGTTGCGCGACGGGGATGTAGTTGAACTGGAAGTTGAAAATATAGGCGTTCTTCGCAACACAGTGTTCAAGACCAAGCCTAAATAGAAAGACGGATAACATGTCTATTATCGACCGGATGGACCATTTTACTATTTTGTCTCCTTTGTTAGCGAAGACACGGGCTTTCTATGAGGCTCTCGGGTTAACAGTTGGCCCTCGTCCAGACTTTCCTGTTGCGGGTTTATGGTTATATGCGGGGGATGAGCCTGTGTTGCATATTATCGAGGTTTCGGATCCAGCGGCGAATAACGGAATCCTCGATCATATGGCATTCGCAGGAACTGATATAAATGCTCTTTTGAAATTTTTACGTACGCAAGAGATCACGTATCATTTGAACCAAGTAGATCCTCCATTTGCAGCGTGGCAAGTTTTTTTCCGTGATCCAAATGGGGCTAAAGTCGAGATTGGGTTTAAAATTTCTGAAACCCCGAAAACAGAAGCGTAATCCATGTCCCATATTCCACCTATGCCCTTAAGTGCTTTAAACACAGATCTGTAAACTGCCATCCAGAGGAATATTGATACACATGTGCTCAGCAGTGATTTTCAAGTACGGGTTTGGGCTCATAAACCCGACGCGGCTTTAGCTTTGTTGCAATTGTTAGAGACCTTGAATGTGAACAGTAGTTTGCCGGAACGTCTGCGCGAAATTGTACGCTTGAAGATTGCCTCTATTACCAATTGCACAGCCTACAAAATCGCGAGAAAGTCCGATACTATATCGGACGAGGATATAGCATGTTTGAACGCAGATGATCCCCGGTTTTCGCCGACTGAACACGCGGCACTCCGTTACGCAGAGCTGTTTGCTACTGATTTCGATATGATTGGCAAGCGTGAGTTTGACGCCCTAAAGGCACACTTTAGCTCAACGCAAATTGTTGATTTAAACATGTTCGTTGCGATGATGTTTGCGGGCGGTCGCATGACATTTGTGCAAAAATCTTATGCCGAACAAGACGGTGACGCCTAGGAAGAAGGGCGATTATTTACCCTAATATATTTCCCGAATTTGATTATCGTTTTATGATTTTTACATCCGAGGTATCAAAATCCCATGTCGTTTCTGTTTGACCCTCTTCGCGCAGAATATACTTTAAAACTCGGCCTTGTGGATTTTTGGGCATAGTCTCTCTGAACTCAATGAAGCGTGGAACGGCATAATACGGAACCTTATCTAGGCACCATTCGCAAAGCTCTTTTTCCGTTAATTTGGCCCCTGGCTTTAAAATTGCCGTTACCTTTACATCATCCTCACCCTCAGGAGAAAATACGGCGTGAACGGCAACATCTTCAATGTCAGGATGTTCAGAAAATGCAGTCTCCATTTCAAAACTTGAAATATTTTCTCCCCGTCGGCGTAAGTAATCTTTCATTCTGTCGACGAAGTAAAAGTATCCGTCTTCATCAAATTTTCCAATATCACCTGTATGGAACCACATGTTTCGCATCACTTTCTGGGTGGCGTCAGGGCGTTTCCAATACCCTTGGAACATAATATTGGGACGCCTTGGTCGCACAACAATTTCGCCTGATACCCCGGCAGAAACTTCATTGTCATTTTCATCAAAAATACGGACGTCAAAAGCGTCAATACGTTTTCCCGAGGAACCAGGCGCAAACTTTTCATCTCCGGCAATGCCTGTTACAATAGCGGCTTCGGATAGACCAAAGTCCATGGAGCCGACACGTTTAGATCCGAACCGCTCTTTCCATTTTTGCTGAATCTCAGGACTAAAAGGATTGCCCCTTACCGTATGTAATTGCCCGTAGCAGCGTTCCATTGCCGGGTTGGTCTTTGCATTGGCAAGTAAAGTTCCAATAGAGCCAAGAATTGAAACGATGGTCGCTCCAGTGCGCTCAATTTCTGGCCAAAAATTGGAAACTGAAAATCGCTTGGCAAATGCAATTTTTCCGCCAACAATAACGGTTGTACACACACCCGTTGCCACGGCATTTAGATGAAAGAGCGGAAGGGGTGTAAAGGTTACGTCTTTTGAGGTGGCAGGGTTGAACTGTAACTTCGAATATGCCAAATGCATCATGTAATTATAGCTAATCATACAACCTTTCGACGGCCCAGTTGTCCCCGAAGTATATATCAATGCGGCGAGATCTGCTGGTTTAGGAGTATATTCGATTTTACTTTCATTATCGCCGCGGTACTTATCAAGGGCAGCAATTTCAAATTTGGTTTTGAATGCTTTTTCAAGAGACCCACGGTGCAGCAATAAAACCACGTCGGAGATTCCATCTGCGATATCGATAATTCTATCGGTATAATCACTTTCGCATATGATGAGAGTGGCTTCGGAGTTTGCGATCTGGTGGCGTAAAAATTCACCACGTAAAGCAGTGTTAAGCGGCACACTCACCGCACCGATTTTATTCAGGCTAAGCCAAAGGACAACTGCGTCAACATTATTGTCCAGCATTGTGACGACTGTGTCGCCAGCCTTGATGTTCATTTCCAAGAATTTATTTGCTAATCGGTTAGTCAAAATATCTATGTCACGATAGGTATAAATATCACCACTAAAGTCTAGAAAGAGAGCGTTCGGCGCTTTTTTAAATTGCCGGGAAAGTGCGTCAATAATCGTATCTTGTTTAAATTCATTCCAATTATTAACTTCACTCATGTTACATTTACCTTCAACTGGGTTTGAACTCTTGCCGGTAATTATTACGTGATGTGAGCCAGTATATCAAACATATAATGGTATTCTGTTTAACATTTAAGCGAACATGTGTCGGTAAGGCCAAAAATGGGACTTATTTGGCTCAAAATAAAATCGGGGTAATGCTTTTACTTGCACCTTTTAATGAGTGGCCGAGGTGTTCAACTTGTTGCGGCGTTAGAGATTCACGGATCATAACAGCTGCGAGAGTGAAGGATACATTTTCGCTATAATCAAAAATGGGCACAGCAATGGTTTTTATACCAGCGGCAAAGAAACCATCATCTTCCGCCCAACCCAAGTCTAATCCTGTCTGCACCTCTGATAAATATTCATCAAAACTCAATGGTTTTTGCCAGACAATCTTGTCAAATTTTTTCCGTAGTTCTGATTTTTTTAGGTTTAAATGAGCGGCAAAAACACGGCCACTTGCCCCCATTAGAGATGGAAGGCGCTGCCCTTCAGACATAACTATGCTAATGTCTCGCGGACTATTTTCCGTGCCCACCAGCACGATACGGTTTAAATTACGGTGCCACAAAGAAAGTGTCACATTATGCTCGGCGGCTATTTTGGCCATAACTTTCTTCGCCGCATGAATACGTTGCCGGTCATTAAGCATGGGTCCTGCCAGTACATTTAAGCCAAAACCAATTGTGTAGGCCTTGGTTGATTCGTTGAACTCAATAATATCCTCGTCGACCAAAGTCCGCAGAATGTTAAAGCAAGTACTCGGGTTGATGGATAAATCACGAGCCATCGCCGCCGCTTTAGTCGGGTGCCCTGATCGCCGTAAATACCGCAAAATTTGAACAGCATTCACGACTGGCTTTACAATAACGGCCTTACTACTCGGTTTCATATTGTTCACTGTTTAACTCACTCAAAAGCATGGTTTCCGAAACTGGACAAGGAAGATTTCCCCATATTCAGTTTCGTGACGTATTGCAATATTATAGCCTATACTTATTTACGCAATACGATTTCAGAATATTCTGTTGTCTGATTGTGAATCTTAATTTTTTACTGTGCAGTTATTTCCGTGTTTCACAATCGTTCTATGATTGTCGCGGTCCCTAAACCGCCCGCGCAACAAATTGTTTGCAAACCAAACTTCGATTTGCGCCTTTCTAATTCATGTAGCAAGGTTGTCATAATACGGGCACCACTCGCGCCCAAAGGATGCCCGAGTGCAATGGCCCCTCCATTAACATTCAGCCTTGCGTGGTCGACACCCGTTTCGCGCATCCACATCAGAGGTACAGGGGCAAAGGCTTCATTGACCTCAAACAGATCAATGTCGGAAATGTCTAACCCTGCATTTTTGAGAACAGAAGACGTCGCTGTTAGGGGGCCCGTGAGCATAAGCTCGGGGTCGGACCCAACCGTTGTAAACGCGCGGATACGCGCCCTTGGTTTTAAATTCAAACTCTTAGCTTTCTCTTCGGACATCAACACAAGCGCCGCCGCGCCATCAGAAATTTGCGATGCATTCCCCGCTGTTACCCGACCGCCATCTTCTCGAAAGACTGTTTTAAGTGTACTCATTTTTTCAAGCGTGCTTGTTGGGCGTATGGTCTCATCGCGTTCAAGGAACTCTGCTGTGTTATCGGCATTCTTTTCGGAGAGTTTAGCGATTGGTACTTTGGTAGTTTCACGGTCAAAATATCCTGAAACTGCCGCGAGATGCGCGCGTTTATGGCTCTCAAGTGCAAAAATATCCAATTCCGTGCGCGTGAGCTCCCATTTGTCACATATGCCTTCTGCCGCCGCGCCTTGCCCTCCCAATTTGTAACGCTCATTGATTGCCCATCCAAAAGCCTCGCCATATATTTCACGATTGCCCCCCATGCGTACCCGCGACATAGATTCTGCGCCACCTGCAATGACGACGTCAACCATGCCAGAGGCAATGGCACCAACCGCTTGATGAACGGCGGCTTCACCAGAACCACATTTTCGATCAATAGTAAATCCCGGAATTGTATATGGCCAACCAGCGCTCAATAAAGCCGTGCGTGCAATATTTGCAGATTGCTCCCCAACTTGGGTTACGCACCCGAAAACAACATCATCTACATGCTCGACAAGACCTTCATTCCGTTCGGCCAAAACCTCTAGAAGGTGTGCCGCAAGGTGGTCTGCTCTTACATTGGCTAGACTCCCACGGTAACGTCCCGTGGGAGTACGAAGGGCATCGACGATAACTACATTTGTCATGGCTATATGTTGCTCGCTTTTAATCCAGAGTTCTGTACTTTTTTGCCGTCTTCATACTTGTAAACACCATGGCCAACTTTACGGCCAAATCTACCCGCCGCGACCATTTTGATAATCAGGGGGCAGGGGCGAAATTTTTCACCGAGAGTTTTATGTAAATAATGAAGAACGGACAGACGGGTGTCCCAGCCTGTCAGATCCCCTAGTTCAAGCGGGCCCATCGGATGGTTGAATCCCATACGCAAAGCTGTGTCGATGTCCTCGGCACTGGCAATCCCTTCTTGCAACATATACATGGCTTCATTCCCCATCATCGCAGACATTCTACTTGTGGTTAAGCCAGGGGATTCGCTAACAACTATAGATGTTTTTCCGATCGCATCTGAATAGGCGCGGGTGTTATCTAAGGTCATTTCGTCGGTGGCCAGCCCGAGTACGATTTCAACCAGTTTCATTTTATGAACTGGATTGAAGAAGTGCATGCCAATAAGCCGTTCAGGTGATTTGCAGGCTGTCGCAATTTCTGTGACGCTGAGGGCTGAGGTGTTTGTGGCAATGATTGCATCCGGCGCTAAAAGAGGTTCTGCCTGTTTGATGATGCGTTGTTTTAGGTCAAGGTTTTCCGAAACAGTTTCTATGAGGAGATGTGCCCCTGTGGCGGATTTTTCCAACTCCGTACTACACACAAGACGTTTTTTTGCTGCGGAGCTTTCTGCCTCGGCGATCTTCCCGCGCTGAACGCCGCTTTCTAGAATATTTGTAATGTTTAAGCGAGATTTTTCGAGTGCATCAGCATTCATATCTACGAGTGCGGTTGGGAATCCAGAGGCTGCGAATGCGTGAGCAATGCCTGTGCCCATGAGACCGGCACCAACGACAACTATTTTGTGGGAAGTTTTTATGGGCATAAATGATCACCTTTAGTCTTAAAATCTCTGCAACGATTGCGCTTTTAGTCGTTAAATTGCTTTACCATGCAGACGTATAGGGAAAGAAGTTTATTCTTTATACAGAAATATTTTCTAAATACAAAATAAAATATTGACCAAAGGGTGTTTTTTATTACATTATAGTTTTACAGAAGGTTGGTTCAGTGACCGTAGCCGCGTTCTCGGTAATGGATGGTGAATGGTGAATACAGTTAATAAAATTGTTATTGTGGGCGGCGGACATGCCGGGGGCGGTGTTGCTGCGGCTTTACGGCAGCAAGGTTACGAGAATGATATTGTTTTATTAGGCGATGAAGGTGTTTTGCCATATCAGCGCCCTCCTTTATCAAAGGCTTTCCTTAAAACGGATATGGATATTTCTAGATTACGTATGCGAGGGCAGGAGACGTATGATAAAAACAACATCTCAACCCAGATGGACGCACATGTGAATAGTATTGATTTAGAAAAACAAACGGTGAGAATCGGGACGGGTGAGGATATTTCTTATGATAGGCTCGTTTTGGCCACAGGGTCGAAGAATAGGCGGTTTTCTGGTGAAGGATCTGAATTAAAAGGCATTCATTATTTGCGGAGTCTAGAGGACGCCGTCGTTCTCAAGGCGCATTTGCGTAAAGCCAAGCGCCTTGTTATTGTTGGCGGTGGGTATATTGGATTGGAAGTGGCGGCTACTGCCAAAATTCTCGGATTATCAGTCACAATTGTCGAGCGCGAAGCCCGTTTGTTGAACCGCGTGGCCTCTCCAGCATTGTCTGGATTTATGGAAGAGTATCATAAAGACAAGGGCGTTTCTATATTGAAAAACGTGSAAGTTGAAAAGCTGACAGGAGATAYGAAAAATCACGTGAATGGGGTCGTGCTTACAGATGGTCGCACTTTGGACTGTGATATTGTATTGATTGGTATTGGGGCAATGGCAAATGATGAGCTGGCGCAATGTGCGGGATTGGAATGTGAAAACGGTATTATTGTAGACTCGCGGGCAAAAACATCAGATGCAAATGTGTATGCGATTGGTGATGTCAGTAACCGTGAACTTCATCATTACCAAGGCCGCCGACTGCGGCWTGAGAGCGTACCGAACGCGATTGAGCAATCCAAAATAATCGCCGCAGATATTACAGGGGCTGAATTACCAAAACCGGAACTGCCGTGGTTCTGGTCTGATCAATATGATTTGAAATTACAAATGGCTGGGTTAATGTTTGACGTAGAGAAAACGATACTCGCAGGGTCTATGGAAGAAGGCGCTTTCATTCTTTATCACATGTCGGGCAATACATTGGTTGCCATCGAATCCATAAATTCTGTGCGCGCATTTATGCCAGCCAAAAAGTTGGTGGCTACAGGCGATATAGACCTAGAATCTTTTGGTGGGCGCGTCATGACCTAGCCTCGGATGATGTTGAGTATATTTTAAAAACAAAGAGTAAACTATGTCCCTTTCGCAATTCCAATATCATCGTATCTCTGACGAGACAGAAGAGTTGCGCCATGATGTGCGCGCGTTTCTTGAAAAAGAACTTGCAAACTTTCCGCCGGTTAGTCGCGCAGATTCGTGGATGGGTCACAGTTTTGAATTCAGTGAAAAGCTGGGCGAACAAGGCTGGGTTGGTATGTCCTTGCCAAAAACTTACGGCGGTGCCGAAATGGAGCTTTTTGCCCGTTATGTGGTCAGTGAGGAACTCCTCGCCGCAGGCGCGCCAGTCGCAGCCCATTGGATGGGAGATCGCCAAAGTGGGCCCTTAATTTTAAGTTACGGAACTGACGCTCAAAAAGAGAAATACTTACCAGACATCTGCAAAGGTAAAGGATATTTTTGTATTGGTATGAGCGAACCGAACTCTGGGTCCGACCTTGCCTCTGTCGCCACACGGGCGCGTTTGAACGATGAGGGTGGTTGGACGCTGAATGGGTGTAAGCTATGGACGACCAATGCACATAAATCCGACTATATGATTGCTTTGGTGCGCACACAGGACAAAACAGAGCACCGCCATGCAGGATTGTCTCAAATCATTATTGACCTAAAATTAGACGGCGTGACCATTCGCCCTATCAAGGACATGTCCGGCGATGCTCATTTTAACGAGGTGGTGTTTGAAGATGTGAAACTATCCCCAGAGGCGCTCATCGGCACAGAAGGAAATGGCTGGCAACAAGTGATGGCCGAGCTGGCGTTTGAGCGTAGCGGCCCCGAGCGCTACCTAAGYAGYATGGCGCTTGTTTATGCTATGATCCATGAAATTGGYGATACGCCAGATGCGTTACAACAAAAAGAAATCGGCGTGTTAGCCGCGCGGTTGTTTACGCTACGCAATATGTCGATGTCKGTGACCGCTGAACTTGTGAAAGGTAATCCTGCYGCATGGGCSGCGACAATAGTGAAAGACCTCGGAACTTCGCTAGAACAGGAAACGCCTTTGTTGGCACAAAGCATTATACCTACATTACCTTCAGTCGAGGGCGGTAGCGATTATGCGCGTATTCTTGCTAAATATCTGCAAACAGTGCCTTCCTTCTCTTTGCGCGGCGGCACGCGAGAAATTTTGCGTGGTATTATTGCCGGTGGTTTAGGGGGGAGATAGGATGCGTRATTTATTTGCAGATACGGCCAACAGTTTGTTTGGCGAACAATTATCACCYGAGATTATCTCGGAATGTGAGGATGGGCGTTGGCTTCAGCCCTTATGGGCGACCCTCGAAGAAAATGGATTTTGTGCTGCCGCAACACCAGAACATCTTGGCGGACTAGAAGCAAGCTGGGGCGATATATATGCCCTTATAAGTGCGGCTGGATATCATAATGCACCAGTGCCCCTTGGTGAAACCATATTTGCTAATTGGGTTTTAGGGCGTTTGGGTGTGCAGGCTCTTCTAGGGTCCGTTGCTTTTTCTGCAACGTCCAATGTTGTATTGTCCGAAGGAAAAATAACAGGGGATATTGCCAATATGCCTTGGGGACGGCATGTGGATTATTGTCTGGTGATTGTTGAACAGGACGGTGCGTATCAGTGTGTTGTTTTAAATGTCAAAGATGCGCAGAGCGTCGCGCCGGCGTTGAATACAGCCAATGATCCTCGTGATACATTAGTGTTTAACGCCGCAACACCAAAATCTGTAATCCCGTTAATAGAGGCTTTGCCTCGCAATGTTTTGCAGCTCGGCGGGGCGCTTATCCGCTGTGCTCAGATCAGCGGTGGATTAGAGCGGGCTCTCGACTTAACGACTGGCTATGGGGGGGAGCGGGTACAATTTGGTCGTCCGATTATAAAATTCCAAGCTGTTCAACAGCAAGTGTCTGTACTGGCGGAACAAGCCGCAATGATGAGGATTGCTGCTGAGGCAGCATTTTGCGAAAGTCGTGAGACATTACCTATATCGCATATAATGGCTGCAAAAATATGTGCGGGTGAAGCCACTCGTATTGCTGTGCCTATCGCCCATGCTGTGCATGGGGCTATTGGATTTACATATGAGTATTCTCTACATTTGACAACGCGAAGATTGATGTCGTGGGCCAACGAATTTGGGACAACCACCCAATGGGCACAGAAGGTTGGACAAAGTGTTTGCGAAAATGGAGACACTCAATTCTGGCCGCGCCTTGTCGCGGGACATTTGTAGAAATTAAGTAAGGATATCATTATGGAAAAATTTCTAAAAACCGAGCGTAAAGGCTCTATTCTAACCATACGTATGGACAGACCTGAAACCCACAATGCTTTGACAGATGTCGGGCAAATGAAAGAGTTTACCGACCTTTGTTACGATTTAGAGCGCGATCCGTCCGTTAAAGTTATTATCCTCACAGGGAACGGTAAATCTTTTTGTTCGGGTGGGAATGTGAAAGATATGCGAGGGCGAACAGGTATTTTTGCTGGCACTCCTTATGAACTTAGGAATAGTTACCGAACAGGTATCCAAACGATTCCATTGGCGCTTTATAATCTGGAAATACCAATCATTGCGGCCATTAACGGTGCCGCGATTGGGGCGGGTCTTGACCTTGCCTGTATGTGTGACATTCGGATTGCGTCAACAAAGGCGATCTTTGCGGAAAGTTTTGTTCGGCTAGGTATTGTGCCAGGAGACGGTGGGGCTTGGTTACTTCAAAAAGTTATCGGTAGCCCTAAAGCTTCATTGATGGCGTTAACCGGTCAAACCATTAAAGCGGATCAAGCGTTGGCGTGGGACTTAGTTGCCGAGGTCGTCGAAGCTGACCAACTTGAGGCCAGAGCCTTCGAACTTGCTGAACAAATCGCTGCAAACCCCGGGCCTGCGCTTCGGCTTACAAAAAGGCTCTTGCGAGAAGCGCAGCACATGAAGCTGGATTCCTTACTTGAAATGTCCGCAGCCTACCAAGCGCTGGCCCATCATACCGAAGAGCATTCTGAGGCGGTGGATAAGTTCTTCAACAAAAAGCCTAAAAAAACCTAACTTGAATTCACAAATGATGGGTTTGAAATAAAACCGAAGGAGTAAGAAAATGCGCACTGTATTTCGTGAAGACCATAATATTTTCCGTGATCAAGTCAGGCGGTTTATCGATGATCAAATCGTCCCTCATCATGCGCAGTGGGAAAAAGATGGTATTGTGCCCATGGAGATTTGGAAAATGGCGGGTAAGCAATGCTTGCTCTGCACAACAGTACCAGAAGAGTATGGTGGCCCAGGCGGCGATTTCGGTCATTCAGCTATTCTTATCGAAGAATTGGCCCGTGCAAATGCGACGGCGGTGGGTTTTACTACACATTCAGAAATTGTCGCGCCATATATTGTCACTTATGGATCTGAAGAGCAAAAACAACGTTATCTCCCTAAAATGGTCTCGGGTGAACTTGTTGGCGTGATTGCCATGACGGAGCCGGGGGCAGGCAGTGATTTACGTTCAATCCGCACCACAGCACGCCGCGAGGGTGATGAATACGTAATTTCGGGCCAAAAAACCTTCATCAGTAATGGTATCAATGCAGGCATGGCTGTTGTCGTGTGCAAGACGGATCCATCTAGTCGCAATTTGACACTTATTTGTGTCGAGACTGATCGGCCAGGATTTTCGAAAGGAAAGCCGCTAGAGAAAATCGGCCTGAAAGGGCAGGATACATCCGAATTGTTTTTTGATGATGTTCGAGTGCCGGTGAGCAACCGCTTGGGTGAAGAAGATCAAGGGTTTGATTATCTCACCCATCAGCTTGCTTGGGAAAGATGCATTATCGCGATTCGCGCGGCACAATCTATTGATACTTTATTGGAAGAAACCATCACTTACGTAAAAGAACGAGAGGCATTTGGGCGTAGCTTATTCAAGTTCCAAAACAGCCGTTTTACGCTTGCAGAAGCCAAGGCGGAGGCGACTATGCTTCGTGTGTTTGTGGATGATTGTTTGAGCAAAGTCATGGAAGGCAATCTTTCGCCGGAAACGGCTGCGATGGCCAAGCTCGTTGGGTCTGAAATGCAAAACCGCCTTCTCGATCAATTCCTGCAACTTCATGGTGGATACGGGTACATGAGCGAATATAAAGTGGCGCGTGCATGGCTTGATGCTCGTGTTGCACGTATTTATGGTGGCACATCAGAAATTATGAAAGAGATCATCAGTCGGTCACTTTAGCTACGTCTCCGTCTCGAACATGCAGTGCATGTTCGAGTGCGGATTATGCCAATGAAAATATGAATGCGGTCTCCTTAAATACTTTTATTGAAAAATAAGTGCGGAATGCTCAAATAAAGTTCAACAACTGACCATATTGAACACACTGTACAATATTGTTTATAAAATATACGTTGCGGGTAGTACCGAATCTCGTGTATATGTTATTAACAATTAGTCGCATCTGGAATTAAGAATTTGAGCATGACAATATCTACAAATCAACACAATAAAGCTGAAACAAAACCTAATGAAAAAACAGGGGGGAAGTTAATGAAAACCCCCGATACTATACTTGACTTTATACCGCCAAGATTACTTGCGCGTGATAAAAGGAAAGACCGACGGTCTATTGCGACTATAAATAAAATAATGGTGGCGACAGAAGACTTATTACTCAACCACGAAAATACAAGAATCACTATTCTGAGTGTCTGCAAACATGCGGGGGTCTCACGCGGGACCCTCTATAGATATTTTTCTTCGCTTGAGGAATTGCTAGATTTGTTCACCGAGTTCATGCGGGAGAGATTTTACAAGCGGTTGGAGAATGTCCTAGACCCGTATATCGACATTGACGAAAAATTTGATGCTTTTATTGACTATTTCGATAAATATCTAGCAAATGGTACGTCAAAAAAATTCCTACAAGTCGCACCTCTCTACGCGCTTAATTATTATGGGCGTATATTTGATGAAGCAGTTCAGAATTTTAAGCACCTCTTAGAAGATGTTTTTGACGAATGGGAAGCTCGAATTGATAAACCCATTGACCGCGAACTTATTTGCGAAATGATGATGCGCTTAATTTTAAGCGAGCAACTTACATCTGGAAAAACACCTACACGAAAGTTACTCGTCGGCATTAAGAAAATGATTATTTAGGGCTTTGGAAACAAGAGTGCTTTTGTAAACGCTAATCCCACAGAACATGAACAGAGTGCGGCCCACGTAATTGAAGCCCTGTAATCTCGGGAGCCGGTTTGTTCGGATCCAAACGAATGTTGGGCATATTATCGAATATTGCATTTAGGGCGCTGTTGATTTCTGCTTTAGCGACAAACATGCCTATACACATATGCGCACCAAACCCGAATCCAAATGAGGGGCGCATTTTGCGGAATGGGTTAAATGTTTCCGGGTCGTCAAAAGCTTCTTCGTCTCTATTCGCGGAGGATACAATACAAGAAACCATTGATCCTTTTGGAATATGGACACCGCGAATTTCCAATTCCGACGAGACTTGCCGAACTTTAAATGTGGCAGTGGGTTCGAGTCGAATTGATTCGTCGATTGTTTTGCTCATTAAACTTCTATCATTGCGGATTTTGTTCAAAATTTCTGGGTTTTCTAACAAATGCACCAAAAGCGTACCAAAAGTACGGGTCGTCGTTTCCGCAGCAGCAGGAAGAAGCGAGCGCACAAAGGTAGCAATTTCATGATCGTCAAGCTTGTGACCATCTTCATCTTCAATGGTAATGAGCTTGCTGATTAAGTCGTCTCCATGGGCACCTTCGGCTCGACGTAGAGCGACGACAGGCAGTAAGGCATCATACAGCTCTTTGGCAGCATTCATTGCTTTTGCCATAGCGAGTTTTGCTTTCTCYGGATCGACTTGTGGTCCAGCTAGAATATCCAAAGCCCAAGACGCAAATTTTTGGACAGACTCTGGGCGAGAGTTTGGAAACCCTATTAAAGCATAAATAACTCTAATCGGAAAAAGCAAAGCCATRTCTGAAATGAGTTCAGCCGTRTTGCCTCTTTTCACGAGAGGCATCACGTATTCATCAAGGATAATACCGTCGATATGGCTTTCCCGCCATTTATTAATTGCRGACACCGTGAAAATGGGGGCTAACAACTTGCGCGCCCGTTTATGAGGGGCACCATCTAAGCCTGTTAAAATCAATCCGTCAAAAAAAGCGCCCAAACCYTCAGCAATAAAACCACTTGTGTATGTTTTACTRTCACGCARGGCTGTCATRACATCRTTATAGCAAAAYAGGGTGAAGGTTTTTCTATTYACRTCGTGTCCYGCAATAGAAGGKACACCTAAYTCRGYCATCAARTTRCCCTCATACACGGGTGTTTCYTGRCGCATTTTTTTATAGAGCGYATGRGGRTYGTCTGTAGTRCCWCGRTAATTATCRCTTACRCCTTGAAAYGCTTTAGTGATGAGATCATTTTTCGATTTTTTTGTCATTTCATACTAGCCTATTTTATTCTGCCTGAAGAAAGTAGAGTGCGAAGGTTTTCCAAGAAAGGAGGTCTACAGGAAAATAGCCAAATTTTGGGTGCCGAGAACTGCGAAATCTACAATAATCTCACGCTTAGCGAGTTTTAACTCTCCGTCAATCTCGCGAAGAATGTCGTGGCGCACGAAACTCACAACCTGCGTATTATGTTCTTCATACCGATTTCGGGTGAGAATTCCGTAACTCGTCACTGCAAACTCATCTGGTTTATTTGTGCTGTCCACCAAAATATTTGTGATTAAACGCCGTGTTCGTGACGGAGGATCTTCTGCAAAAGCGGATTTTGTGCGCGTAAGGCGCCCCACGCGCATCATCAATGAATTATAATCTTCGTCCATATGCATCATAGAACGCACGATACTTTTATCAGATTCTTCGAGCAATCGTGTGGCCCGTAACGGCACCGTATAGCTAATGTCTTTCGTCACAAAATACGACCATTCCAACACTAGCATATTGTCCAGCATTAGGGCTTCTTCATACAATGTTTCTGTAATCCGGTTATGAATTTCTGATCCCACTGGAATTTTATTCGGTCGGACTAACGTACCCGTTATTTCTTTTTTCGTATCTGACATATTAGTATATCCTTGTTGTCATGAATGTAGCAGGTTCGAGTTTTTCTATTCTGCGGTCATCAAATCATACCAGCGAAGCCACCAATTCCATTGGGTGTCATCGCTCGTAAATCCCTCATAGGCTTCAGCAGGGCCAGGCCAGCTTTTGGGGCGCTCTCTCGTGTTTAAGGCTTGGTATTTCATCGTCATGTCGCGACCTTGAGGGCCTTTAGAATTGATCGTCATATGTGGCCACGTATCAGAATCATCTTGTTCAATCATGCCAGACGTACCAAGCATTTGAATTGTAACCTTACGCACGAGCGCTTTGTGCTCGGGTGAGGCGTCTTTTTCTGCAAAAATCCAGTTAGTGAATTCAAGTTTGTCAGGGCCGCGTGGTACATAAGAGTGCAACGAAGTTAGACCCAAAATCGTTCCATCTGGCTGTGGTGCGTAGATAAATGCAACCAAAATATTAGGGAACATACCTCCAACCTGAGGCGGTTGGTCTACCAGTAATTCAAGCTGCTCTTTTGACAAATGCCTCTTCAATTGCGGTAGCATTTCTTTGGTGACACCTGGGGGGGGTAAAAGGGCGAGTTTATCTTCTAATGTTAAAGAGCCATCCGCAAAACCTTTCGCCGCCTGTTTGAACTTATTGGCAACGGGTTGGCACCGTAATGCATGTCCCATGCGTGAAGTGACCTCTGTACCATACATTGACGCAGCAATGTCACCTTCATTGAATTTCGCAAGTTCACCCAGCCATGCATGCAATGTGACTGTATGGTAGCCGTCTGCAGCAGCCTGTTCTGAAGCCGTTTTCCAGTTTGCATTCACAATAAAACGTTGTGGAGGGCCGACGACTTCTAGTCCACCGTCCGTGCGGCAGAATAACATGTCATAATACCATTTCATCTCACCCAAATATTCTTCGAAGGTTTCGCCGTCATGATCCCAACAGGCAAAAATCAATCCACCATATAAATGCGTATTAGCATGTTGGAGGCCTAATTCAGACTTCTCCATCTTGCATCCATGCATTTTTTCTTCTGCAATTGGCGCGCCAATAAAATCTCCATTGTTTTGAAATGCCCAACCATGATAAATACATTTGTGGGCTCTTTTATTCCCTGAATCAGTAGTACAGACCCGCATGCCACGATGAGGGCAAACATTGAGGAGAACATTGACTTTGCCTTTATTGTCACGTGTTACAATAACCTGATCGGCCCCAATGTCTCTAAGGACGAAATCACCTTTGTTCGGAATTTCACTTTCATGGCCTAATAGGGTCCAAGTTTTACTGAAGATTTTTTCCATTTCCAAATCGTATATTTCCGGATCAGATAAAACGCGCATCGCGACTTCATTACGATCGAGATTAAATAAATCTCCGATTGTTTTCCCATCCGAAAGGCGAGGCCCTTTAGGGTTCGATGGCGGTGGTCCGGCTTTACGCATAGTGTGCTCCCATAGATAATGTCAGAATTGAAGTGTATTTATTTTTTAAACATATATTGCATATGTGTATGAAAAATGCAATATGTAAAAGAAAAATATTAGACCCGCGTCCAACTCTTACAGGGAATCAAGACATGACAGAAGATAAACAGGCGGCATCGCCACGCAAGATTTTAATTGATCAGGACCTATGTTGTGGTTATGGCGTTTGTAAAGAAATATGCCCACAGGTCTTTGAATTAGATGATGCTGGAATCGTTGTTCTCTTAACTGAAACCATTCCTGAGGGGCTTGAAGGGGAAACCGTCGAAGCGGCGGAAGCTTGCCCTCAAATGGCTATTACGTTCGCCTAATGACGAGCACGTTTCAAAACAAGATAGTGTTAATCACCGGCTCAGGCGGAGGGTTAGGGCGCGAAACGGCTTTGCGCTTTGCTTCAAAAGGCGCCATCGTATTCGGGGCGGATATTGATACGGATACGAATTCACATACGGCGAATTTAACAAAAAGCGTCGGTACCCAAATGGTTCCGTCACCAGTCGACTTAGGCGATCCTGTTCAAGTTGCCGATTGGGTGGAAACAATAATTGCTAAAACAGGACGGATCGATGTCTTGGTGAACAATGCTTCGGCGGCAAAGTTTAACCTGATGGACGACCTTACAATCGACGAATGGCATTTCACAATACGCAACGAATTAGACAGTCTATTCTATACAACCAAGTTTTCTTGGCCGCACTTGAAACGTTCCAAGACCGCACCAAATGGCGGCGTGATTGTCAATATCGCCTCTATCGCAGGTCATCACGCCTCTAGAGCCGCGGGGATTGCCGCACACGCGGCATCTAAAGGCGCGATTGTCGCATTAACACGTCAACTCGCCCTAGAAGGTGCCGCCTACGGCATTCGTGCGGTCAGCATTAGCCCTGGCTTTGTTTTGACCCCCGGAACGAAGGCCGCCCTTGCGGATCCTGCTGTTCGCAACGCACTGGAACAGGCAATACCGATAGGGCGCGCGGGCGTACCAAAGGATATTGCCGAAATGATCTTATTCGCAGCATCAGACGCGGCGTCCTATTGGAACGGATCAGACATTGTTGTCGATGGTGGCATGACGGCTGGGTAGTTTGGGCATAATTTTATGAGCACGAACAGTAATTAAAGGAGAGTAAAATGGATATTCGCGGAATTGGCTATATTGGATTTGAGACACCTCATGTTGACGCATGGCGCGACTACGGGCCTAATATCCTCGGGATGGGCATTGGTGAAAATCCTGAAGGCGATAAAGATTCGTTGTATTTACGTATGGATGATCGGCGCCACCGTATTGCCTTACATCCCGGAAAAATAGACCGTGTTGCCTATATGGGCTGGGAAGCGGTTGGACGGCTTGCCTATTTGGCTGCCATCGAAAAATTAAAAGCAGATGGGTTTGCCGTCGAAATTGGCGATGTAGACCTTTGTGAAATTCGTGGCGTTAGAGAAGTCGCGCGCTTTAAAGACCCAATAGGCTTTCAACACGAAATTTTTTATGGGCAAAAATTCCACCCGCTTTCCTTTGTACCCGGACGCGCACATACTGGATTTGCTATGGACGAGCGTGGGTTCGGCCATGTTGTCCTAATGTCACCAAAATTTGATCAAGAGGTTGAAGATTTTTTCCTCAAGACAATGGGAATGAAATGGTATGGTTGGGGAGCTGGAAAAGGTAAAACTGGATTTTTCCGTGCAAAGTTAAACGACAAAACTAGCCATGATATTGGAATTGGCCATGCGCCTGGGCGAATGGGAATCCAACACATTGGCATATTTGTTAACAATATTCGTGACGTTGGGGAAACATACGATCTTGTTAAAAAAGAGAAGCTCCAAATGCTGATGACGCTCGGGCAACACAGTCAAGATCCTCATTTATCATTTTATCATTTCAGTCCTTCTGGGTTTGCTGTTGAAACCATTGCCGAACACGAGCCATGGCCTGGTGATGCTTTTGAGCTTAACCCTCAAAAGCTAAGCATTTGGGGGCATGAACTTGTCGGGCCGATACTTGGCCCAAGCGTGAAAACACCTGAAGAATTACTTGGGTTGGATGATTAAGGAAAATTTATGGCTGGGTTATTAAAAGACAAAGTTGCCTTAATTACAGGAGCTGGCGCAGGGATTGGACGCGGAGTTGCGCGTAAATTCATTCAAGAGGGCGCTAAGGTCGTTGTTGCTGAAATCAATGAGGAAAATGGTCGTCACGTTGTTAAAGAACTCATTGATGAGTTGGGGGGCGAGGCTTGTTTCATAAAAACGAATGTGTGCATTAAAGAAGATGTCGAGGCGGCTGTTACCCACTGTATTGAAACCTATGGCGGGATAGATATTTTGGTCAATAATGCTTTTGCATTATCACCCCATGTTGTCCTTGAGAAGAAAACAGATGAAATGTTGGCAAACACGCTTAATTCCGGTCTTTGGGCATCTTGGTGGGCTATGCGTGCCGCTTTGCCCAGTATGAAAAAACGCGGTGGTGGTAAAATTGTGAATTTTTATTCTATCGATGCAGATGTAGCCGCTTGGTGTCATGCTGATTATAACATGACCAAAAGTGCTGTTCTGGGATTGACGCGAAGCGCGGCCGCTGAATGGGGGCGCTTTAATATTAATGTAAATGCGATCGCACCCGCAGCAAGGGGCACTGTTTTTTACCAGCTTGCAGAACAAATCCCAAATTTTGAAGAGAAAGCGGCGGCTCGCAAACCGCTTTGTAGAAACGGAGATCCAGAAGATGATATTGGGCCGGTTGTCGTGTTTTTATGTTCGGCAATGAGTAGCTATATTACAGGGGAAATGATCAATGTTGACGGTGGGTTACATCTGCCGGGATATGATTCAAAGCCCCCAGAATTATCCGTAATGTGAGTATATCAAATAGCATGACATAAAAAAAGGGCTGAAGAATTTTCTTCAGCCCTTTTTATTGCTAGATGTTACTGCTTTTTAAAGAGCAGATTCTGCACCTGCAGCTGCAAACATCTTGTTGATATCTCCGGACGTGACAATACGTTCGCCTTGCCCTTCAGGTTTAGCACCACCAAGGCTTCTAGGTTCAATTATAACATGCTTTGCTTGTTCGCGTAGGGCCGCAACTGTGCAGTCTTCGCGTTTGAAGTACTTGAACGGATCGTAAGAGTATTCACGCATTGTGTTCAAATGTGTAACCTTATTGATCTGTTTGTCTGTCAAGTGACCAACGCTTTCCCATGCTGATTCTGGTGAATATGGCCATGTACAGTCAGAATGTGGATAATCAGATTCCCAACACACCATATCTTCGTTCATGAATTCAAGATTTTGCAACCCGAATTTATCTTCGATGAAGCAAGTGATAATATGACGTTTAAAGAGATCACTCGGTTTTTCGCCGCCAAAGTCAGCATGTGTCCACGCTTCGTGATGTTGACTGGTGAAATCAGCGCGTTCTAACAAATAGGGTATCCAGCCGATGCTTCCTTCTGAAAGTGCCATACGTAAATCGGGGAATTTTTTCCACATTGGTCCCCAAATCCAATCTGCCGCACTATTGGCAATAGATATAGGCATTGAAGTAATCCATGCGTCAATTGGAGATTCGTCCGATGCATGTGGGGCATGCGTACCCGTTCCGATATGGCAATTGATAACAACTTTGTTTTCTGAGCAAACTTTCCACAAAGGATTCCAGTATTCATTATGAATAGAAGGGAAGCCAAGCATTGCCGGGTTATCTGGGAAAGTGATCGCGTGTACGCCATTTTTAACGTGGCGTTTCACCTCTGCAACAGCGGCTTGCATGTCCCATAACGGAACCATGATCATTGGAATGAAACGGCCCGGTGCGGCCCCACACCAGTCATACACATGCCAGTCATTATAGGCTTGCATGGCTGCAAGTGATAATTCTCTGTTAGGATGAGCTTGAAATTTTTGCCCCGCAAAGCCCGGAAACGTTGGAAAACAAAGGGAACCAAGAATCCCATTAGCGCTCATATCATCCACACGCGCCTTAACATCGTGCGTACCTGCACGCATATGATCGTAACTTAGCGGCTCCATGCCATATTCTTCTTTTGGACGGCCAACAACCGAGTTAAGTCCCATATAGCCCCAAGCTTTTCCATCAAAAACCCAAACGTCACGTCCGTCGATATTTGTGTTCTTTGGTGCCTGACCTTTGAACTTTGCGGGCATATGGCGATCAAAAGCGCCTCTTGGCTCAATTTGATGGTCGTCAACACTGACGAGAATCATGTCTTCCATTTTCATAATATTTCCTTTCTAGTATAATATACGTCCTACGAAGTACTTTCGGATCCTAGGCGCGCCACGTAACGCACGCAATCAACCCGATTGCCTCAACGAAGCTTTCAATATATTAAACATATTATGACTTAATGTTCAATAAAATTATCAATTATATTGATAGCATCCAATATTTTACAAACCTTTTGAATTCCCTGGCTATTAGAAAGGAGTAGGGCGCCTATATGGCATTCGGCTGGTTCTAACTGTCTGATTTTGGCTAAATAGGGGCTGTGATGTTTTTGCATCTATTCTAATGCAAATACCAAGGACATGAAAGAGGGGTTGACATTTAGAACACTTTCTCAAATAGTGTCTAATATTAACGTAAATATTGAACACTCAATAGATAAATGCACAATTAATTGTGCAATCAATATAAAAGGGAGGAAATCATGAATATACCGAAAATAACCACACGAGCACTTATGTCCGCAACTGTGTTAATGGGGAACGCCGTGTTAGCGATCGCTATTTTGCCTCAAATGGCACAGGCACAAACATCGACAACAGGTAAAGTTTTGGATGAAATTGTAGTAACAGCTCGCCGTGTCGAGGAAAGCTTGCAAACGACACCAGTTGCTGTGACCGCATTGACCACTGAGATGCTGGAAACACGACAAATCAATGATGTCGACGCGCTTCAGTATAGCGCTCCAAACGTAACGATTGAGCCTCTAAACGGCAATTCAGGCGCAGGGGTTTCAATTCGCGGCATGGCAGGCGTTGAGAATACTTCTGCTTCGGATCCAGCTGTAGGCATTTATGTGGACGGCGTTTATTCTGCGCGTTCATCACTTGGTCTCCTGGAATTGGTTGATGTTGAGAGGGTCGAAGTTTTGCGTGGACCGCAGGGTACGCTCTTTGGCCGTAATACAACAGGTGGTGCTTTAAATATTACGAGCCCTACTCCTGATGGGGAATTTAGTGGGCGCTTGACTGCACGTATTGGCGAATATGACACTCGTGATATTCTTGGTCATGTGAATGTCCCTTTGAAGGGTGAAGAAGTCGCAGCACGTATTAGTTTCAAACATGGTGAACATTCTGGATTTGGCCAAAGTGTTTATAGCGGCAGAGAGTTAGCTGATCTGGAATCAAACTATCTCCGTGGTGTTATTAGGTTTGCGCCTGAAGCCGCAAAATGGGATTTAACACTAACAGGTGATACTTTTACACGTAAGGGTAATGGCCCAATCGCAGCACTCGTGGATGTCAACCCAGCAGGGCTATCGGGTGCTTTCTTAGGGTATGCAAACTACATCCCAACGGATTTTTATTCCAATTTTTCCGCAACTGATACTTTTGAAGATATCACAGCTCAAGGATTGTCCGCGACACTGAATGCAACGCTTGGCAATGTAAAGTTTAAATCTATCTCCGCTATTCGGAGCGTCCATAACAATATTTTAACTGATGTTGAGGGGACACCGAATCCGGAAATTGCAGGCCCATATACTGTCCTCCCATCACCACCATTGCCTGTGCCGGGGATTGTAATTCCAACGGGTATTTCTTATGAACAAGATAATGATCAGGATAAGCAAATTACGCAAGAATTCCAGCTTTATGGTAAAACTGGGAACTTGCAGTGGATTACGGGGGCGTTTTATTTCACAGAGCATAATGATGATGTCACAACAAGTTCAACCGCTGTAACTGTTGGCGAAATTGAGAATGATTCATTCGCTGTATATGGTGAAGGTGATTTTTCAATATCAGACGATCTGACCTTAAATGCGGGTCTACGATACACATGGGATACACGGGCTCTTTCTATGGGCCTGCTGGCACCAGACGGCACAACGTGTACGCTAACGCAATCAGATACGCCAGGCGGATGTGCGTTGTCTCGAGAAGTGAAATATGATTATTTGTCTTATAATCTTGGCCTTAATTATGAAATTTCCGATGACGTATTTGGGTATGTGAAAACAAGTCGTGCAACACGTGCAGGCGGGTTCAATCATCGTATAATTGCACCAGCATATGAACCCGAAGAAGTAACAAATTATGAGTTGGGTTTGAAAACACAATTCCTAAACAATCATGTTCGCGCAAATTTTTCAGCCTTCGTAATGGATTATAAAAATGTTCAACGGACAGCTGTTATCGTGATTAATGGTGCCCCGACCGCAACAACAACAAACGCAGCCGAGGCCAAAGTTACAGGTTTTGAAGCGGAAGTAGATGTCGTTGCAAATGATTATTTTAGCTTCGGTGGGTCACTAGGCTTGCTAAACCCAGAATATGATGTTTTTGACGATAATGGTGTTGACCGTAGTGCGGAACCGTTTACCTATGCTGCAGATTATACATATAATATGTATGCGACGGTCACGGCACCTCTTAGCTTTGGCGAACTGGTCGCTAACGTTAGTTATGGTTATAAAGGTGATGTGTATTTTGATACTATTGATTTAGATCGTGATGTCCAGAAAGGCTACGGCATTTTGAATGTGCGTGCGGCTCTAAAGTTAGATCAGTATAATTTGGAACTAGCTGTATTTGGTAAGAATGTTGGCAATACTGAATATAATACTTATATTCTCGATTTGAACAACTCACTCGGGTATACGAGCGCGTTCCGTGGGGCTCCTGGATTTTGGGGTGCAGAGGCAACGGTTCGCTTCTAGTCTCTCTATTTATTAAAGAATGAGCGCGCCTTTGCCTACAAAGCAAGGGCGCGTTTTTTATACGCCAACCAATATATTATGAGTGCAGGGTGACTTTATGCCGAAATTATTAAAGGATACATTTAAGCAAAAGTATGGGCCATGGGTTTTAATCTCTGGGGCATCAGATGGACTTGGTGCGGCCTTGGCCCACGAAGCCGCCAGTAAAGGGTTAAATTGCGCCCTGATTGCAAGGCGCGAAGATGTTTTGAAAGATTTATCAAATGCCCTTATGTCTGAATATGGTGTGCAGGCACAATATTACGTCATAGATTTAATGGATGAAAATGCGGCGGCTCGCATTTATGCGGTTGCAGATGAAATTGATGTAGGGCTTTATATAGTCAATGCGGGTGGGGACACTGTCGCCTCCCGTTTTGTGGATGCAGATATATCGGATTGGAATAAATTGATAAGCCGAAATGTTGGCTTGCTGACCGAGACCTTACATAACTTCGCGCGCCGGTTTGTAAAACGACAACGCGGCGGTTTGGTCGTAGTCGGTTCTGATTCTGGGTTTAACGGCGCAGGCCGCATTAGCGTGTATAGTGCGAGCAAGGGATATGCTCTTAATCTTATCGAATCCATCTGGGCAGAATTGAAACCAAAAGGCGTAGATGCAGTTTTCCTTGCGATAGGCGCAACAGATACAGCCAAGCTCCGTGGGTTAATGGAGATGCGGGGCGTTAAATCYGGCGAAGTSTATCTGGCGCSACCACATGAAATTGCARAGTGGGCWTTGGRTGTKATTCAGGACGGWCCKACACARGTTTTYGATGTSGAKYCCACGTCTATGGACCCTTTGACATCGCCACAGGCGCGCCGCCAACGTGTTSAAAGAAATACGAGGATAATAGACTTCTTTTTTGGAGATTTGAAACCATCCCGCAAAATGCTCGAAGACCTGAAGTCCGGCCGCTCCTGGAAATGAKGTAAAAGGGATSGGTCTACWCTGTTAGTTTTTCTGTGACTTTTTGTATGAACTCGGGAGAGCKTAATACATCCGCAGACCTCTCCATATGGAAAACTTCCATCACCAGCTTTTGAATTTCTAAATCGTCGTTGGCTAATAGTTTTATGCCTTTTGAGAACGCAATACGTTGCGCAAAATCATCAGGTCTATCTCCGCTCACCCAATCATATTGTAAATCGGTKGCACTCGAAAGWCYCCATGCCGTYGCRCTCGCCYGCATCGCCTCTTGCCAAAACAATGTTCTGAATTTTGTGGTATTTGGGGCGTGGTACTTTAGTGCGTTTCCTAATGCCACAGCATGAAAAACGGCAAGGGTCATACCTTGACCAAAAGTGGGGTTAATACTGGTTGTCGTGTCCCCAATAGGCATAAACCCAGAGGGGAATTCATCCATTTGATCATAGTGCCGCCAAAAGGATGTCTGCTTGCGGTAACGGGTCAAATCACCGACGAGTTCAGCCCCTTCAATAAAATCGTAAAATTCGGGTACGCCGAGTGCGCGTACATAATCTAAAAACCCGTCCAAGTCTTTCGGAGGCACTGTTTTACGGCGACCGCCTAACGTGATCATCCAGTCACCACCCTCGATCGGGAAAACAATACCGTAATGGCAATTTGGCGGTTCAGGGCGAACAAGCATTGCAGTTTTGGAATTCAGTTTCGATTTCGGGCGCTTGAATCGACCGCTCACATAACACATTTGAATGCCGAGTTCGCTTTCAGGAACATCTCCAAATCCAGCCGTTTTTAACTCACTCGGTATGGTGCTGCCGCGACCACGCGCATCAACAACAAGGTCGGCAATCCAGTCTTTAGTCTTTCCATTTCTGGAAACGCACACTACGGTGTTGTTGTTTTTGAACTGTACTGTCTCGACACGTGCACGGGTTATGAGGCGTATATTCGCAATCGAACAAACTCGGTTTCTTAAGACCCGCTCGTAGCCAGGGCGGCTCATCATGACAACGGGCATATCCAAAAAACGCTGTTCTCTTTTCACGCCAGCATCAAAGCCTACATAGTCCGCCCCCATATCAAGTTCGACAGCGCCAGCGAGAAGGAGTTCATTGCGAAACCCTGGCAGTAATTTTTCAAGCCCCGCTTCCCCGCCTCGCAACATGGTATGTATATGCGCACCTTGAATTGCGCCCATTCTGACATCTGTACGGTTATCAATATCGTCTTTTTCGAAAATTACCACTGCATCAAAATAGGGAGCGATAGCCGCAGCGGCAGATAGGCCAGCTATGCCTGCCCCCAGAATATGAGCCTGAGCCCCTCTGTTGATTTTGCCAATCATGATTTAGGCTTCCTGTTTGACCGCAAGCTTATAGATCACTACCAAATACATTGCGTGCAGTACCATTGCGGCGATCGGTTTCTCCCCAGCCTAGCCAGTAGTCAAGTTCGCGCTCATCGCCAACTCTACGCCATTGACCACATTGCTGAGCCGTGACAGGAAAACCGCCGACGAAATCAATCATTTCGTCTTTGGCATCGGGGCGGAATTCCCACTCGTCACCATTTTCAATGACGATTTTAGCTGTTTTGGCGAAATAGCTATTTTCTTTGTGGGTAACAAGGCCTTCAATATTTGATGTCGATGTTACTTTGCCGTCTTGATTGGTAATAATTGCGAATCCTAAATTGTCATGGCCGACCATGATTGAGCCGAATTCATAACTGCCATCTTTAAAAATGTTTGCAAATGTCCACCAAATAACATGCATATTATTATTAACGATCAAATCTTTTTTGTGGTGGATTGCACCACCTTCTGCCATATAAATTTGATCCATAGCAATACAGCCTTTGACGTTGCGTCCTTGGCATACACCTTCAACGGCATAGACTTGTGAAACATAAAAGGTGCCCCAATCGACACCTGGCAAATACCACTGCATACCCTGACCAAGTAGCTTGCCCTTAAGGCTATACAGGCCCTCTTCATGCCAAGAGAATGAATCCCCGGATGCCGTAATATGCCAGGAATTACCTTCATCGTCCTCAAGGTTTTTCCAAGAGGCAATATCACCATCTAATGCGGTTTGCGGATAAAGTGTCATGGCTTGTTTTGCTCCCAATTCTTTATCGATACGGATGTTCTTGCCATCAATGAGAGTTGAAAGGTATAAAAATGTAATCGGGTTGGGAACGCCTTGGGGCCCAAGTAAAGATCGCACTGCGGCGAACGTTTCACCATCATCACTATAAAGGCACCCGAAGGCTGAAGTTTTAGAATAATTTAGTCCGAAAAAACCACGCGTATCATGTAGAGCTTTCCCGCTAACTTTATGTGGGCCAACAAGTGTTTGGAAGTTGAAATCTCCACGTTGAGGAATTTTGTCATAATGTATCATGGTGTCTCCTAAGGTGAGGGGAAGGCGTTATGAAAACGTTTCCTCGAACTATCGCATATGCGTAACTATACGTGGATAGGCCTTGGTTTACAGTCCAAGCTTGGTTTCATCGTTTGACTCTGGGTCAAACACAATTACAGTCTTATGCTGATTTTAGGCATTACTGAGACTGGTGAGGAACCGCAAAATGACAAGCAAGGCGGACACTCTCGAGCGAATTATTCAGGCAGCTCAATTCGTGTTTTCCACCATGGGGCTGCAAAACGCTCCTATGGAAAAAATTGCTCAGGAAGCGGGTGTGACTAAGCAGCTTTTATATCATTATTATAAGAGCAAACATGGTTTGTTCGCGGCTGTATTGGATGAAAATGCTGAAACAATTCTGAAAGCACTGATGAAAATTGACCTGGAGAGTTTGCGCCCGTCCGCCGCAATGCGTCAAATATTAGAAGCCGCATTTGACCAATATCAAAATGACCCGACTGTGCCTGCCCTTGCTCAAGAAGCTATCGCATTTCATAAGGAGCATGGGCAAAATTTTGGCCGCTTTCCAAATTTGGCGCATCCATTGCAACAAAAAATGACCCTCGTGATTGAACGCGGAATAGCGTGCGGTGCGTTCCGCCCTGATACAAACCCCGAACTGTTTCCAGCGATGGCGATAATGGCCACATTGGGAGGTTTTTATAATGCGTATATGTTGTCTGGATTACTTGGGTTCGATTTGTCGTCTTCGGAAGGCATCGCCAAGTGGCGTGAATATTCGATAAAATTCGTGCTGTCCTCGATTTTAGTGATCCCGGAAGAATAAATACGCAATCAAAGTATTGCACACTTTTCGCATTAGTGTATATAATTTTATATGCATACTGTACAAAAATCCAACTYGAGTGTTCTTTYATGAGCGCCTTGCATCCATAYCTTATCGATTTGAATGCCGATATTGGGCTRAAGGCATTARGGTCTATAACTTTGAGCGCRTGGCTGTTYTTGCCAAAGACAAAACCACGAGCGCTTATTGTSTGTTTAGCGGGAGCCAGTTATACAAAATCCTATTATCAYAGTGTTTTCGCCGAACATGAAGGCTATAGTTTTGGGGCGGAAATGGCYARGCAATCCTTCGCCGTTTTGGCCATYGAYCACCCRGGAATGGGGGCGAGCGCGCAGCCAGATAATGTWGGTCTTTTGACGCGGGAAAATGTMGCMRATCTACATCAAAGCGCTTTMGAWGATTTTYTKGAAAGATCCRAGRYGGGCGAATGGGAGCSRGCGCTACATKACRCAATRAAAATTGGCGTTGGGCATTCCTTAGGGGGGATGRTTTTRACYCAATGGCAGGCAASCCATATGGTTTTTGACAAGGTTGCATTCTTGGGGTGGACGAATACAGGCCTGTCTTTTGATCCGAGCCAATTGCCAGTGCCAAAAAAACTGCCCGCATATCTACCAACAGATAGGCATATGATGCGTCCGATTTTTCACATGCCAAATGTGCCNTCCTCTCTTATCGATATTGATGATGAGGGTGTATCTTTAACGCCGTCAAGTTTAGCGATTGACGGTATGACAGCTGGGATTGTCCGCGAGCAAGCGGGAGAAATAACGTGCCCTGTTTTTACGTGCTTTGGTGATGTGGATATTAGTCCAGACCCGTTAGGCGAAGTCGCACATTTTAAATCGTCCCGAGACATTACGTTGTTACGCCTGGAAGACTCGGCCCATAACCATAACTTTGCGCAAACGCGCCATACATTGTGGAGTTCTTTGGCATGTTGGGCCGCTACACCTGAACTTGGAACATAAAAATAAAAGGAATAAAGCATGGACATTAATCTCACTGGTAAACGGGTGATTGTTACTGGCGCTTCGCACGGCATTGGTGCCGCTATAGCCAAGGCCTTTGCGCGAGAGGGTGCTCGCGTTGCAGTTTGTGCGCGTACACAAGATGCTATTTCTTCCATGGGAGGGGAGTTGGAAACTTTAGGCGCGCAGGCCGTTATTGCTCGGTCAGTAGACGTCGGTGATACCAAAGCTGTTCGCGCTTTTGTAGATGAAATCGCGACTGCGTGGGGCAGTGTTGATGTTCTTGTCAATAATGCGGGCCAAGGTCGTGTTGGTAATCTCCAAACTCTGGAGCCTGAGGACATTTTAGAACATGCGAATATTTTACAAGTTGCCCACTTTAGGTTTGTTCAGGCCTGTAGCCCACATATGCAGGCGCAAAAATGGGGACGGATTATAAATATTAATGCGCTGAATGGGACACAAGCTCCACCAGGAGGGTTTACTACGGTCTCGAACCGCGCAGCCGGAATTGCCTTGTCCCGATCTTTGGGGCAGGCGTTGGCGCCTGATAATATTCTAGTCAATTCGTTAAACATGGGGTGGATTGATACGGGGCAATGGGAACGTCATTACAAACAAATGCCGCAGACAATTACCCGTGATGAATTTTATGAAACTGTATTAAAACCAGTCCCGCTTGGACGTTTTGGCACGCCTGAAGAAGTTGCAAATATAACTTTATTTCTCGCAAGCGATCTCTCAAGTTTCATTAGTGCGGCTTCAATTGATGTCGCAGGTGGTATGCAAGGGCAAATCAATTATTATCCAAAACTAAAAATGGAGCTTATTGAAGAAGGCAAACGCCGCGAGGCGGAACTTAATACTTGATGGCAAATTTATATCTCATTATTCGTCGTGATGCGCCTGATAGTTTAGCTAAACGTCTTGAGGTGATGCAAGCTCATCTGAAATATGCGGAAGACAATAAGGACCGCTTTATGATTGGTGGTGCTCTACGTTTTCAACCAGAACAGCCTGCAGTCGGGAGCGCAATGGTCATTAACGCGAGCGATTTGGAAGCGGCAGGGAGCTTCGCAAATGCAGACCCTTTCGTTGCCAACGGGGTCTATGAATCGACCGAAATATTCTTGTTTAATGTTGGTGTTGGTGCTTGGATTGCGGACAAAAAACTATAAAAATATGGAGGATGTTATGCGGAGATTTGACGGGAAGACGGCCCTCATTACTGGAGGATCAAGCGGCATAGGCTTGGCAACTGCGTCTCGTATTGTTTCCGAGGGCGGGCAAGTTATCATTACCGGAACGCGTAAACCTCATCTTGATGAGGCGCGTAAATTTCTTGGGGGAGACGGCCTTGTACTTATGAATGATGCAGAAGCTCCCCAGGCTGCTGATGAATTAGCAGAAATTTTACGGGCGGAACACATTAAGTTGGACGGCCTTTTTCTAAATGCAGGTTTCGGTGGTGGTACGCCAATCGAGACGACAACAGCAGAAATGTTTGATCGCATGAATAATATTAATGTACGCGGCCCTGTTCTGCAAATGAAGGCACTGCTCCCCCTGATCAATCCGGCGGCAAGTATATTACTAACCGCTTCAATTGCGGCCCATTCTGCACATGCGATGGGGGGCGTTTATGCCGCAACAAAAGCATCTGTTACAAGCCTTGCTCGGTGTTGGGCGGCAGAATTAGCCCCGAAGAACATTCGTGTAAACTCGATCGCACCAGGGCCGATTTCTACAAATTTTTTTGCGGCGACAGGTGCAAGCTCCGTAGCGCAAAAAGCGACTATAGAACGCCTTTCACAAACTGCAGCACTTAAACGTCTTGGCACAGCTGAAGAAGTCGCCGCTGTTGCCTGTTTCCTTTTGTCCGACGAAGCCTCTTTTGTAACGGGGTCGCAATACGCTGTCGACGGCGGAATTACCTTTAGATAAAGAGAGGCAATATGGGCGTTATTGGTGTAAAACCGTTCAATGTGACGGCAAAGGATGAGGATAGTCATACTGAGGTACTATCCGCAGCTGATAGAGCCGAACATTTTCAAGATCATATTGGAATCGGTGTTTTTGGCCGTTGCGGGGATTTGGATATTCTTGTTACGAGTACAATTTACCATGTGGGCGGACGGGTTTGGAGTGTTCAGGACGCTGCCTTGCTGCAAACAAATTTTCTGGTCAATGACAGCTCTAACAGAACCATGACTGATAATGCTTTCGTGGGCAACCGCCTTGACCCTGTCAGCGCTTTTACAAATTTCGAAATCAAGTCAGAAGGGGACAGCGTCATCTGGTGCGCGGGCAACCGGCAAACCATTTGCAAACCTCCTTTTTGGGAAATAAAAGGGGAGCATCTTGGGGTCGATATTGATATTCGCTTAAGGGGGATTGGTAAGGCTCTGCCGTACCGGGGTGCGTGGGACCAGCTCTCCACATCCGGTATTGCCGGCAATGAATTATTGGCAAAGGCCGAGGGGCAGGTCAGCTATCAAGGAAAAACTTATGTTCTTGATGAGGCATGGGCCGTCCGCGAGCGTATGTGTCTTGGCGTAAACAAAGATGTCATTTCCTTGCTCAGCCACACACCGGGATATCTATGGGGATGGGTATTTAGTGAAAACTTTAAAATGTTTTGCCATGCAGTCGGGGACACAGGCACATATGCTGCGCGGGTGTATCTGGGCGATRCTATCGAAGAATTTGGCCCTGATGAAGTTGTAATAAAACCATTAAAATACTGGAACGACCCCATTAGCAATGTCTCATACCCTGTACGCTGGCATATTGAGATTAACTCTTCACGAGGGGAGTTGGTTATGGAGGCTGGTATTTGGTCAAGATGTTTATTTGGSTTTTATCAACTCAAAGGGTTTTCATTRCATATGGGTGCACTGGGGCGCGCATCTGGAAAATTTAGAGGCCAAGATGGGAAACTTTTACTCCTAAATGATATCACGGCGTATTTTGATCAAGGAAAAGCAACTCTATTGCCAGCAGCGTAAAAANTTGGTGCCGATAGCCAAAAARTGCGGTATTTTTGCAAWAATTTTTATTGAACACTTTTAACGTAATTGRCTAATATATACAATTCCTCCATACTGCATATAGATATTGAATTTRATGGCTGGAGGAAACTATGCTCATCGATTTACAYGCCCACGCGCCACTACCCGGCTATTATGACCAGCATCCTCATTGGGGACCTTTTTTCGAGAAGCAYCCTAATGGAGACGTGAAGCTACGGGTTGGAGATTGGATTTTATCTTTAGGYTCACCWGAAAAACGYGCYATGGTCGAAGCTGGCAATGCRCCATCTGTTGAAGAATATTTTGCYGGATGGGCGAATGCTGAAAATCGRTTAAAAAAAATGGACGAAGCAGGGCAGGATGTGCAGGTCGTATCTGTGCCTTCCCATTGCTACATGTATTGGGCTGAAGAAGATTTTGCGATTCCCTATGCACGAAAAGTAAACGATGTAACCCGCGAATATTGTGATCAAGCACCAGACCGTTTGTTTGGTTGGGCCACTGCCCCTTTGCAAAACCCTATCGAAGCGGCGAAAGAAATTCGCCGGGCTTGTACTGACGTTGGTTTGAAGGGCTTGGTAGCTGGCGGCGCTAATTTTGGCGGCCTTGAATTTGATGATCCCGCCTTTGACCCCGTATGGAGAGCGCTTTGTGATCTGGATTTACCTATGTTTGTCCATGGATATAATCAATCTGTAACATGGGGAAAAGACGCCAATACGGACCGTTATGAAACAACCGCGATTGTTGGTATGCAATATGATGAAACCAAATGTTTTTGGTATATGGTAAATGGTGGTGTTTTCGACCGCTTCCCTGATTTGAAAGTCTATATCACCCATGGTGGTGGGTATGTGCCGTATCAATTAGGGCGCTTAAATCAAACCAACAAAAACTTGGACACATATCATAATAAAAAAGCTCTCGTCGATTATATGTCAAACTTTTACTTTGACTTGGAACTTCATGAACCTGTGATGCGTCAAGCGGTTCTCGAACTTGTGGGGGCAGATCGTTTGTTATATGGATCAAATTTTGGGGGTTCTGATGCCGTGCGCCACGATTTAACAGATGGTTTAAATATTTCTTCAGAAGATTTGGAAAAAATCAGATGGAAAAACTCTGTTGATTTGTTGCACTTTGACGTTAACAAACTTGGCCGCGCCCGTCCTGTTGCTACCAAATAAGTTTTTGAGCCCGATATTTTATTAGAAAATAACACTCGCAACTGTATTGGATATTATGCAATAAGAAACAACCATAACTGCAATGTGGAGCAAAGTGGTTCGGTGCGTTAGGTTAGCTAAAGGGATGAGAATGGGAGATGGAATCGGGCAGGCCAATCGTGTGGATATTGAGGGGCCATTTTCTGACCCTGCTCATGTAACAGAGGTGGAGCGACGCGTTCATAATGTAGTGAAGGACCATGCTACTCGCCCTGACCCACGGTCAGAGCGTACTGTCACTGAAATACTTGAAGCCACATTCAGGGTGTTAAAGTTACATGGCAGTAAAAAACTTTCTGTTCGTACCGTCTGTAATGAGGCGGGAATTTCTCGGGGAACATTCTACCGATACTACGAATCAAAAGAAGAYTTAATGGCTTCTGCGACTTTGTTCTTACGTGACGTMATGGATGAAAATGTAGCGCGCGCGGTCAGTTCATTCTCNAACCCTGCTGATATATTTCATGCCTTCATGGCGTTTACATTAAACAATAGTGAAACGACTGTATCTTCGCAATTATTCGCAACGGAGCCAGAATTTGTTATAAAGTATTTTAACGAAAATATGGATCATTTTATATCGCGGGTTTTGCGTGTTTTAGACCCCGTATTTGATTCCTGGGATAAAAAATTGGGCACCAATATTAACAGAAAGATCATTTCCGAGCTTTTTGTACGCTTCGCTCTTAGCGCAACGGTTGTTCCCACAGATGAAAACATGCACGATATTACAAGTGAGATRAGAATTTTGGCACGTCTCATGCGCTCTACTTCTTCGGGTGCAGGGAAAACCTAGGGTTTCCAGAATATKTTCNGTCCCACATTTTAGCGTTTTACTRTGAGTCAAACTACGATGGCTTGCGYATATAGTGTTTTGCACTCACAATTTCCCGATTGGGTGCGCCSTGAAACTTGAGCATGWGGTTCCCCGCAAATAAATTTATAGATGCGTGTATGCGCACATAAAGTGGACTCGGTTCCACAATAGGGGAAATTGGGGCGTTGAATTTTATAGGTGTGAAGCATGCTAGGTAAATATGATGAACTGTTATGCCACCAAACACCCAAAACCTTTGACCATGTTTGTGATAGCGGAAACAACTGGAGAGAGAATGTCTGGTGTTGCTTCCATGATACATCCGGAAAAATTTCTAACATCTGTTTTTGATCAAAAAGTGAATTTTGATGGAGTAACGGATACGTTAAACACTTGGCTTCATTCTAAAATGCCAAACGCAACGGCACTTGAACTTGCAAATTAAAAAGCCCCGGTGCAGGCGTACCAAATGAGACATATTTTTTAGAGGTGAATTGGCAGCAAAACGGCAACCCACACTCCCAAACCTTTATTCTCCGCTGGCCCCCCAGCGGCTTCAGAGTTTTTCCTGATTATGCATATGATATGGAAGGGCAATACAAATTGATCCAAAAAATGGGCGCGGCGGGCCTATCTGTTCCGCCCGTTCACTGGCTGGAGACGGATGCTTCGGTGACCGGTGCTCCACTCTATATTATGGAGCGGGTTGCAGGATGGGTGCCAAGCGATTTTCCACCTTATCACATTGATGGCCCTTTATTTGGTGCAAACGATGACGACAAGGCAAGTGTTTGGTGGAGTATTATACAAGCATTGGCCGATATCCATACGCTCGATTGGCATGGTGCAGGTCTCGATTTCTTGGGCGTCCCCAAAGACGGAATCGAATTTATGCAAAAGCAAATTGCGTATTATGAAGAGGTGTTTGCTTTGAATGTTGAACCCTTGCCAGAAATATTACAATCGACACGAGATTGGCTCTTAAAAAATGCACTTGCCCCCAAACATCTTTCTTTGTGTTGGGGGGATGCGCGTCTAGGTAATGTCATCATCAAGGATTTTAAAGTCGCAGCGGTGCTAGATTGGGAGATGGCATGTATTGGGGATCCTGAATCAGACTTGGGGTGGTTTGCGCATATGGATTGGGCGACGAGTGTCGGGCGTTCCGACAAACCTTTCCCGCGTATGTCGGGTCTACCCGAAATGTCCGAGACTATTAAACGGTATGAAGAAATGACAGGGCGGACAGTTGAAAACCTGCATTATTACGAAGTCTTTGCGACATGGCGGATGGCCATACTGTTTACACGCATAGAACAAGACGAACAGTATATTGCCAAATCGGGAAATGCGAAGGGACATATCACTTGGACCCATTTTGAGAAGTTGAAAAGCATGCTAAACTTATAAATCTTACAAATATATTTGACTGTGAGTCAAACGATTTGCCGCATCTTAGCCGCCGTTTGCTCTTTCTCACTCTATTACTTTGAGCTTATATACCGTAAGATATTCGTGAACGAAACTAGGCAAATCTAGTTCAAGTTAATCCGTATTTTGTAAGGTGCGTGATTATACTATTGGGGATAATGATATGAGCGGTCATAATGCAAAAGAACAAAAATATGATGTTGTCATCGTTGGTGGTGGCCACAATGGCTTAGTTGCTGGATGTTATTTGGCTCTTGCTGGAAAGAAGCCTGTTATCTTAGAAGCCAGTCATAAAATTGGCGGCATGGCATCATCAAGTTATGCAATACCAGAGGCTCCCAACCATCTTATTCATAGCTGTGCACTCGAACTTGCCTCCTTGCGCGGAGGCACGATCCCTAAAGACCTAGACTTGGAACGTCACGGTTTTCGTATGATCGAATGCGATCCTGCCTATGCTTATTTACATACGGACGGCTCGTCGCTTTGCTTCTTTAAAGACGTTGGTCGGACCGTCGCAGAAATTAGCAAATACTCGAAAAAAGATGCAAGTGCCTATGTTGAATTTGTAAAAACGCTTGGAGCCCTAGCGAGTATCGTCGGCCCAATCATGAAAGCCGACCCTTCGCGTATGGGTATGTCAACGATGTATACAGCGGCGAAAAACGCCTTTAAAAACCGTAAAATTAAAGACGACTTACTGTCATTTCTGACAGGGTCTGCGGTTCAAATTGCCGAGGAACGCTTCGAACATCCAGCAGTACGGTCTGCGATCGCAGGGTTTGCGGGGGGCGCGGGCCCTATTTCAACAGATACGAGTTCGCTAGGATATTTATTGTTCGCAATTTTGCATTCAACCGGATTCGCGCGTGTAGAAGGCGGTATGCAGATGTTTTCAAATGCATTGGCTGCACGGTTTGAGGAATTAGGCGGAACGGTCATCACAAATGCCTCTGTAAGTGAAATTGTCTCGGAAAATAAAACCGTTAGAGGGGCCCGTACCGAAGACGGGCGTTTCTTCTCCGGGAAATCCGTTATTGGTGCCTGTCACCCTTATGTCACAATGAATTTGGTAACGGACGGTGAAATGGATGAACATTTGCTCACACGTGTCCGTCACGCGCCGCGCGCCGCGCATGGCTCCTCACCGTTTCGCATGGATGTGGCACTTAATGGACGGGTCAATTGGGAACACCATCAAAAAGAGCGTAAAGACGGCATTGATTTGCGTTTGCCGACAGTCATGATCGGGTCTTGGGAAACTGCCGTTGAAAACTTTGCTGCCGCCAGTCGCGGGGAGATTCCAAAAGACCCTTATTGTTGGTTTTCAACACCGACGGCGGCCGACCCCACACAGGCACCTGATGGACAAGATTCTCTATATTTTTACCCAACAGCTTGGCCCGTGCGTCCGCGTGATGGGTGGGACGTGGCACGGCCACAATCGGTTGAACGTTGTCTGGAATGGGCGCGTACAATTTTCCCCGATATAGATGCTAAAATTATCGGTATGCGAGTCGAATCTGCGGATCAATTAGAGGCGCGTTTGAATGTGCCTGGCGGGTGTTTTGTACACACCGATGTTACCCTGCTACGCTCTGGTTCTATGCGCCCCGCGGCGGGGTTGGCGGGCGAGCTTCCCGTCGCAGGTTTAATATTTGGCTCCGCTGGAGGGCCAGGTGGAGGGGGTGTTTCGGGCGTGCCAGGAACGATCGCCGCCTCAAGAACACTTCGCTACCTCAAGAAAATTTAACTTAGTCGCCCAGCCTACACAGACTGCATCCAGAGACCAACAGGAGAAACCAATATGCCATTCCCAGAACAATCCGATATCCTTGAAACGGCTTTTAAGGCATTGTCTAAGAACTACAAAGGCACCGATGTCGATATCTATGAATTATGCAAAGAAAAGCGCAAAACAGAACCTGTGATGAAAGGTGATTTTATGCGCGCATTAAATGTGCCTACCCATGCGGATGTTCGCCAGACTTATGAAACCTTTGTATTGTTTAAGTATAAAGATATTCGCAAAACTCTTGCAGATGCCAAAACCTTTACAAGTGGGTTTATTAAAAATGGACTGGGATCATTTTTTGGTGGGGATGGATTAATCATCCTTGCGATGGATGGGGATCAACATAAAAAAACACGTGCATTGCTCCAACCTGTTTTCATGCCGTCGAACGTTAATATTATGAGGGACGAAATGGACCGCGTGGTTAGGGAAGATTTTTTAAACCACATAATCGAAGATAAGAAAGCCAACCTTATGGATTTCGGCCTATATTTTCCTATTAAAATTATCTACCAATTGCTCGGTTTCCCAAAAGAAAATACCGAGCAGTTTTATGAATATGCAGCTATGGGGCTGACGATCCTTGCAGGTCAAAAAATAGATGCAGAAGCGGCTGAGGATGCACGGAAAGTTGCTAATTCCGCGTCCGATGGACTGCTTCATTTGGTAGAAGAGTTGGTAGAAAAACGCCGTAAATCTGGCACAGAGGGAACTGATTTGCTCTCGAAACTTATTGTTGCCGAACATGAAGGTGAACGCCTGAGCAATCATGAAATTGGAACCTTCGCACGTTCACTTGTGGCTGCAGGCGGGGAAACTACGACTCGGTCCTTTAGCTCAATTATGACATTGCTTTTACAGCGCCCCGAACTGATGAAGAGGGCCATTGCTGACCGTTCATTGATACCGGCGATCATAAATGAAGGCATTCGATTTGAACCCGTTGCAACAGTGAAAGTTAGACAAGCCGCCAAAGATGTCGAGATTGGCGGCGTGCACATTCCGGCAGGTTCCCTCGTGCAGTGTATTGTGGCTTCTGCCAATCGTGATGAAGCCGTTATGGAGCGCCCGGAAGAGTTTGACCCTGACCGGAAAACCCCAATGAATTTCACTTTCGGTTTCGGCCCACATATGTGCATAGGACAATTCATTGCCAAGTTGGAATTAGAGACCGCAATTAATGCTATATTCGATCTCTTACCAAATTTACGTTTCGACCCAGACATGCCGCTTCCCACTATCGAGGGCGGACATCTACGTGGTGCAAGTAATATTCATATTATTTGGGATTAGGTTTATCAATATCATTCACTTTAAAGGAATTTCTATTATGAGCACACCAAATTCAGCAACCATATCAGCCTTTATCCACGCGCAAGTACAGGCTTGGAACCAACGCGATAAAAAGGCATTTCTAGCTGCGTACCGCAAAATAGCGCCAGGAAAACTTACCATAGAATATGTGGGACGCTCGGCACCTGCTGATGGATGGGCTGTGTTGGAACAAATGTGGGAAAATACAAATGCCATCGTCGATATTGAGGAAGTGCTTTTGAGCGTAAATGGGTCTGAAGCTGCCTGTCATAACATCAACCATATGCCTTCAAGAGATTTGAAAATTCATACAGTTGAATTATATGCTTTTGATGGTGATGATGTGAATGTTCGTTATTTTATCAACAATAATTAAAGGGCCGCGGATAATGAAACCTGCATTCAAAATCATGGTTTGGGGCCCTGGGAAATTGGGGAGTATTGCCATATGGGAAATACTCCAAAACCCTGCTTTTGAGCTTGTTGGCGTGCGGGCTTATAGCAAAGAAAAAGATAATGTCGATGTAGGGACACTTTTAGGGTTAGAGCCTGTTGGAGTTTCAGCATCGTGTGACGTAGAGGCTTTGTTCTCAACGGAGTGCGATTGCATTATCTATACCGCACATGACCGGGGTACGTATCACACAGATGACGAAATTTTGGATTTATTAAGGGCAGGGTATAATGTCGTAACCCCTCTGCCGTATCATAACCCACAATTATTTCGAGGCCAAATGTTTGTTGAACAGTTGGAAGCCGCCTGTTTGGCAGGAAACTCGGTGTTTCATGCAACAGGTATCGATCCTGATCTTATTAGTGATCGTGTGCTGATGGCCTTAACAGGTTTATGTACGGATATTCGTTCGATCAAATTGCAAGAATATTGGCATTGCGGCGCGTCACGATCTGAATCCTTAAAAATGGTTGGGTTTGGAGAGCTGCCGGATGTCGCGCGTCAACAAACATTACCTGCTCAAATCGCGGCTAACTTTCTGCGCGCAATTGCCGCCACAGCAGAGAAGATGCTGGGTATACCATTTGATGAGGTTAAATATACGCACGAATATTTGCCAACCCCAAACGATATTGAGGTGAGCTTCCCAGTGAAGGCAGGGCAGGTGGCTCGTATTGCACATCGTGTTGAAGGATTTGCAGAAGCGAAAGGGCCAAACCCTTTCTTTACGGTAGAGTATAATTGGCTTTTGGATGATGTGATGTTGCCACCTGACGTTCAACCGGGGCAATACTATGTGGTCAATATCGAAGGGCGGCCTTCTGTCCATATGAGTATTGATTTAAAGACGTCACTAGAAAACGATGAGCGGTTTTACCAAATYGGCAATATGAAKTCAGAACCAAGTTATCACGGAACACTTGCCCCGTGTTTACAGGCCATTCCGCATATATGCACATCCAAACCCGGTATATTACCTTCATTTGGACCGGGGCTTCACTGGATGCATGATCTGCGTGATAGCGGATAATCCACAGTGACGGCTATTTTGGTGGTCGTGTYATGTTTACACTTTGGGCTTACTTTGGGGTATCACTTTGATTCGCATTTCCGTGTAAAGCCTCCCAAGTTTTTTGGTACGGTTTAAGTCCGGTTACGCAAAGCCAAAACCCGAATAAGGCSACYGGTGAACAGGCCAGCGACATAGCATATGGCAAGGCGTCGTCATTACCAAACACRTTGTCTGTAACAAGAGCTACAATTGTGGGCCCAAGGCCAATGCCAAACAAACCGCCTATTAATAGATAGATTGCTATGGCTTGCCCGCGCATACGGTTGGGGGTGATTTCTTGTACAATCACGGGGGCTGCCGCTTGTGCCATGCCTGCCCCAACCACCAGCAAWCTCAACATAAAGAGAGCTGTGTTTGGCGTCGGGCCTAAAGGCCAAAGTGCGGCCATGGGAACAATAAAAGCCCACCCGACAAGTGTTACACGCAGACGTGCTGAAGAGGTGCCTTTATTGGCCCAATAATCAGAAAGAAAGGCACTGATTAAAGTTCCCGTAAGGCCTGCTACTGCGATTGTCWCGCCTAATTTGAAACCAATTTCAGCTCGGGGCATTCCGAACTTCCGTTCAAATAATGCAGGGGCCCAAGCTAAGGCTCCATAGCCTGCAACAGCAATTGTCGCAGGGTAGGTAAGAATTCGGGAATAGGTTGCTTTATGCATGCGAAGATAAGCAAAGAATTCAGAAATACTGCCTTCCTTATTCTCTTTTCTGTTCTGGGGGTCGAGATGTATGCTATCGCGGCGCATTGGTTCGCGGACTGTGAGCATTACAAACACAAGTAACAATCCGGGTGCGCCTGCAATGAGAAAGGCGATCCGCCATTGATCCATCAACCCGACGATAGGTAGTACGGCGCCGGCAGGGTCTACCAGTTTAAAGATCAATCCGCCCAATATAAGCGAGGCCCCGGAGCCAATGGCCAATGATACATAGTAGACGCCAAGCGCCCGCCCGCGCCGTTTAGGGGCAACGTAGTCCGAAATCATCGAATAGGCAGCAGGTGCCAGAACAGCTTCGCCAATACCCACCCCAACTCTACATATGAGAAGACCCTTAAAACTTTGCGCAAACCCCGACGCCAATGTCATAGCGCTCCACAGAAGCAAGCCAACAATAATCAAATTTCGCCTGTGTGAACGATCAACCAGTCGGCCAAGCGGGATGCCAGCAAGTGTATAAACAAGTGCAAAGGCGTAACCTTGCAAAAGACTAAACCCTGTATCGGATATGCCAAACTCACTCTTGAGCGGCCCAACTAAAAGCGCAGGTAATTGTCTATCGAGTTGAGAAAACAGCGTGATCGCAAACAGCACCGCAATGATATACCAAGCATAGCGCTCTGATGGATAAGCGGCGGCCTGCGGCGCAGGCATCAAGCCCGAGCTAGATGTCTTAGCGGGGTTTTTGAGCGGTGTATGTTCAACAGGCATTATTATTTTCCTCAAGCTATTACAAAACTGAATATGTGTCTTGGTTAAGTTACGCCGATGGGCGAAGCAAATTCCCAGCCTGGATAGATACACCAAATGCGCCTTTCAATAATTCTCTCAAAAGTGAGGGGGACGTCGATGAGGACAAAACCTTTCAACGGAAAATACCACATCATCTTTATCGCCAAATAGGGCAAGTGGGGTGCCTTTGAGGTAAACGAAAATGGAGTCTGGGCGTTCACATCCTCACTAAACGTCAGCGCTTGCCAATCATAACTTCTCATATTCCGTACCGTACTAGCAAATTATACTTTAAAAGAGACTAATTGAGGCCTAACGTTATGCTGTCAGGCCCCAGTTGGGTTAATTAATTAAAATTTGAACCTGACGCCCATCCCATAGGTTGCAGGTGCACCAACAGTGGCTGAGGCCAAGCCAAGTCCCGCATTCACATTCCCAATCATGTGAGAGAAATATCGTTCATCAAGTATGTTTTTTGCAAATACGCGAAACTCTACGTTAGGCTTGTCAAGCTGGATGGCGATCATCGCGTTAAGGAGACCGTAAGATGGTTGAATCCTCAAATCGTCGGGCGTTCCCCGTCCGTTAGCCGTTACGACACCACCAGATGTACGTAGTCCACCGGGGCGATCCTGTGGAGCCATGTCCATTTCGTCCCGCCATGTCCAATCCATTTGGAAAACAGTATCGCCCCAAGAGGTAGGCAGTGTGTATCCAACTGAGAGACTATAAGTCAAGTCGGGGACTTCAAGGAAACGCTCACCGCGGTTATCGATCCCGTTAACTGAATATGCTGCATATTCAGGGTTAGTATATGCTGCGGTAGCTAGAAATTTCAATCCGTCGACGGGGACGAATGTTAGCTCTGCTTCAATGCCGTCAATCGTGGCTTGGGCAGCGTTTCGCAAGACCGTTGTACAAGATACACCAGTTGAATCACAGGCCGCCGTCTGGCGCTGAACATTACTGTAATCGGAATGATAATATGCCAAATTCAGCCGCAACCGGTTGTCATAGAGATCCGATTTGAAACCGACTTCATAATCTGTGATCTCTTCCGGGTTGTATGAACTCCCCGATAGAGGATTAGAGCCAGTGACACGTTGATTAAATCCACCACTTTTAAAGCCTCGGGCGGTTCGTGCGTAAAACATCATTCCGTCGCGTACGGTATAGTCCGCAGCAAGGGTGTAAGAGATATTGTCTTCCGAATTTGAGCGCACAAGACTGCAATTCACGAGATCGGGATTAAGCGAAGTGGGGAGGAGGCAGGAAAATGGCGAGGAGTTTGAAACTCGTCCCGAAAAAGAATCATAAGTTTTGCTCTCCCACGTATACCGCAATCCAGCGGTCAAGTTGAACTTTGGTGTCACCGCATAGGTGAACTGCCCATATGTTGAGGCACTTTCCCCTTGGAACTTCACACTATTGGTGGTTGCGCGCCCATTGGTTAAGTTAGCGAATTGAAAGCTTGTGCCGCTCTCCGTGCCATCCAAGTCATAATAAAACCCACCAAAAGTGTAACTAAGCCGATCATCAAATGCTTGGCCTGTTAATTGCAATTCTTGTGTGAAAAGATCTCGGTTGACGATTGTCAAGGAGTTAAAATTTGCAATATCGGACGTATCAACTTCGAACAACCGGCGATCATGGGCTTCCCGCATAGCTGTGATTGATTTGATCTCAAATGCTCCGAAATCATAACTCATTGTTAGTGAATAATTTTCCAGATCGACTTCGTTAAATGGATCACTATTGTAGCGCACCTGCAATCGATCCAGTCTGGTCAACTCCAAAAACCGGGTCGTTGCAAGAGCACGTCCGGCCGCAGTGTTTGCTCCGGTTAATTCTATTGAGGCATCAGCGAGCGTAGGGCCAGCAACCGCAGGATCAATATAGGCAGGGAAAAGGAGCGTTCCCGTGTCTTCACCATTCGTAAAATCTGCGCGCAATATAGCTTCGAACGCCTCGTTCGGTGTAAACAGGACGGTCGCTCTACCGGAGGTTAATTTCTGATCTCCGACATTTACGCCACGATTTGCATCGTAACCATACCCATCGCGCTCAGAATAACTACCAACTAGCCGTATGGCTAGTTTGTCTTCTATGACGGGGATGTTGACGATCCCGTGCAGTCCATACGCATTGTAGTTTCCTACTTTCGCGCCAATCTCGGCTTCAAACTCATCGGTAGGGCGTTTTGAAATAACACTAATTGCCCCTCCCGTTGTATTGCGACCAAATAACGTACCTTGGGGGCCTTTCAAGACTTCAACTCGCTCTAAATCCAGCAGAGAGTTCCCAATCAAACCGCCTGTTCCCGAAACATAGACGCCATCAAAATATGTCCCTACAGAGGGATCAACTGTTAATGAAATCGTTGACTGAGTTTGTCCGCGCAGTGATACAAGTGGAGTGAAGCTTGACGTCGCCGTGTTCGAGAAGATCAGTGATGGTACTTGATACTGAATGTCCGTAATGTTTTCTACGCCCCTRYTCTTGAGGGTTTCCGCGCTGATTGCGCTGATTGCKATCGGAATGTCTTGTGCTGACTCTTCAACTTTTCGCGCTGTGACAATGATATTGTCTAACCAGTTGCCGGTTTCTTCGCTTTCRTCCATGCGTAYGTCCGGCGCATTGGGGGGCACCTGCCCAAATGCATGCACTCCTATACTGGCTAAAATAAGCGATGAAACGCTGGTTAGTAGTGTTCTTTTTCTAAAAATATTAAACATTGTTGTTCCTCCTCGTTTTGTAACTCATTAACGTTGGCCGCTATGAATTGTTGAACCTGATAACTCATTCAATAGTTAATGCAATAGTGTTAATTCCATTGCATTAATTCTGTTGCATTAATGCAACGRAATTAATACAGACATGGTGAGGTGTTTGAGCTTATAGGCTCAGTTGCGGCATATAYCTGGGAGATAAAACCGTCATAATGTCATCAGCTTCGARCAGAGGCACTCATTTAAWCTGGCAAAAGTAGGGGTTRCCCAGARTTGRTATGCGTCTTCAAGYWRCCTACTGTTTTTCGCTTCTTAGAAAYGAANAACTCGTGKGTGGGTACATAATGTTTGGGAGCAAAGTCAGCTATTATAGCATAAATATGGTGAAAATATTTAATGAACATAGCGGCCTAATCGATGGATATATTGGACATATCCGTGTCCACTCTAATTCTGATTTCTGGAGGACCACCCCCGATTTGTAGCTTACTTATTTTCTCTAGCAATACTCGTTCTTCGTGGTCCCTTCTTTCACGGAGATGAAGTAAATCTCGCCATGTTGGACATATATATCTTTGTATCCAATGCACTGGATCATCGACATCTCTACTTAATGACCATGAACGTGCGCCATTACGTAATCTGACACTTTCCGTTCTTTTCATCAAACTTAGGAACTCTATTTCAACATTGGGCGCTATTCTATAGTGAAGCTCAACAATGATTGGCCCTGCTGTAAGAGGAAGGAAATCACTAGAATACCGATACACCACATCTATTGGTAACTTTTCAGGCTTTTCAGGAACGCCCGTTATTGGATTTGTGAACCGCATAAAAATTGAGAGTAAAAATATTAATGCCGACATAAAAAATGCCGTGGAAAGATCAAATTGTGACGCTGTGCTTCCCCATAACCACGCGCCAACGGCTGCCCCTCCAGCGATTAAGGATTGAAAGGCAGATAATGCCCTCGCGTTAACCCAGATTGGCGCACGCATTTGTACACTAATGTTAATCAATGCAATAGCCGCAGTAAAACAAATTCCAGAAACAAAATATGCTGCTAAAATTATCATCAAGCTGGACGATATGGCAATCGTTACTGCGCTAGTTGCACAACCTATAGCCGCCATAGCCAAGATGTTTTCAGGCTTTATGATTGTTCGAAACTTAGCCGATAGCAATGCGCCAATCACGGCCCCTACTCCCAAAGCTGTTAACAAAATGCCATAAATATTTGCACCGCCAGAAAGCGTTTCTGTTGCAACTAAAGGGGCAAAGGCCGCAAAAATACCACCCGCTACCCCTAATACGAAAGTCCGTATCAAGGTGTTTCTTAGAGAAGGGGTATGCGTGATATATCGAACACAAGCACTAATCCCGTCCCAAAACCTTTCACGAGGTAGACTGGTTATGTTCTTTTTGGGCTTCCATAAGAGAAAAGCGATAAGGACGGGCACAATACTCACCACTGTCGTTAAAAAAGCGGCAAATGTCCCCGCCGCTGCCAAAATAATACCTCCAATAGCCGGGCCCGAACTTCTTGCAATGTTGAAACTTATACTATTCAAAGCAATCGCATGCGGTATTTCATCTGGCGCCACCTGTTCTGAAATTGATGTTTGCCACGCAGGGGCAAACCCAATACCGCCAACGCCAAATAGGAAGCATAGGGAAAGTAATGCCGTTGGCGACAACATATCCATATTAGACAAGACCGCTAACAAAGCTGCTAATAACATTCGAAAGCACAGGGCGATGATGATTATAATGCGCCGGTTGAAAATATCTGCGAGGGTCCCCGCTATTAACCCAAAAAAAAGGTAAGGCGCAAAAATAGCCGTTTGTACGAGGGCGATCATAGCCGGGTCGTTCGTCATTTTTGTCATCGACCAGGCCGCGGTTACCGTAAGAATCCAGTTCCCCAAATGGGCAAAAACACTGGTCGTCCATATTCGCCGAAAACTTATATTCCGTAAGACTGCAAATGAAGAAGAGGTGTGCCGCATGTATTTACCTATGCTTTAAAAACTGAACTGACGTCAGGCATGTTAAAGATGTTAGTTAAGGTCAATCATAACCATTGGCGTTATTTAAAAACCTATATTGTGTCATATATTGAACACAAATGTATAATTTGTCAAATATTGTGCTAAAATTGACTAGATATCGTCACTGTTTCCAGTCGGTTTTCAGTTAAAGGCTGGCCGTTATAATTATTCTCCCGCCTGAATTTATTCATTTTATAAAGAAAATTTGCGCGTTAGTGCTCTTAGCGTCAACTCATGGCGATCCAACTATTTATAGAAATTGCCAAGGTTTATACGGCACTAGAGCGTTGTTCGACATCATTTCTGGGACACTTTTCGCACTCACCGTTGCTCAAATAATTATAGAGAATTTACCTGCTTGACTCTTTCACGAACGCTTTGTATCAACTGCATTAATGCTAACGAATTAAACTAAATTTTGCGTTTCAGTGCCCACATTTAGCTTGGGGGCACATCGTAAAAATAGGAACGGTCAATTCTGATCGGATAAAAGAACAACGAGGGGATAATATTTATGTTAAATATTAAAAAAAGAACTTACTTGCTTTCAGCGACAGCTTTACTTGGCAATGTTGCTGTGGCACTGGCTATTTTACCACAAAGTGCAGCAGCTCAGGAAGTTGTGGTTGCGGTCGATCGTAATGTCGGATTCGACGAGATTGTCGTCACGGCACGCCGTGTCGAAGAAAATTTACAGACAACGCCTATCGCTGTAACCGCCTTGAGCGCTGACATTCTTAAAGTACGGCAAATTAACGATGTGAATGCCATTCAATATAGTACACCAAATGTAACGATTGAGCCTCTGACGGGCAATTCCGGAGCTGGCATTTCTATTCGCGGTATGGCCGGTGTGGAAAACACGTCTGCTTCTGACCCTGCTGTTGGCATTTATGTGGATGGCGTATATTCCGCGCGTTCATCATTGGGCTTTTTGGAGTTGGTCGACGTCGAACAGGTCGAGGTACTCCGTGGTCCGCAGGGCACGTTATTTGGTCGCAATACTACGGGCGGCGCGTTGAATATTACGAGCCCAACGCCTGAAGGTGAATTTGGTGGTCGGCTGACGGCACGTCTGGGAGAGTATGATACGCGTGAAGTGTTGGGGCACGTTAATGTTCCATTGAAAGGCGAAGAAGTCGCCGCGAGAATTGCATTCAAACATGCCGAGCATTCTGGATATGGGTATAATGCTTATCTTGATAGAGAACTCGCGGACCTTAACACCAATTTTATGCGCGGGACTTTACGTTTTGCGCCAGAAAATTCCAATTGGGATTTGACGGTTTTTGCGGATTATTTCAACCGTAAAGGCAATGGACCAGTAGGGGCTCTGTTTGCCGTTAATCCGACAGGCCGTGCTGAAGCACTAGGACTAGGTTACGGTAATTACCTTTCTGATGATTTTCAAACCAGTTTTTCAGGCACCGAGACCTTTGAAGACATCTCGGCAAAAGGCATCTCTGCAACGCTAAATATTGATTTTGGTAGCGTACAGCTAAAATCAATTTCAGCACTACGAAATGTCAAAAACCATGTGAATGTAGATATTGACGGAACGCCATATCCCGAATTAGCGCCCACTGTGCCGATTAGCGGGATTAGTTTTGAGCAAGCCAACGAGCAAGATTATCAACTCTCTCAAGAATTTCAGTTTTTTGGTGGAGGCGATAAACTTGATTGGATCGTTGGTCTTTATGCTTTTAGTGAAAAGAACAACGATGCGACCATTAGTACAACGGCGATCACCAAAGGTAACACTAAGAATGAGTCATACGCGGTTTACGGCGAAGGTAATTATGAACTAACGGATAAAATGTCGTTTAATGCTGGATTGCGCTACACGTTGGATAGACGTGCTATCATTTCTACCTTGTTACGAACTGACGGCGTAACATGTACATTGCCAGCAGCACAAAGAGATCCTGCRCCAGCAGTCTGCACRTTATCACGCGACGTGGAGTTCGACTATTTGTCCTATAATGCGGGGCTAGATTACAATTTTACGGGCTCTATTTTTGGGTATGTAAAAACGAGTCGCGCCAATCGTGCAGGTGGATTTAACCACCGYCAGATAGGCCCTCCTTATCGACCTGAACGGGTTACCAATTATGAGGTAGGGTTGAAATCACAAYTGTTAGACAACCGGTTGCGYGTCAATTTATCTGTATTTCATATGAAATATGATGATGTTCAACGCACAGCTGGGATTTTCGTCAATGGCGTTCCAACAACCACGACCGTGAATGCGGCCAAAGCAACAGTTCGCGGGTTTGAAGCGGAGATCGATTTTATYGCCAATGATTACTTTACAATTGGCGGKTCGTTGGGGTTGATTGATCCTGMATACGATACTTTCATTGATGTACAGAGAGGTRTTCCCGTYGATCGTAGTGCGGAACCATTCACATATACAGCTGACAAAACATTCTCTGYTTATGCGACAGGTACATTCCCTGTGAGTTTTGGGGAGCTKRTTYTACATGCAGATTATGGCTATAAAGGAGATATATACTTTAAGCCAAATGACGCACAAGGGCTCCAAGAAGGTTATGGCTTAGTAAATTTGCGAGCGGCTTTACAGCTCGATGACTCTGGAGTGGAATTCGCAGTTTTTGGCAAGAACGTTGGCAATACAGAATACAACAGCTACCAGCAAGATCAGTATAACTCATTAGGCTTCGCAACTGGATTTCGTGGTGCACCATCGGTCTGGGGCGCAGAAGTTACGGTGCAGTTCTAACGGTTTGAGGCCATGCCTCTAGAGTGTTTGCGATGGCGCTGCTAGCAATCGTTAAATGTTGGTTGTGCTATAGTAAGGTCATGACAGGTTGAGCATACTTCCCTTTGCTCAACCTGTCATGACCCACGCAAGCCATTAAAAAAAAGGAAATTTCTCTTGGATTCAAATAGCAAGCAAGTTGAAGCCATGCGAGCTTTCAACTTTCTCGAAGGTTGCTGGCGTGGTGAAAAACTCAGCCCTGAGCAAGACGAAGGGGCCGTTATCGGCGTGGCGATAGACGAATGTCGCTATGCATTTGGGGAACGGGTCTTCACGATTTCGGGTCGAGGGTTCGATGTCACAGGGGAAGTTTTGGAAATTGACAACTTCGGTGTGTTTTCATTTGATGTCGATCGGGGGGAATACACGTTGACTTCACATGTTAACGGTAATGTTGGGAAAGGGCATGTCGAAGTTCTCTCAGAAAAATGTATAAGAGTTTTTCCACGCGGGAAAGACGGGCCCGTGCGGATAACAATGTTGGGGCAAGGTAATCTGAATTGGCATGAAACTATAGAACAACGTTCAATGACAAGTGGTAATAAGCCTCCCGAGATCGTATGGATCCCGTCCTTTGAAATTAAATTTAAAGCTATTCCAACTTCGTAGAATTTTGCGTATCACCAAATAGACTAGTAGGCTATGCCCATTATGACAAACAACGTAAAAAACGGAACTTTGGGGTTTGTACTCGCTTTGATGAGTGCGGAAGTCCTTGGTGTTTTTGAAGTTACTATGTTGCTGGCAGCCATGCGGTACTTACTTGAAGAATTCAAAAGCCCTATCGCTGTTGGCTGGATGTTTTCAGCCTTTGGCCTGTCTTCGGCCATGTTTGCCGCAATTGGGTCTCGGGTTGGGGATATTTTTGGCCGCAAACGATTGCTTTTATTCGCGATTGCATTTGGTGGGGTAGGCTCTTTAGTCGCTGCGACGTCTTCGGGCTTAGTAGGGGTCGTGTTGGGGCGAGTGATGCAAGGGAGTTCGGGGGTAATCCTGCCTCTCTGCGTCGGCTTGGTTCGCGAGAACCTTAGCGATCGCCAAGTTCCTGTTGTTATCGGTGCATTAACGGCAACGATAACGGTCAGCGCCGGATTTGCGTTACTTATTGCAGGTGTAATTCTTGATCATTTTAGCTGGCGCGGTATTTTCTATGCGGGAGCCTGTGCTGCCCTCGTCGCCTTGACGCTTGTCTTTATTTTGGTGCCCAATTCCACGCACAAGCGACCAGCACCTTCTGATATCAATTATTTGGGGGGATTACTGTTCGCGCCTGGATTGGCCTCGTTATTGGTAGGTATCACCTATGCTAAGAGTTGGGGATGGGTAGATATTCGAACATTATCTCTTATTCTTGCAGGTATCGTGCTGTTATTCGCTTGGATACGCTCGGAATTAAAGGCTAAAATACCGCTAATAAATGTCCGTTTATTGGCCAATCAACAGATCGCAATCGCGAATATTATATTTGCCATTCTAGCGATGACAGTGTTACTAAAAAGCCACCTCATATCACTTTTGTTGCAACAGCCAGAATGGACTGGAATTGGTTTGGGACATACCGCGACTTTTGCAGGACTGGTCATGTTGCCAGCGTCCTTCATATCCCTAATAGGTGGTCCCGGGGCGGGATGGGGTTTGTTGCGATTCGGGCCGAGGACAACCCTCATATTTGGAAGTGTTATTCTTCTGGGGGGCTGGGTGGGTTTGTCTCTCTTGCATAGTGGGTGGATTTGGGTTGGAGCATGGGCGCTTGTCGCTGGTTTTGGTTTGTCAATTGTCTATTCTAGCATTCATATGGTGATCGCACAAAATGCACCGCCCGACCGAACCAGCGAGGCCATTGGAATACCCACCGTCGTCCGATCTACATTTATGGGGCTTGGTGCGCAGGTGATTGCAGGATTGCTGGCGACATCCAGTATTGCAAACGGGGACATATCGATAAGCTACCCTGATGAACATGCATTTGGGTTGACGATGGTATACATGGTTACAGGCTGCTTCATTATTATTATTGTTGCGAGTTTGGTCCCCAGGAAAACGTCAAAATAAAAGTGTAGGTAATGGGCAATGACCGCCAAATTGTTGCAAAAAAATACTATTTTAACAAAATAAAGGACAACATATAATGGATGACACGCAAGAGCTACCAAGGATTAAACCTGTGCCCGAAGAGGTTCTTTCCAAGAGCCTATCAGAAATTATCGAACGGCTAAAGTCAAAAAATGTTATTAGCTCAACCACCCCTATCCGAGTTTGGGCCCATCGTCCCAAGCTCGCTTTGGCTTGGCTTAAGTTGATGGAATGTTTTTACACGGATAGCRCATTGGACGAACGGCTCCGSGAACTTATTCGSMTTCGTGTYGCKGCTGCCACCAAYTGCCAAGCCTGCMWATTGTCTCGAAAGAGYGATACYGTAACTGARGCCGATATTGCSTGYGTCACAAAYGATGAYCCTCGGTTTAGTAAAGCCGAGCGTGCCGCCATTGATTTTGCCGGCCACCTCGCAAGTGATCACGATATGATTAGTGATAAAACGTTTGAGGCATTACGYGAAGAGTTTAACGAAGAACAAATTGTCGAAATAAATATGTTCTCAGCCCTGATGGTGGCAGGTGGAAGAATGACATTCGCCCAGAAAGCTTATTAAACTGCCGCATGTTTGGTTTTATGTTCGAGTTTAAATGGCCATTTTGATGAAGAAACTACTGTCATCATTTATTTAAAACCTTGCGATTAATGCGAGTGCATTGCATGGTAAATTAGTAAATATAATAAACCGTGGGCATATATCTAAGCATGCTCAGTGTTCGTTCAATTCAAGGAGTTTAGACATTGTCCAAGTTAAAATCATCGGCACAAGTCGGCAAGTCTGCGTGGTATTCGCTTGCAATATTGACACTTATATATGTTTGTCATTCAGTTGACCGATCCGTTATGTCGATTGTAATTGAGCCTATCAAGGCTGAATTTGGTCTGTCAGACGGGCAAATTGGTGTATTAACAGGATTGGCGTATGCGCTCCTCTATGCAGCTGCGGGCATTCCAATCGGATATTTGATAGACCGGACGAACAGGCGTAATCTACTTGCAGGACTGGTAACGATCTGGAGCGCCTGCACTGCAATGTGTGGACTTACCCAGAATTACTGGCAATTACTTTTTGCACGATTAGCGGTTGGCGCTACCGAAGCAGGCGGCGCCCCGACGGCTCTATCTATGATAGGTGATTTATTCCCTGAAAGGCTGCGAGCCACCGCCGTCAGTATATTTTGGACAAGCACGGCTATCGGTACAGCTGTCAGTTTCGGAATTGGCGGGTATGTAGCCGTAAATTACGGCTGGCGGGCCACCTTCTTTATTGCAGGTTTACCGGGGTTATTCCTTGCGGGGCTCCTAATGTTTACTATGCGTGAGCCGGATCGCGGTACTATGGATATGAATAAAACTACAGCTGACACATTCAAGTTTTCTGCGGATAATTTGACTACGGAATCTTCAAAACCTGAGCCGGCGCCGTCTCTGCGAAGTACATTAGGCTTCATAATTGTAACGCCTGCTTTGCGTAATATCTTCATTGCCGCTTCTTTCAAATCCTGCGTGTTGTCCGGTGTCTTGGTCTGGTCTGTTTCTTATTTCATTCGGGTTCATGGTTTGCCAATTGAGCGGGCCGGGGTTTTAGTTGGTCTTAGTATTGCGATATTCGGAGGCATTGGTTCGCTCCTCGGGGGGGTTGCGGGTGATCGGGCTTACAAGACTGGCGGTGTCGCGGCGCAGCCTTTAGTTCCATTTGTTACAAGTCTGTTGACGGCGGGGATGGTTGTTCTCTTGGCGCTCGCGAGTAATTTTTACGTAGCGATTGCAGCGTTTGCAGGGTTTGAAATTTTTAGCCGGATGTACTCCGCACCAACCTATGCTTTCTTGATCAGCTCGATACCATCTAACATGCGAGGTGTTTCAATATCAGCACTTCAAGTTGGGTCGAATTTGATAGGCTACGGGTTAGGGCCATTTATTGTTGGGGGCATTAGCGATCAAATCGATAGTCCGGATTCCATTCGCTTTGGCATTCTTGCCTTGTCAATAATCAGTGTATGGGTCAGCTTTCATTTTTTGCTCGCAGCACGCCGTGCCAAAGAGCAAACCCTGTCAGATAATTTGGTTAATTCAGCACCCTTAATTTAAGCAATACCGAATCTGTTTTCAAGTTGCATTAGATTTAATGCATATGCATTGATTAAGGGTTGATAATGCACTTGCATTATGTTTATATTCCAAACGAAAGTGCAAGTTCACCTTTAGTACCAACATTATAATACTGGCACCTAATGCCGGTTCGGGAGAAATAAAATGACTGAAACAAAACTTTTAAATTTACGCAAGACGAGCTTGCTAAGTGTTTGTATATCAGCGCTAGCATTTGGGGGAACTTCATTTGCCCAAGTTTCGAGTTCAGAAAACAACGCAACACAATCCAGTGGCTCTGGCTTCATGGATGAGATAATTGTTACGGCTCGTAAGCGTAAAGAAACTTCGCTTACAGTGCCGGTATCTGTAACGGCCTTTGGGGCCGCACAATTAGAAGCCAGAGCGATTAATGGTTTAGAAGACCTCGCGAGCTTTGTACCAAACCTCACCATTGGTCAGGTATCAGGTGGTGCAGGGGGGTCTATAATTTTGCGCGGCCTTGGCACCCTTGCTGGCTCCAACCCTACTTTCGAGCAGACAACCAGTGTCAATATTGATGGTGTTCAAATCAGCCGTGGTGCAATCATGCGGCTCGGTCAGTCTGATATGGCACAGATTGAGGTGCTACGTGGGCCACAAGCGCTGTTTTTTGGTAAGAATAGTCCAGCAGGCGTTATTTCTATAACAACTCAGGATCCATCCGACGTTTTTGAAGCGAGCGGGCGTGTTGGATACGAGGTCAATGCTGGGGAATCTGTTTTTGATGGTATGATTTCCGGGCCTATTTCTGAGAATTTAGGCGCGCGTTTTGCGGTCAGTGCTTCTCATATGGATGGCTGGGTAAAAAACCTTGCGCCCCAAACTGCGGCAGCAGCCAATGCTATTGTTCCGGGCGCCGTCACTGCGCCTATTGATGATGCTCCCAATCAGGACTTCATATCTGGACGCGGCACTCTTGTTTGGGAACCGTCAGACACCTTTAGTCTACGTGCAAAACTTAATTATGCCAAAATGAAAGGGCCAGGTTTTCAACAAGGGGCTAACCAACGGATTTATTGCCCTAATGGCGCGCCACAACTTGGTTTTCAGGTGGGGCGTCTCACGTCTGATCCCGCTGAACAGGCCGCGCTCACACAAATTTTAGCCGTTGATGATTGTGTTGCAAATGATACCTATGCCCATGGGAGCATCAACCCTGATGACCTCGTAAACTCTTACATTGGTACAGATCCGGAAGGTGTGGGAAAATATGAATTAAAGCTCGGGTCCATTGAAGGTAATTGGGATTTAACTGATGCGCTGACAGTGACTTCCATAACCGGTTTCGCCGAAATTGAACAACTCAGATATGACACTTTCTCCTATGCCCCATCTTCATCGTTTGCAGGTCTAATCTTTGGCGGAGAAACAAAATGGCGACAAATTTCCGAAGAAGTTCGTTTAACTAGCAATTATGTGGATAGTCCTTTTGATTTTATCATCGGTGGGTTTTTGGAAGATACCAGTCTAGAGACCTATACGACCAAGAACTTTGCTACCGCTGGCCCACGATGGGATCACACGGTTAAGGGTGAAACGTATTCGGTTTTTGGTCAGGCGATGTATGATGTTTCCGATACGGTAGAACTGTCTGGTGGCCTACGTTGGACTGAAGAGAAACGATCCCTCCTTGCAGTACGTGATGGGGTTGAACAGCCTATTGACCCTGGGGCGATCACGTCCGAAGATGTGTCGCCAGAACTCACTCTAACGTGGAGACCAACAGATGCACTTACGCTGTTTGGGTCGTACAGAGAGGGTTTTAAGTCCGGTGGGTTTTCTGCTGCCAATATTAACAATGCTGCTTTGACGGCAGCGGCACCCGGGGATTTTGACTATAAACCAGAACATGTTGATGGATTTGAGTTTGGGATGCATGCTGATATCTTTGGGCGGCAGATGCGTGTCAACGCAGCCCTGTACGACTATGCCTATTCAAATTTGCAAGTGGCGTCTCTTGATAATTCCAGTGGTCTACCAATTATTCGTGTTGGCAATGCTGCTGAAGCGAGCATTTCTGGCGCTGAACTTGATTTCAGTTACACACCTGATACAGCCCCTGAGCTTAATCTCCGAGGTAATGTGAACTATAGCAAAGCCGTATTCGATTCCTTTGAGGCAAAGTGCTATATCGGGCAGACTGTTGCAGAAGGATGTAATCTCGGGTTAAATGCGGGAACTGGTCGTTTTCAAGCCCAAAGTCAGTCGGGTAAGGCCCTGCCCAATGCTCCGGAATGGAGCGGGTCATTTGGGTTTACGTATGAACCGAACCTTACTAGTACAAATTACGGGCTGTCCATTACAGGAGATGCTATATACAAGTCATCATACAACCCGCATCCAGACCTTGCCCCACTCACTAAGCAAGATGCGTCGGTAATGCTGAATGCGTCTGTGCGATTGACAAGTCCAAATGATGGTTTTGAAGTCGCGCTCATCGGAAAAAACTTGTCAGAAATATATCGTGTACAGTCGGCTGCGCAAGCACCAACTACTGGTATCGGGAGTCGGACGGGGTCGACGACGCCCGGAGGAATACCAGACTATGTAGGATATGTGAATCGTGGACGCGAGATATTGTTGCGAGTGACCTTCCGCAAGTGATTATGTTAATAATAATACTTGGTAGATGAACTAGCCCATATGGCGTTATCCTTAAAGTTGGCGCCATATGGATTTTTAAATATATACTTTGAGATAAAGAAAGAGCATTCCACTATGTCGAAAGACAATACTATAGTCCCCACGCCTGAATGGCTTGTTGAACCTGATGGTTTCGATCGCCCGGTTGTCGCCCAGATARATTATGTCCCARAAACTGAAGCCTTGCCAGTTCGCGAGCGTCAGAAAGCTAAAAAKGGGGAACCCTACAGATTTCCACTTGATGTAATCATCGAGCCTACGAGCCTGACACAAAAACGCGCAAAAATCTTAGGGCCGTCACCCGGCAGTGCGCATTTTGAAGTTTTTTCCGACGAAGGTAAAATGCTGGGTGGAGTCGAAACAGCTCCAACACCGTTGGCCTATTTTACCGCAGGCGTTGGGTTTTGCTTACTTACACATATTACGGGCTACCTGCAGCATAGTGACTTAAAGGTTAAACGCCTTCGCATTGAGATGCGCGCTTTGTATCATACGACATTAGGGCACGTCTCGCGTGGAAATCAAGGGTTGGGCGGCTGTGATGGTTTCGAAACATATGTTATAATTGATAGTGACGAAACAACCGAAAACCTTCAGGCTCTTCTCGTCGTCTGCGAAGAAGCCTGTATCGCTAGTCAAACGATAGTACAGGCTATTCCAAGTCAAGTAAGCCTTGTTCTCAATGGTGCATTGGTTGGTTCTGATTAATTTGTCCGCAAGACTCTCTGGCTGAACGCTGTGTTCGTCACTCAACACCTAATCTATTGTTATCAGGCTTGCGTGACGAGTCCTTCGTGGCTATACTCTTACCAATATTAGAGATATATATTGGTAAGGCTCTCTTATTCTCATGAGGTTCACCCAATGGATGTAATGAGAGAGCTATTAATGAATAACTTAGCAAATTCTTCTGTAACGACGCGTGACCTATTGATGGACACCGCTGAAACTTTGTTTGCACAAAAAGGTGTAGAAGGTGCTTCGTTGCGAGCGATCGGACTAAAAGCGGGTCAAAACAACACAGTAGCCGTCCAATATTATTTCAAGAACCGAAAAGGATTGATCGAAGCCGTATTGGAATCTCGATTCCGACAGATAGAAGATCTACGTACTGAGAAATTAGAATCCTTGCTCGCGGCCAACCCCGATCCCAGTTTAGAAGAACTAGTTTATGTGCTTCAAAAACCACTTTTGGGGTTGAACTCCAGCAATATATTCGCTCGTTTCTTACTTCAATATTTGACCTCCTCAACGCGATGGGAATTTCATACTGGCAATGGCGTAAGGGGTTGGTTGACAAATGGTGCAACATATCGGGATTCTGCGACCTTTCAATTACTCGACCTTATTGCGGCTAAGTTACCAGATGTCCCCCGTCATGTTTTAGGATCTCGTCTGGTACAATGTATGCGTATGTTAATGGGCTCCGTAGTAGATTGGGAGAACATGCGCAATTGTGGTCAGCCCACACCAAAATTCGAGACCTTGATTTCGGACCAAATTTCCATGATCGGCGCTGCTTTGCATGCGCCTATTTCAAACACATTTGCTGAAAACACACAACTTGCGGAAGCTTCTCATCATGAACTCCTTAACGATACGGTTCTTCCTGATCGTGTTAATACATCTTCACGATGGATGACCTCATAACCATGTTTTTTTATTTTTGTCTGAGGGTCGCACAATTGCGGCCACAGCAGAGAAAATGTTGTACCTGCTTTGGATTGACGCTTTGAGCCGCAGTTCCGTGTAAAGAATCCCAAGTATTTTGGTCCGGTTTCAGCCCAGTTACGCTAAGCAAAAACCCGAATAAGGCCATTTGTGAATAGGCCGGCGACATCGCGTAAGTGTCAATGTTATTGTACTGGTTTTTCCATGCCAAGAATTTGTGTGATATCAACGCCAGGATCACCGTCATTTTGATACGAAAAATCTCCAGATATTTGGCGCAGATGAAGGTGTTCCATTAAATGCCGATAGCGGGTTCCGGGGGCATCAAAGCGTGAATGGAAATCCAGACGTTTACTGGGGTGTAAGTAGGCGGGGTTTTGCGGGCGCATAACATAATTGTCTTGTGGCCCAATTGTGTATGCTATTTTAGGCATGAGGCGGCGGAAAGGCAAAGGGGCGGCTGTTAAGTTGAATATTTGATCAACACGGCTACGATTTTGACCAACAGGTACAAAGGGTTGAACGTTTGGAACGTCAATGCCGGGCGTGAAACGTGGGTAAGAAATACATAAGTTGGAGCGCAAATGCACATGCAAAATCGATTGAAAGTCTTGATATTTAGAGCGAACGCCGCCGACCCAACGCATGATCTGACTGACAGGTTTTCCGGTGACTATACGTGTTCGCGTTAGAGTTTCAGATGTGTACTCAAAGCTAACGTCATCTGTTTCCGAGACACCTTCACCGCCAACAAGTTGCCCATGCAAAAAGTCTGCGTGGGTGAGGTCAAGAAGGTTTTCAACCGAAAGCGCCGAACACGCATCAAACCGAATAGTTGTACGCATAAAGTTAGGAATGGAGCCGTCGGCGGGCAGGAATGGTATGTGAGGAAGCAGGTTTTGGTCAGCAAGATCAGGATTGCCATACCATATCCAAACATACCCATAGCGTTCAGCAATTGGGTAAAGGCCACTGCCGTTTGTAAATGCGCTGGCCTGGCCTGACCCGCTCGATTTTTCGGGGTGAAATTCGCTCGCAACCGCACGCCCATTTTCTCGCCAGAGAAACACAGGGCGCGAATGAATTATCCGTCGAACAATTTTTGTTGTCACATGTGGAGCATGCGCTATCGGAAACCATGTGTCACGTAAATCATAGCGGGTAGGAACCCAGTCCGAACGAAATTCTTCAGTAGTTTTTTTGACCGATGTATGTGCAACAACCATGATTGTTTCCCCCAAATTATTGTGCTGCTGAATTGGCATTTTGGTTAAGCCGGTCCGATGGGCCAAGCAAAAGGCCAGCAATTGCAACGCCATCAAGTTTAGTGAACATGTTGAGTTTAAAATGATTTCCAGACAAGCGCTTGGGTGCCTTCTCATGACTTATGGCTCTCCACACTATGTGCGTAGTTCCGCGTAGATGTGATGTAGCCGAAAGCACGAGGGTCACTAAGGCATCTTCAGTAATGTTCATAAGTGTGAGTTTGGTTGTGTTCGCAATCGTGTTGAATTCTGTGCGTAAAATCATCGGGTAATCGTGCGCCCACTTTGAAGGCTCTCTAGTTTTTTTTCCTTTGACCCAATCCGCAGGTCGATCAAATACCAATATATTGTTTTGCCAAACGGGGTCGCCAAGATAGAAGTCGCTAAACCCAATGCCGTGAATGGAGAGTACTGCTTGCGGTCCATCTAAAAGTACGGATTGGTAGGTTACTACTCCAATCGGTATTGTATCACTGCCGATATGTGACGTTTGTCGCATATCTGTATCAGTGAAAGGCAGGGGAATTGCCTCATTTTGATGAGATGTGAGAGATAGGTAAACAAATCCATTTTTCTCACATGTGGCGTAAGTCGGAACACTATAGTTTTTTGGAGGACTTTCATCATCGCTTAAATTTGGGATTGCGGTGCAGGCACCACTTCTGCCGTCAAATGTCCAACCATGATAGGCACACCGAATACGGCCTTCAATAATTTTACCTAAAGTAAGGGGGACGCGGCGAWGAGGACAGAAATCTTCAACAGCACAGGCTATACCGTCTTTATCACGAAATAGAGCAATTGGGGTACCTCTGAAATAAACGGATAATGGAGTCTCAGCGTTCACATGTTCACTTAGCGCGAGTGCTTGCCAATAATCACTGCTCATATTTCAATCCCCCTTTCGTGCAAAATGTTCGCGGTTTGATGCGAAACATAGGTGCTACATTTCATTGTGGCCCATATTTGCCAAAATGCTCAGCATGTCGTTCATAGAAGGGGTATGCGCGGAAAACCCGCCATCAGCTACAATCGTCTGGCCTGTAATTGCCGCAGAATTATCACTCGCCAAATAGCTTACAACATCAGCAATGTGTTCTGGTTTCAAGTCATGAGATATTAAATTGTGACTGGTGAGAACTTTCACGACTTCTGGCATTGTGCTTTTTGAGCTATCAATGGGGGGTAAGTATCCGATTTGGACGGCATTGKCACGGATACCTTTTTTGCCGTATTGTGTCGCAACGGATTTAGCCATCATCATCAGAGCCGCTTTCGAGGCAGCATAAGCTGTGCGGGTGATCTCACCTTGAAACCCCATACCTGACGACGCATAAATCACGGATCCTTTTCCCTGTTCCAACATGGCAGGTAAAACGTGTTTTGTGCACAGCATTGGCCCCTTTAAATTGACCGCCATAACCTTATCCCACGTATCCACGGCCATATTAAGAAGGTCGCGATCACCTTGTTGCATTTCAAGTCCAAGGGCGGCAGCATTTGCGTACAAAATATCAATGCGTCCAAATTCTTTTAGTGATTGCTCAGCCATAACTTTTACGGAGGCTTCGTCCGAAACATCAACCTCGACCGCTATGGCGTTATGACCCTCACCACATAAATCCGCTGCAGTTTGTGTTGCAGCCTCAATATTTAAGTCAGCGATAACAATGCTGGCGCCCATTTCTGCTAATGCTTTAGCGGAGGCACGCCCAATACCACCTGCGCCGCCAGTAATAATTGCAGATCGTCCAGATAAATCTTGAGACATGGTTTTCTCCCTGAATGCCTGATAATTTGTATTATACGGCTAGTATTAGCTGATTGCCTATTCTTGATAGATAGATACTATATTAGACATATTGTCAATTATTGTGCAAAAAATAGATTCTCGAGATGTGAAAAAGTTATAGGCCTATCGGGAAGATGATGGATTTTTCTTCGGTGTATTCATCTAGCCAATTGGGGCCATATTCTCGGCCAAGCCCAGATCGTTTATAGCCACCAAATGGCGCGTCCATTTGTTTGAGTAGGCCGCCATTAATGACGACTCCGCCCGCCCGAATTTGCAAGGCCATCTCATAGGCTTTTGCCGGATCACTTGAATTGATTCCACCGTACAGACCATACCGGCTGTCATTGGCAATTTGAATGGCCTCTTCATCTGTATCGAATCCGATGACAGCAGCCACGGGGCCGAATATTTCTTCTTGGGCAATGCGCATGGAATTATCTACATTATCAAAGATGGTAAGATTATGGAAAAAACCTTTCGAGAGTTTGTCCGGGCGGTCCCCACCAAATACAAGTGACGCGCCTTCATCTTTGGCTATTTCAACATAGCGTTCAACGCGCTCACGGGCGACGGAGCGTATCAATGGTCCAACCACTGTCGTCGGTTCTGCTGGATTCCCCAAGGGGAGTTGAGACGCGACCATTTTCATGGCCTCGATATATTGTGGTCTAATTTTATTATGTACCAAATGCCGTGTTGATAAGGCGCACCCTTGACCACAATGTGTGGAAATCTGGAAGGTGCCTGACATGGCGGCTTGCATTATATCTGCGTCTTCGCGCACGATCAATGCTGATTTACCCCCGAGTTCCAATAGAACCCTTTTTAAGGTTGGGGCTGCCTGTCCCATAATTGCTATGCCGACCTGTTCCGAGCCTGTGAACGTGACCATATCGACCTTAGGATCAGAGGTTATGAGTCTACTGACATCCTCATTTCCTGTGATGATATTAAGAACGCCTGCAGGTAGCCCAATAGCATCCGCTGCTTCGCCGAACAGTAATGCCGAAAAAGGGGTGTAGGGGGAGGGTTTTAGAATAACAGTATTGCCTGCTAGTAAAGCTGGTGCCACCTTGGTTAAATTCACTAGGAAAGGGGCGTTATACGGGCTGATCGCGGCAACAACTCCAATCGGTTCACGAACAGTAACGCCACCGCCAAGCAATCGTGGGCCGGCAGGGTTGAAAGGGTTGGGGGCCGTTTCTATGGGTAAATGTTTGTCAGAGGGTATGAGAGAGCGGTCTATCAGGGTCTCTACAATTTTCATCGGGCCTGTAAACATCATGCCTTCGGCTAATTGGCGGGTAATGCCGCCTTCTGCGATCATCATTTCTTTAATCTGCTCGGCATGGTCATGAAAGTAAGCCAGCATTTTACGTATATAGTCTGCACGCACATGTTTTGATAAATGTGCCCATTCTCCTTTGTCAAAAGCGTGCCGGGCGGCAGACAGCGCGTCTTCAGCATCTTGAAGTGTGCCAACAGGAGCGTTCCCGATACTGTCTTCTGTTGCGGGGTTGATGATGGYTTCGTTTGTAGATCCTGCCGATACACTCCACTGTCCGTCAATGTAAAGACCTTTAAACTTTGTGTATGGTAYGTCCATGCCGACTCTCCTTTGTGCTCGTTTTTAGAGCTTTGGTTCTTATGTCTCTAGTTTTTATGCCGAGCCAAAATGAGCTCTGCGGCACGGTAAGCCATAGCCATTATGGGGCCATTCGTGTTTCCAGAGGGCAAACTCGGCATGATGGATGTGTCGACGATAGAAAGGCCATCCACTCCGATAACGCGGAGCTGGGGGTCAATCACGGCATCGTCGCCTTGCCCCATTTTACATGTCCCTGCCACATGAAAGCAGCTTGTCCCATGCTCCATAAATGCCTCTAATATATCTTCATCTGTTGCACACTCGGGGCCGGGAATTGTCTCCTCCACAACATAATCAGAAAGAGCTGGTTGGTGTAATATATTGCGCATGGTATGTAAGAGGTTGACCGTATCTTGGCGATCCTTGTCGGTACTGAGATAATTGGCGTCAATATAAGGTGGCGTTGTAATATCCGCTGAGGTAATACGCATGAAACCACGGCTTTCAGGGCGCGTCAGATAGCCCACCCAAGTCATACCCGGTTGATCATCTATAACAACCTTGCCTTCATCCATTTGTATGGAGTAGAGACCGATACCAATTTCTGCATTGGTGCGTTGCATATCCGGCGATGTTTTGACAAAGGCACAAATTTCGTGGGCTGCATGGGTCATTGGCCCTGKTCGCGCTATGAAATATTTCAAAACATTTTTGAATATTCTCCAGCCTTTGAATTCTTTATTTAAACTACCTTTCTTAAGGCGGACTTGAAACATAATGCCCCTATGCTCTATCAAATTTTTTCCAACGAAAGGGGAAACATGTATTAGAGGGATGTCGAATTGTTTAAGCAGATTAGCAGGGCCGATGCCTGAAATTTGTAAAAGCTTTGGTGAGTTTATAGCACCTGCTGATAATATAATTTCTCTAAAAGCGTGAATGGTAATCTCTTCGCCTTTTTGGAGCAAACTTACACTTTTCGCACGTTTTCCCTCAAAATTAATTTTTGTCACTTCACAATCAGTCATTATACACAAATTATCACGGCCCTTTACAGGGTCAAGAAATGCGCGTGCGGCACTCCAACGTTCACCTTTGTAAATCGTGCGCGGTTGTTGCCCGATGCTTGGGGTGGAGAGAATATTTACATCGGAAACGCGTTCTATATCTGCCTGTTCGCCAGCGTTTAACAGGGCCTCACAAAGAGGGTCGCCACTCGGGTGGAGGCTAATTTTGAGAGGGCCGGAGGCACCCCTGTACTTAGCTTCACCAAGTTCGTGGTTTTCTATGGCCTTAAAACATCTGCCGATGTCATTCCAACCCCATCCAGTACACCCTTTTTCCTCCCAAAGATCATAGTCTTCAGCCTGTCCGCGGGCATAAACCATACCATTGATGGAACTGGATCCACCAAGCGTTCGTCCTTTTAACCATTCTTCTGCCCCATGGTTCCCCCGTTTTATTGCCGAGTAATCCCATATATGTTTATTGCCTGCCACGAGAATTTTACCAATCCCGCGAGGCATCCGAATGAGGGGGCTATTATCTTTTGGGCCAGCTTCTATCAGTAAGATTTTATGGGCAGGGTTTTCCGATAAGCGATTTGCCAGTACGCATCCGGCCGAACCTGCGCCAACGATTATGAAATCAAAATTGCTATCGTGCATTATAATAAGCGCACCCTAAAAATTTAAATTTAATTCTAACATTAGAAATATTTTCTGTATATACACTAAGTAGGCAATAAATGTAAACTGATAAATATGAATCGTTTGAGGCTATAAAGGGAGCTTGTCATGAAAACCAAAAATGAGAATGTTGATGTTCATGAAGCGGTCGAAATGGCAGGGATAGAGGATGAATAGTTCACGGAAAATAGATTTAGTAAAACTCGTCGATAATGGACCCCTTAGCTGGTTTCAGGTTCGGGTCATTGGTTTGTGTGTATTTATCGCATTAATAGAAGGGTTTGATACGCAACTTATTGGTTTTGTYGCTCCYGTTATTATYGACGAGTGGGGGTTGTCAAAAACTATGTTTGGGTCGGTGTTTTCGGCCAGCTTGTTCGGGTTGATGATCGGCGCATCAATCCTTGGGCGGGCAGGGGACAAAATCGGACGCAAAAATCTCCTCTTATGCTCGTTTGCGATGGTTGGGTTGTTTACATTACTGACTGCCTATGCTGACAATATAAGTGAGTTAATTGTATATCGCTTCCTCACGGGTTTGGCACTAGGGGGCACAATCCCAAATGCAATTACGCTCGTTTCGGAATACGCCCCAAAACGTTTTCGAGCTGTGAGTATCACCATAATGCTGTGTGGTTTCCCGTTAGGCGGGATGATTGGGGGCATTTTTATTGCGCCTCTCATTGCCAGTTCTGGTTGGCGTCCTGCATTCTGGATTGGGGGAGCTATGCCATTAGTGTTAAGCGTCTTTCTCTTTTTTCTACTCCCGGAATCTATTCGATTTCTATCCTCAAATTCTACGAAAAACAATCAAACGTCTCAACTTTTATCACGGATTGATAAAACCTATTTTCCCCGAGAGAATGATAGCTTCATAATAGATAAAATTGAAAAAAATAACGCACGTTTCGTTGATATTTTCTCCGAAGGCCGTTTTATAGGAACCATGTTAATTTGGGGTCTTTTTATAACAAATTTGCTTATGCTTCATCTCATGATGAGTTGGTTGCCAACGATACTAACCGAAGCGGGCATTACGTTAGATAAAGCGATAATAGCCACATCTATGTTTAGTGCTGGCGGGATTGTTTCGGGGGTTGTTATCGGAAGAGTGATTGACCGTTCATCCCCGTATTGGATTTTATTTGTGACTTATGTTTTTGCCGCACTCGTGGCTATCTTTTTGAGTCTTAGTGGGAACTCGTTTGCGCTCATAATTGTATTGGTTTTTTGCGCGGGCATGGGAATCCTCGGCCCTCAACTCGCAATTAATGCACTTGCCGCAAATTTCTACCCTTCTGCAATTAGGAGTACTGGCGTAGGGGCCGCATTATCAGCAGGACGAATTGGCGCGATTACTGGGCCATTGATAGGTGGTGTGATGTTAGGCCTTGGGCTATCAGCATCCAATATTTTCTTGATGTTGATTTTCCCTGCTTCGATATGTGCAGGTTTGATCATCTTATTGGGTATCAATAGTCGTCGGCGGACTGTTTAACATCATCGCTTGGTTAAGGCCCCGTGTCAACTGGTCCTGTTTTTCTCTGGTTTTCACCAAATTTCATATCTCCTCTTAGGGTTTTATAAATGGCTACCTAATACAGCTTATGTTTCCCAAACGATGATTTGGGAACTTTTCCCTCATTATATTTACCCGCTAAATACCGGTTTTCTTCACTCAAAATTAGTACCCTAAATGTCAGTTTAGAGTACTAATTAGGACGAGGATGCCGATTTCAAGGAATTCTGGTAGGAATTATTTATCGTGGGCGCATTGGAGGCTCCCTGTCTGGTTATTGATCATCATAAGAAAGGCAGATGAGCGTTTTACATGAAGCTTGAAGTGGTTTCAAAAAACAGAGCTTTGCATTTGATGCTTTCATACGGAATTACTATCAAGTTTTTGCTACTTTGATTTGACTGTTAATTCATCGGTTATGGCATTTGTTTTACCTAAATTATATAAGTCGCGAATAACGTGGTAAATAAGATCATGGGTTTTTAATAAATTTTTGTGCCTAACTGTATTGTTACCATGCATAGCGGGCTCCTTGCTGGCTGGTTAATGTCTCGCGGCAAGCCGCGAACGGGTTGGCATAAATTAGATCCGCATTAATATTTGTTTTGATCCTTCAGGCTGTCATTTGATAACGCAGACAAAGTAGAATCCAATTCTGTGTTCGTTAAACCCCAATACAGTATGCTAGCGTTTCTATTCCACTTATTGTCTATATCTACCTCTCCGAAAGGACGGAGCTGGCGGTCGGTCCTGATAAACGAGCGCGGCTACTGGTCAAGGGCTTTGGCATAATTTCGTCTATGTAGTTTTTACGCCGCCCTACCAAAACCCCTGACCAGCACTACGCTTCGCTTGCCCCACCCCTTCGGGATGCGGTCCTATTACGCTCATTTAACCGGCCCTCTCTCGCCGCCAGCCCCGCCCTTCCGGGGAGGTTCGTGCGAAAAAAGAGGGAGACTTGCCGTTATGACCGAGCAAAACCAACAGACTAAGAACCAAGACCAAACACCAAAGCACGGAGTCAGGACTCCCTACATAGAGCCAGACCCCGACCCCATCCGCATCTATGTTGCTTGCCTTGCCGCGTACAATAACGGCCAATTACATGGCGCATGGATAGACGTTGAAGACGAGGACACAATTCGGGAGGAAGTGCAAACCATCCTCAAATCCTCACCTATAGCAGACGCGGAGGAATGGGGGATTCACGACCATGAGGGTTTTGAAGGTGCAGAGATTGGAGAATATACGGGCTTTGCTCGTGTTGTTGAACTAGCCGAGTTTATCCGAAATTGTGACGGATTTGGCGGAAAATTACTCTCACATTTTAACGAGGATATTGAGGACGCAGAAAAAGCCCTAGAGAACTATTCGGGCGAACATGCAAGCCTTGCCGATTACGCTGAAAGCCTGACAGACGAGTCCACCGAGATTCCAGAGAACTTACGGCTCTATATCGACTATGAAAAAATGGGTCGTGATATGGAGTTAGGCGGGGACGTTTTCACCATCGAAACGGGCTATAAAGAAATTCATATTTTCTGGTGTCACTAACATGGACACGCAAGAACCCCAATTTTTGGAAGCCTTTAATTCCTTTGTCTGCCTTGGCGATAGCATAAGTGTAGACGTAGGCGAATATACCATTACCGCTCGCATTTCCCATGACGATATTGCCGAGCGTCCCGACCAAAGACAGGACGGTTTTTGGCCGAGCCTGTACCCGCAAGATGTGGGTTTCATCGGGGCGGGGAATGGATGGCGTGACCGTTTCGATAAGGAGCAAGCCCTATCCCAATCTATTATGGATGCTTGGTTGAATGACGAGTGGTACTATTGCGGCATAATCCTATCCGTTTGCATTGGCGAAACATCACTAACCGACCACGCCGCGAGCCTATGGGGAATAGAAGCGAACTTTCCAAAGTCTGATAATTCCTATTTGCTTGAAGTCGCAAATGACCTTTTAGATGACGCATTGAAACAGGCCAAAACGGAACGCGCTCGCCTATGCAAATTGGTATGCGAATCCGTAGCGTGACCTGCAAAGCCCAAAACTTTCAATCCGAGGATACGGAAGTTGGAGAACAATCCCTGATAAATGGGGTTTGCCCTGTCACTCTTGGCGAGCGGCTGACCGCTCGCACCTTTCACCCCATGACCCCGAAACGCAACCCAAGCGCAGAGCAAAAGCCCTGCGACCTTGGCCTATTCGACGCAGTAGGCCGCGCTCAAATCGACATTTTCGATTTACTCAATTCACTACCCCCAACTGGCAACACAGGAGACTAGCCATGACTAAACCACTCGACCTTAAACACGTAGCTTTAAGCGATTTGCATATTTCACTTTTGAATATGCGACACAAACCAAAAACCACGAAAGGCCGTTCAAACGAACCTATACTTGACGATATTTTGCCAAGCATACGTGAGCGCGGTATTCGCCAACCCTTGCTTGTCAGGCCAGAACCTACCAAGGACAATAAAAATGCTTACGGTATTATTGCGGGTCGCCGCCGCTATTTTTGCCTACAAGCAATTGTATCTGAAGGTGGGGAAGTAGGCGGTGTTCCCGTTTGTATTATGAATGCAGACGACGATGCCCAAGCTATTGAAGCGAGCATTATTGAAAACATGGCACGGCTTGCCCCGACCCCGATGGAGCAACATACGGCTTTTGATAAACTCTCAAAAAAAGGCAAAACCATTGCCGAGATTGCGAGCGTGTTCGGGATTACGACCCGAATGGTCAAACAACGGCTCGCCCTTGGCCAACTCATTCCCGTCCTCAAACAAGCCTACACGGATAGTGAAATTGATAATGAAACAATTTTTGCTCTCACAATGGCAACCAAGAAACAGCAAAAAGACTGGTTTGATTTGTTCAGCACAGACGAATACACGCCTACAGGCGAACAGCTAAAAGCGTGGCTTTCAGGGGGAGGGTGTATCACAGTTGAGAAAGCCCTATTTCCTATGGAGGACTATAAGGGGACAATCCTCACTGACCTTTTTGGCGAACATGACCAGTTTGCAGATATAGAGAAATTCTGGTCTGCGCAAAATGCCGCCATATCAGTGCAAGCCGACGAATACAAAAAAGACGGTTGGCGCGATGTATTTGTCGGTGATATTGGGCGGCACTTTCCCCGTTACGACTATGCACAGCGCACCAAAGAACAAGGCGGGAATGTCTATGTTCAAATTGGTGATAATGGGGATGTACACTTTCACGAAGGGTTCATGCCGAAAGAGGAAGCCAAGCGTATTGATGCAATATTGCATAAGAAACCCGATGCAGATTCCAATGCAAGCAACCGCCCTGAAATGTCGGGGCCATTACTGGAATATATGAGTTTGCACCGTCATTCGATTGCGAGGGCGCACCTTTTGAAACATCCAAAGATTGCGTTGCGTTTGACCGTGGCACACATGCTCACCAGTTCAGGCAATTGGAAAGTAGAGAGAGATTATCAACGTACCAGTAAAGAAAGCACGGATTTAAGCCTGACAAATTCACGCGCAGAACAGGAACTTGCCACAGAGCGGCAAGCGATTTGCGAGTTGCTTGAGTACAGGTGCGAGCATTTTCAGCTATACCAACGCTATTCTAGTCCGTTTAATATCGAAGATGTGTTCGGGCGACTTATCAATATGGATGATAATTCGGTCATGCGAATAATGACATTCTGCATGTGCGAAACTCTCAAAAATGAGAGCGGGGCAGTGGAAGCCGTTGCGGTTCTGACAGGTGCTAAGTTCGAGGAATACTGGGTTCCCGATGATGGGTTCTTTGATTTGCTCCGAGACAAAAGCGTTCTCAATTTGATGGTTAAGGATATAGCGGGAAAATCCACAGCCGAGTATGCGTTGACCGATACAGCCAAAAGCCAAAAGCAGATTATTCTTAATCGGATTGCAGGGCAAGGCGTTGAAAATCCAAGTCCAAACTGGCGACCAAAATGGGCATCATTCCCTTCTCAAAGCTATCGCGGAAAAGGTTCCGTATTCGA
>NVXK01000019.1 GCA_002733905.1 Robiginitomaculum sp. | reverse complement strand
ATTTTGAACATCATAATATGCGGCGGATTGCCCACAAACATAAATGTCTACGCCGTAATCAATGAGAGCTTTGACGAGATCAGCGTTAAGGTTTTCTGAGTTTAAACTTTCTGACTTGGTTTCGCCTTTGCCTAATGTACGCGTATAATAATCCGCTTGCGTTACATCACGAACAGCACCGCCATGAATGACGATAGCAAGTTTGATGTTCTTGCGTTTAATACCTACGGCTTCGTGCATATTAATAAATCGCGCCGCAGTTTCCAAGTTACGACTGAGCTTGCCTGTATCTGTGCGCTTATTCATATCATAGGCAATTTTAAATTTTGTGCGTGTACTTAAAGGATGATGGGTCTCTATATGTGCGATTTTGCCATATTGCGGAATTGCGGCTCCTGATTTGAAATTATCAATACCTGCAAACGCGTTCACACTCGTGAATACTGTGAGCATAGCGGCTAAACTTATTGTTTTAAGTCTCATATCATCTCCTATTTTGTTTATAAGTGTATTACCAAACATGTATTGAAGGCAATATCAACGACACCTCTTCTGGCATTGCTTTGATTTCCGAAGAGATTGAGCGGCACTCTCGCCTTGCTGATAGGATGTATCTGGGTCGATTTTTCAGCGCGAAGCCATTTAATCACTATAAAAAAGACATAATCATTCATATTTGTCACAATAAATGCTTTCTTTACCCCTCGACAATACGCTAAATAACCAAACAATTTTCTAGAGAGAGTGCGGCGCTCTGTGCGTTTGCATCGGTTAAAGAGGTCATTATGGCGCAGCATCCAAAAAAAGTAGTCTTGGCCTATTCAGGTGGGTTGGACACATCCATTATTTTAAAATGGCTACAAGAAGAAAAAGGCTGTGAAGTTGTTACGTTCACTGCCGACCTTGGCCAAGGTGAAGAGCTAGGGCCTGTACGACGCAAGGCAGAAGCGTGCGGCGTCAAAGAAATTTTCATTGATGATTTACGCGAAGAATTTGTACGCGATTTTGTCTTTCCTATGTTTCGCGCCAATGCGGTTTATGAAGGGCTGTATTTGCTCGGCACATCTATTGCACGTCCGCTCATCTCTAAACGTCAAATCGAAATTGCCCACCAAGTTGGCGCGGACGCTGTCTGTCACGGCGCAACGGGTAAAGGTAATGACCAAGTACGTTTCGAACTTGCCTATTACGCTCTTGATCCAGACATTAAAGTCATCGCGCCTTGGCGTGAGTGGGAATTAAACTCCCGTACAAAATTAATTGAATATGCGGAAAAACACGGCATTGAAATTGCCACAGATAAACGCGGCGAAGCGCCATTCTCTGTTGATGCGAATTTACTTCATACGTCTAGCGAGGGCAAAGCCCTTGAAGATCCTGCACAAGAAGCTCCTGAATTTGTCTATCAACGTACAGTGTCTCCAGAAGACGCGCCTGATAAAGCCACATATATCGAAGTTGGTTTTGAACGCGGTGACGCAATGTCAATCAATGGTGTGGCGATGAGCCCTGCGACACTTTTGACACGTCTAAACGAGCTTGGTGGCGCGAACGGTATTGGTCGCCTTGATCTGCTTGAAAACCGTTTTGTTGGTATGAAGTCTCGCGGCATTTACGAAACACCGGGCGGTACGATTTTATTGATGGCGCATCGTGGCATTGAACAAATCACCCTTGATAAAGGCGCGGCACATTTAAAAGACGAGCTTATGCCGAAATATGCAGAGCTTGTGTATAATGGCTATTGGTATTCACCAGAGCGTGAAATGCTACAAGCCGCGATTGATAAGTCACAAGAACTTGTCACGGGTAGTGTGCGTCTCAAGCTTTACAAAGGCAATTGCGATATTGTTGGCCGTACTTCTCCTTATTCACTGTACTCGCAAGAGCATGTGACATTTGAAGAAGATGATGTTTACGATCAAGCTGACGCTGGTGGGTTTATCAAAATCAGTGCGCTACGTTTACGTTTGCTCAAAGCACGTGATCTCAAGGCTGGACGTAATAGCTAGGCCCTCAAGCTCAAGGTGTACGCATGGCATTTGAAGTTTGGCTCGCACTTGTGGCCTTATTTTTGGTTGGAGGTTTAACCCCCGGTCCTGCCGTTATGCTGGTGCTCGCCTCATCGTTTAAATACGGATTTCGTCCTGCCATGACGGCTGCCTGTGGGATAGCTAGCGCCAATGTTTTCTGGCTCATTCTGGCGGCGACAGGTGCGGCGACATTGGCCGCAACATTGCCGCAAGCGTTTACCGTCTTAAAAGCCGTAGGGTTATTGGTGATTTTATGGCTTGGGTTTTCAACCATTTTTGGGCCTGTTAATAATATGACCAATGTGGAAGCCGAAGCCCCACCGCGCCGAAAACTGTTTATCAAAGGCCTCAGCCTACAAGGATCAAACCCAATGGCGGCTGTGACATTCGCGGGTATATTACCGACATTTTTTAATACGAGCCAACCGCTTGTGCCGCAATTTTTCATCATGATTACGACATTGACAGTATTGGAGCTGAATGGTTTGGCAATTTACGCAGGATTTGGGCGGATGATCCGCGCCAAGCTTAGCTCTCCACGGGCCGCGCGAATTTTTAATATTATTATCGGCACGGTCATGATTGGCGCTGGTGGCGCGGCGATCTTTTTTGCCAAAGGGCATTAGACTATTACAGTTTTTTTGGGCGGCGTCATTCTATATGAAGTGTTTATTCGCCATTGGGCATGAAATTGGACATGAATTAGGCCGCTTTTGGGGTAAAATTGCAACTAAACGTACAATAAAGCCTTGAGGCTTGGGTGGGTGTGCGCTAAATATGCCGCACATTTTAAACGGCAAATGTGGTGCCAAAGACAATAAAGAGACAAACATGGATATTCATAAAATCAAAGTTGGCGAAAATGCACCAACTGATATTAATGTAATCATCGAAGTACCCCTTGGCGGCGAACCTATTAAGTACGAAATGGATAAAGAAAGCGGCGCGATGTTTGTTGATCGTTTCCTTTACACCTCCATGCGTTACCCTTGTAATTACGGATTTATTCCGCACACACTTTCAGATGACGGCGATCCAACAGATGTTCTTGTTGTCGGTCAGCGCGCGCTTATGCCTGGCGTTGTTGTGCGTGCCCGCCCTATCGGTGTTCTTTTGATGGAAGACGAAGCAGGGTTTGACGAAAAAATCGTTGCTGTACCACATACAAAATTGACGCCTTATTATGACGACATCAAATCTTACAAGGATTTGCCACAAGTCCTACAAGACCGTATCCCGCATTTTTTCGCGCACTATAAAGACCTCGAAAAGAATAAATGGGTAAAAGTTATTGGCTGGGCCGACCGCGAAAAAGCTGAAGAGCTTATCCTCGCTGGTGTTAAAGCCTATAAAGGCTAAATGAATTCGGGCCGCTTACTTTCAAAGTGAGCGGCCCTTTTATTATCAGTTTTGACACGTATTAAAATGCGCGTTTAAGACTGCGCCCATCATCAATGATTTCTACATCGATGAATTTATTATTCGTATCAATACCTTCGAACTCATAATACGTGGTACCATTGGCGCGAATGGAAAGCTCAATAAAAGCAATTTTAATATTTGGGTATCTGCGGAAAAGTTCCATGCGAACATCTATCGGTACTTCAGAAATTGTTTTTTCCCACTCAATTTCTTGCAGTTCACCATTCGCAAGGACGTCAACTTCTACATGACGACCATCTGGGTCTATTGCTTCAAATTCGTATATACGTACACCGTCTTCATCTTCATATGCATAGCGATTGAAAACCAACCCCGGTGCATAATAGAGCGCAGTTTCAAGTACAGGTTTTGGAATTTCTGAAATGGGGATTTCAATATTATCAAATGCAGAGGCTGTATTGCCTATGCAGAGGCTTGCAGCACCCAATAAAGTCATTAGCCGTTTCATCTTTTTCTCCTTGATGTGAACATTGTTCGTTCAATTGGCAAAATTCAATGAATACGAAAACCATCTTTCCTATTCACGCGCTTCATAGGCTTGAGAGGTGACAAAAATTTGATGATTTTATTACGGTTTTACTTTTTTGCATTTCGAATACGATACCACCGCTTGACAGTTTTATATCAGAAGCGTAATCGGAAATTGTAATCGCAACACCTAACGAAGCCACATAATGTTGAAACTAAAAATTCAAATATTTTTTGCAACATTTTTATCCTTGATTATCGTCGTGCAATCGACTTTACCGACGACGCTCTCTCTGTTTAACAACGGTAATTATGATGTGTCTGCATTCGTCTGTAACCCATCTGGCACACGCGTTTCAGATCAAACGCAACGGGCAATCGTTTCGCTTCTTAAATCCGCAGGTAAGGACATTCCCCGCCCCGTAGATGAAGGTACGAACAAAGACCATTGTCCAGACTGCGTCCTCGTTACATTCGCCTTAGACACGCCGAAAATACAATTTACCCTCATGACTTGGGCAAACGTGAATAGAGTCCAATATTTTGAGACCTTAGGTTTTTTCTATTTTTCCCAAGGCCCCCCGCTCGGCGGACGCGCACCTCCCTCTTTCATTTAATCCAAAACGAACATTGACCAGTACACGCTGCGTCCCTTTTTTGATTACAATGAAAGATATTATAATGACTATGAAACACTTATTTTTAAGTGCTGCACTTTCGTGTAGCGCACTCTCTACATTTAGCACGCCGACTTTCGCCCATGACAAAACAGCACCCCAAGCCATGGGTCACGCACCAATTGGCGTCATGGCTGACCATCGTCATAAGAAGGGCGAATGGATGCTCTCTTACCGTTATATGGGTATGAATATGAAAGGAAATCGTCAAGGAAAGAACGCGATTGCTCCTGACGTAATTGCGACGACTATTCCCAATACTTTTTTTGGTACACCTCAACAGCCGCCAACTTTGCGCGTTGTCCCTACCGATATGAAAATGGATATGCATATGGTCGGGGCTATGTATGGGCTCTCAAATCGTATTACCCTCATGGCAATGGGAAGTATTACTTCAAAAAGCATGAACCATATCACCTATATGGGAGGGATGGGCAGGAATGCGCGTGGCGGTTTTAACACCAAAACCTCTGCTATCGGGGACACGACATTAAGCGCCATTATTGCATTAGATGATGGTTCGAAACCTAAACGCCAGTTGAATATCAATCTCGGCATATCTTTACCAACGGGTGCAACAGACAAGACTGGTCAAATTTTAACACCAATGGGCGGCACACCGAGTCCGCGCCTTCCCTATCCTATGCAGCTTGGGAGCGGCACATTTGATTTCAAACCTGCACTGACATATTTTGACCGCAAGGGAAAATTTGGATGGGGCGCACAAGCAAGTGCACGCATACCTTTGCATAAAAACAGTGATGATTACCGTTATGGTCAGAAGGGTGAAGTTACGACATGGCTTGCCTATGAACCGCGTCACTGGATGTCTGTATCCGCGCGGCTAAAAGCGACGACACAAGGTGCAATCCATGGGCAAGACATAAAAATCATTGCGCCTGTACAAACGGCAAACCCTAATTTTCAGGGCGGTGAAACCATTACGGCCTTGCTTGGCATAAACCTAGTGGGGCAAACGGGGACGCTTCGTGGCCAGCGCCTTGCTTTAGAATTTGGGCGACCCATTTACCGATACCTGAATGGCGTTCAACTTGAGACTGACACGACCATCACTCTTGGTTGGCAGAAAGCATTTTAACACCTCCTATAGCCGCGCGATATTATCGCGCGGCACCCCCGTTTTTTCACATTAACATTAGTACTAGACACGCTCTGTGTAGCCGTTAACATATTCTTAATAATAAAAATAATTACATTGGGGGAACTATATGTCCGTATCCGAACTAACTACACTGCCACTTATTGTGGGTGCAGTGGGTCTTATTTGCGCATTTGTGCTTTATTTAATCGTGAAAAAATATCCTGAGGGCGATGACGCCATCAAAAAAATTGGTGACCAAATTCATTTAGGCGCAATGGTCTTTATGAAACGTGAGTATAAAATGCTCGCGGTTTTTCTTATCATTCTTATCGTGATTGTGTTCTTTGCCCTTGGTAAAGATACGGCGCTTGCGGTTATTGTTGGGGCGGTGTCCTCCTCGATTGCAGGTTGGCTCGGCATGTTCGCGGCGACGAAAGCCAATGTACGTACCGCAACTGCGGCGCAACAAAACGGCGCGGCAAGTGCGTTGACGGTTGCCTTTTTTGGCGGCTCTATCATGGGGCTTTGTGTTGCGGCGCTTGGTCTTATCGGTCTTGGCGGTTTATTCTACTTCTTTGGTTTAGGCGGTGCATGGACAGCTGACAGCGCAGCACATCTTACACATAATGTTCACGCGCTTGAAGGCTTCGGCATGGGCGCGTCATGTGTGGCTTTGTTCTCGCGTATTGGTGGCGGCATCTTTACCAAGTCTGCTGATATTGGCGCTGACCTTGTGGGCAAGCTTGAAGCAGGTATCCCAGAAGACGACCCGCGCAACCCCGGTGTAATCGCGGATAATGTCGGTGATAATGTTGGCGACGTTGCTGGCATGGGTTCCGATATTTTTGAAAGCTATTGCGGGGCGATGATTGCGTCAATTGCAATCGCGGCAACGATGAAAAGTCCAGAGCTTATGTTCTTACCTCTCGCGCTTGCGACAATCGGTCTTGTGGCGTCAATCCTGATGATTGGTGTGGTGAAGCTTCGCGCTGGTGCAGCGCCAGCAGCGGCACTTCGTACAGGCACGCTTGGCGCACCCGTGATTTTTCTTGCGGCGGCCTACTTCCTTGTTCAATATATGGGCATTGATGTGAAATACTGGTGGGCTGTTGTTTGCGGTGCCGCTGGTGGTGTTGCGATTGGCCTCATTACTGAATATTATACGGGCGGTTCTCCCGTACGTAAAATTGCCAAGTCTGGCGAGACAGGCCCTGCGACCGTTATGATCACAGGCCTTGCTGTTGGCATGCAATCTGTTGTTATGCCGATCTTGGTCATTGCAGCCATTATCTTTGCTTCGACAGAACTCGCAGGTCTTTACGGTGTAGGTATTGCGGCGGTTGGTATGTTGGCCACAGTTGGTATTACCATGGCCATTGATGCATATGGCCCCGTTGCAGATAATGCAGGCGGCATTGCAGAAATGGGTGGTATGGGCAAAGAAGTGCGTGAAATCACGGACGGCCTAGACGAGCTTGGCAATACGACAGCGGCTATCGGCAAAGGTTTTGCCATTGGTGCGGCTGCACTTGCTGCTCTTGCGATTATCGCAGCGTTTGGCGAAACTGTGAAAGCACATAACCCAACGTTTAACCTCGACCTTGCAAACCCAATGGTGCTTGTCGGCATGTTTATTGGCGGTACAATTCCGTTCTTAATCTCCGCCATTACCATGACAGCCGTTGGAGATGCGGCGATGGAAATGATTACCGAAATCCGTCGTCAATTTAAAGAAATCCCTGGCCTGCTTGAAGGTACAGCCGATCCAGATACAGAAAAGTGTATCGACATTGCAACGACAGCAGCTTTGAAGAAAATGTTGCTACCTGGTGTGATCGCCGTTGGTGTGCCGCCACTCGTAGGCTTCCTCCTCGGTGCAGAAGCGCTTGGCGGTTTCCTCGCAGGTGCACTTCTCGCCTGTGTGCTTATGGCTTTGTTCATGGCGAATGCAGGTGGTGCTTGGGACAATGCTAAAAAATATGTTGAAAAAGGTAATTTCGGCGGCAAAGGTACAGATGTACATACGGCCGTTGTCGTTGGCGATACTGTTGGCGACCCGTTCAAAGATACGTCTGGCCCCGCTATGAATATCCTTATCAATGTGATGGCAATCGTTAGCTTGGTGATTGCACCACTCTTAACAATTAATGGCATATTCTAGGCTGTGAAAATTAGATAAGAAAAAACCCGCTACAAACAATGTGGCGGGTTTTTTTATGTCTTGAATTTAGCGCTTAAGCATTAGATATTTTGTTGTGCAAACAATGGTGCAATCTTGGCCTCTGGAAAAGGCTTTGGCCAGACGAGCGGATAATCCTTGCTATAGAGCGGCGCACCATCATCCAAATTTTGTGAAATATACGGCTGTGGGATTGCCCCAGGGCGGTCATAATAGGTGATATCATCACCGCAATACCGAAATGACATGGCACGTCGGTTTTGATCTTTTGACATATTACCGCCAGAGCCATGCACCGTCATGACATTGTGTATAATCACATCCCCTGGATTGGCTTCTACGGTAACTATATCGTATTTTTCAAGGTTGTTTTCTATATCTGGTAGTTTTGGATCTTCTGCGTCGAGCATAGTGGTTTGCGTGATAAATAAGTTAGGAGCATAAGTTTCATTCCACAAATGCGAACCACGAATATACTGCATTGTCCCATTTTCTTTCGTTGCAGGATCAAGTGGTATCCAAACAATACAGCATTTAGACCCGCGGATTTGGAAATATGCATAGTCTTGGTGGAACACCGTTTTTTGCATGGTGTTCGGAGCTTTGACAAATGTAGTGTCTTCCCAAAAATTGAGATATTGGGTGCTAAGTAATTGCGCGCATAGTTCAGGCAATGCAGAATCAAAGGCAACATTGCGTACAGATTCATAGAGCCGCCAGCCCGCCGCGTCATAAAAGAACTGGCCTTCTTTATCGCATTTACGATTAGGGCGTTCCAGCATCGGGCGTGCAGCTTCGTCATGATCGATCATCGCTTTGTAAAGTTCGAGGTCAAAACGGTCAGCATGTCCCGCCCCTATATCATCTTCACCCGCCCACATTTGTTCTGCCAGCTTTTCAAAATCATAGGCCGTTTCCGAAGTGGGGAGCATTTTAATCTGGGCACTTACTACTTGTCGCAGTCCCTCAACTTGTTCCGGTGTTAAGACGTTTTTTAAATGTAAGAAACCGTCTTTCTCATATTGCATCGCCACGTCTTCGTTAAGAGTTGGCGTAAGATTCTCAAGCAATGATGTCATGTGTAACCTCTCCGTGTTGAATGCTTACAATCGGTTTGCGACGTTTGCGGTTTAAAAACCTTTGGATACGTTTTACAGATTCTGGCGTCGTTTCGATGAGGGCGGCACGATAGCTTGCGTCATCATCTTCATAATATTTCACCGCGCCTAGAGCTTCGGTTTTCCAAAGGACAACTGATTTTGTATACATGGAAGCATAGGCGAGCCATGATAATTTTTCAATTTTATGCGCGACGCTATACTCTGTCACTGCCAAGCAAAGTTCTAAATTTGTTTGCACTTGCTGGGTATGTGTTTGGTTACGGCCATCCACCATAAAACGTGAAAATTCCCATATATTTTTGTGACGCGGCACACCATGTGTTTCGCATTGATCCGCAAATATTTCGCTGAGTAAATGAGGCTTAAGTGTTGGGTTTAAACGTCCACATCCCACCATCTCTTCCGCGTCATTATAGGCGAGAAAGTACACCGTATCTTCGCGGTCAAACTGGTCTTTATCATATCCTTTTTTGCCCCCTGGAATATTCCACCCCCACTGCGTTACGGCAACATCATATCTAAGCTTGAACATGTCCTCTAACGCTTGAATGTTTTCATTTTTATTTTTATTTGTAATTATGCGTATCATATCAACACCTTTTTCTACCTACAGGAGTATTTTAGATATTAACTCGCCTTAATCAATGGTTAATTATATTTTGCACCTTTAAGTTTATATTCATAGTAATCTATCTGGAAATACCGCATATTTTGCCTCATGGCTTAGGAGCGCTTTCTTCGTATTTAGGCCGCCACCAAATCCCGTTAAGGATTTATTGGCGCCAATAATTCTGTGGCAAGGCACAATAATAGGAATAGGATTGGCATTATTCGCGCCGCCAACAGCACGGGCAGATCCCGGATTATCTATTGCTTTGGCGATATCTCCATATGATGCACATTCACCATAGGGGACATTTAGTAACGCCGCCCAGACTTGCTTTTGAAAGTGTGTACCCTCCAAGAATATCGGCGCTTTAAATTCTTGAAGATGTCCGTCAAAATACGCACACAATTCATGTTGAGTTTGAGGGAAACAAGACGGTGTCAATGTCCATCCGTCTAAGGGGTCTTTTATTTGGGGGCCTGTAGGAAAACTTATCATGCGGAGGCCTTGCACACATCCTGCCAACATTAATTTTCCGATTGGACTGTCCACATAACAATATTGCGTGATGCGTTTCGAGACATGTTTTTTATCTGCTGTATGTTTGTCAATCGCTGCGAAGTCTTCCATACATATCCTTATATATTAGGTTTAATATCATACTACTCACATTAACCAATTTCACCAATGCCCCAACTCGCTAGATTCGGACGTGTATGATGTGATTCACTAGGCAAAGAACTCGGCCATGATGTAAGGTGCGGCACGAAAGGAGGCGTCATGCTTGATTTTGATATTTGTGACACAGCACGTCTTGCACGCAATACTGACTTTGATGGTGTGTTTTTTACAGCCGTTAAAACAACGCGAATTTATTGCCGCCCGATTTGCCCCGCCAATCCCCCTTTGCGTAAAAATATAAGCTTCTATATTAGCGCCGCCGCTTGCGAGCGCGCAGGATATCGCCCTTGCCTAAGATGCCGCCCAGAAACGACCCCGAACTCTCCTGCGTGGAACGGTACAAAAACAACAATTACACGCGCAATCACATTGATCGAAAATGGAGTGCTCGACAGCATGAACATAACAGACTTTGCGGGGAAACTCGGTATTGGCCCCCGTCATCTCAACCGTCTTTTTCAGCAATATACAGGCACATCGGTTAGCCAATTTGCCAAAACAATGCGCGTACAAAAGGCGAAACGCTTGCTTGATGAAACGGACTTGTCTCTGCGGGAAATTGCACAAAAATCAGGATTCAGCTCATTACGACGTTTCAATAGTGTGTTTAAAGAAACTTACCGCAGGCCGCCCTCGTCGCTTCGTCGTAAACCATAATTCAATTTGTCTACATTTCCTCTCACTTATAGGGCGACAAGCGCAATAATACGTGATAATTGCGAGCCTATAAATTCGTGATGATAGGCCCACACAATGAGCATAGAATTTTCTTCTGGTTTTGCACAAAATCTAAAGACAGCTGAACTCCGTCAAAATGTAAAAATCACACTCACGGCACTTGCACACTCAGCCGTAGAAATTTCTCTTCTATGTGCACGTGGCCCACTGGACACCGCGTTTGGCGCGCTCGCGGGTAGCGAAAATGCGGATGGGGATTCGCAAAAAGCGCTTGATGTCCTTACAGATGAAATCATCACGGCGGCGCTAAAAACTGTTCCCGTCGCCTATTACGCGTCCGAAGAACAAGACGACCTTATTACGCTCGACACGTCCAAACCCTTGGCGGTTGCGTCCGACCCCCTTGATGGTTCCTCCAACATTGATACGAATGTATCGATCGGGACAATCTTTTCGATCTTTGAAGCGAAAGAAAGCGCACACGCTTCTTTTTTCCGTCCAGGCACTGAACAGCTTGTTGGCGGTTTTTTTGTATATGGGCCACAGACATCTCTGGTCATTACGACAGGCAATGGTACGGAGCTTTATGTGCTTGACCGTGCCGACAATCGTTTCAAACTTGCCATTGCAAAAATGAACATTGTTGAACAGGCAAAAGAATACGCAATCAACGCCTCCAATTTTCAACATTGGACGTCGCCTACACGGGCCTATATCGAAGAATGTCAAATGGGAAAAAACGGCGCCCTTGGGGAAAAACAAAATATGCGCTGGATTGGATCACTCGTTGCGGATGCAAACCGCATCCTGATGCGCGGCGGTATATTCTTGTATCCACAAGACGACCGTAAGGGCTATGAGCTTGGTCGTTTGCGCCTTCTCTACGAAGCCGCGCCCGTCGCCTTTATTATCGAACAAGCTGGCGGTCTGGCTACAGACGGCACCAACCGTATTTTAGATAAAAAACTAGAGACTTTACACGAGCGCATTCCTTTTGTATTTGGCTCGAAAAATCAGGTCAACCGCGTCAAACACCATCATGACATAAAGACTTAATACCTTTGCACTGAACGCCCCTATTTGCGAAAATACGAGATAAGAGATTTAATTATGACCAACACTGCCGCACATAATGATATGGCAAATGCCATTCGCTTCCTTTCTATGGACGCGATCCAAGCCGCAAATTCTGGTCACCCTGGTGCGCCAATGGGTCTAGCCGATGCAGCGACTGTATTATTTACCAAGCATTTGAAGATTGACCCGAGCGCACCAAAATGGGCAGACCGTGACCGCTTTGTCCTGTCTGCGGGTCATGCGTCCATGTTACAATATTCTCTGCATTATCTTGTTGGCTATGACGACATGACAATCGACCAAATTAAAAACTTCCGCCAATTTGGCGCGATCACAGCAGGGCATCCAGAATACGGACATGTTGACGGCGTTGAAGCGACAACGGGCCCTCTTGGTCAAGGCATTTCAATGGCCGTAGGCATGGCGTTGGCCGAGCGTTTACAAAATGCCCGTTACGGCGACGATCTGGTTAATCATTACACCTATGCAATTTGTGGTGATGGGTGTTTGATGGAAGGCATTAGTCACGAAGCTATCGATTTCGCAGGGAATACAAAACTTGATCGTTTGATCGTGCTTTGGGATGATAATAATATTACCATTGACGGTACAGTTGATATTTCAAGTTCAACGGATCAAGTGGCACGCCTTGCGGCTTCGGGTTGGCATGTACAATCGGTTGATGGTCATGACGCAGACGCAATTGACGCCGCAATCATTGCCGCCAAAGCGGAAACATCCAAGCCTTCATTCATCGCCGTAAAAACCATTATCGGTTACGGCGCACCTAACAAAGCTGGCACGAACAAAGTTCACGGCGCTCCACTTGGCCCAGAAGAAATTGAAGCCGCACGCGCGAGCCTTGGTTGGGACGCGCCGGCATTTGAAATCCCTGAAAACATTCTTGACGCTTGGCGCACTGCGGGCGCGCGGAGTTCCGGCACACGCACCGCATGGGAAGCGCGTTTGAAAGCTTCTGGAAAATCGGCAGAATTTAATGCGAGCATGTCTGGCCAACTTCCTGCTGATTTGCGTGGTAAAATGAATGCCTATATTGAAAGCCTTATCAATGACGCGCCTAAAGTTGCGACACGTAAAGCTTCGCAAATGGCCCTTGAAGTCGTTAATGATATTTGCACCAATACAATTGGTGGCTCGGCTGATCTTACAGGCTCAAACCTTACCCTGACGAATGGCATGGGCGAAATAAGTGCCAATAATTTCTCTGGACGTTATGTGTATTACGGTGTGCGCGAGCACGCAATGGCCGCCATTATGAACGGTATTGAATTGCACGGTGGCTTTATTCCCTACGGCGGTACATTCTTTGTTTTTGCTGGCTATATGCTTGGGGCAATGCGCCTATCCTCACTTATGGGGCTGCGTTCTATTTACGTGCTGACCCATGATTCCATTGGTCTTGGCGAAGACGGCCCGACCCATCAAGCGGTTGAAACCCTTGCCACTCTGCGTGCATTACCAAATATGTTAATGATGCGTCCTGCCGACGTTGTTGAAACTGCGGAAGCATGGGAATGTGCCTTGCTTGCAGACACAACACCAACGTCTCTGGCGCTTACACGTCAAGGCTTGCCTACATTACGAACAACGCACACGGGCGAAAACATGGTTGCCAAAGGCGCCTATATTTTGAGAGACACTGACGGTGCCCGTGACATTACATTGCTGGCAACAGGATCCGAAGTTCACCTCGCAGTGGAGGCCGCAGAAATTCTTGCCAAAGACGGCATTAAAGCGTGTGTTGTGTCCATGCCGTGTTGGGAATTATTTGACCAGCAAGACGCAAGCTACCGCGCAGAAGTTCTTGGCACGGCTCCACGCATTGCTATCGAAGCGGCACTTGGATTTGGCTGGGAACGCTATACAGGCAATTCCGATCATTTCGTTGGCATGACAGGTTTTGGTGCATCGGCACCAGCGGATAAACTCTTTGAACATTTTGGCATCACGACAAATGCACTTGTCAACAAAGCACGTAACGTATTAAAATAACGAAACACACATAGGTATATATTCAACATGGCTCGTATTACTTTAAGACAACTTCTCGATCACGCCGCAGAACACAGCTACGGCGTTCCTGCATTTAACATAAACAATATGGAACAGGTTTTGGCGATCATGTATGCCGCCAACGAAGTGGATAGTCCCGTCATTTTGCAAGCAAGCCGTGGCGCACGTAGCTATGCTGGCGATATTATGATCAAGAAACTGGTTGAAGCGGCTGAGGAAATGTACCCACATCTTCCGATTTGTCTGCACCAAGATCACGGCAATAGCGGCCCGACATGTTATTCTGCTATCGGTGTTGGTTTTACATCCGTCATGATGGATGGTTCACTTGAAGCCGATGGTAAAACACCTGCAAGTTACGAATATAATGTTGGCATTACCAAAGAAGTAACAACGCTCGCGCATAATCTCGGCGTCTCTGTCGAAGGTGAGCTTGGCTGTCTGGGTTCACTTGAAACGGGCATGGGCGAAGCCGAAGATGGTCACGGGTTTGAAGGCAAGCTTGATATGGATCAGCTTCTCACCGATCCTGACGAAGCTTTGGATTTTGTGAAAAAGACACAAGTTGATGCCTTGGCCATTGCCATGGGCACGTCACATGGTGCCTATAAATTTACGCGTAAACCAGACGGTGATGTCCTTGCCATGAATGTAGTCGAAGCGATCCATGACCGCTTGCCAGATTTGCATATGGTGATGCATGGTTCCTCGTCTGTACCACAAGAGCTACAAGATATTTTCAATCAATACGGCGGCGAAATGCCACAAACATATGGCGTCCCGATTGAAGAAATTATTCACGGTATTAAATTTGGTGTCCGCAAGGTCAATATTGATACAGATTGCCGCCTTGCCATTGCAGGTCAATTCCGCCGCGTCATGATGGAAAACAAACTCGAATTTGATCCACGTAAATTCCTCAAACCGTCAATTGATGCCATGCAAGCGCTTTGTAAAGAACGCTTTGAACAGTTTAATTCTGCGGGGCAAGCGTACAAGATCAAGACGATTTCTCTGGCTGATATGGCCATACGTTACGAGAGCGGAAGCTTAAAACATTAATTTTACAGGAAGACCAACCATGCCTGAAATTAAAATTTCACCGTCTATCCTCTCCGCAGACTTTGCCAATCTCGGACATGAGGTTCGTGCCATTGAAAGCGCAGGCTGTGATTGGGTGCATGTCGATGTGATGGATGGGCATTATGTTCCCAATATCACAATCGGGCCGCTCGTCTGTAAATCTATCCGTCCGCACATTAAAACAGTTATGGATGTGCATTTAATGATCGAGCCTGCGGATCTCTATCTCGAAGCCTTTGCCAAGGCGGGTGCAGATCATATTTCCGTGCACCCCGAGGCCTGTCCTCATCTTGACCGTACGCTACAGGTGATTGCTGATTTAGGCTGTAAGGTTGGCGTTGCGCTTAACCCTGCGACGCCTGCGAGTGTGTTGACCCATGTTATGGATAGGCTTGATCTTATCATTGTTATGAGTGTGAACCCTGGATTTGGGGGGCAAAGTTTCTTACCTTCACAGATTGAGAAAATCCGCACCCTAAAATCTATGATTGGTGACCGTGATACGCTGATCGAAGTGGACGGCGGCATTAATGCCACCACCGCACCGCTTGTCGTCGCAGCGGGCGCAGATGTGTTGGTCGCAGGTTCTGCCGTATTTGGTAAAGGCGGACAAGACGAAAGCGTCTACGCCGCGAATATGCAAGCCATCAGAGATTCAGTGCGTAGCGAGTAAATTTAAAACGTATCAATATTCGGCCGTTTTTTATGCGTGCGTTTTATCATGCGTGTTCCCGATAATAAGGTCGCACTTATCCATTTGCGACTTTGGGCAGGATCAATGACATCGTCGATTTCGAACAAGCTTGCCGTATTGAGAGCTTTACCGATTTCATACAGTTTCGCGACCATTTCGTTAAAGACGATTTGACGCTCGGTGTCGGTTTTGATTGCTTGTAATTCTTTTCGAAAACCAAGTTGCACAGCGCCTTCAAGACCCATGCCGCCAAATTCCCCTGTTGGCCACGCAACTGTGCCAAGGTTTTCATGAAAACCGCCGCCTGCCATTGCCATCGCGCCCAGACCATAGGCTTTGCGTAGAACAATGGTCACGAACGGCACATCAAGATTAGCACCCGTGACGAACAGGCGTGTACAATGACGTACATGCCCTTGTTTTTCGGATTCTGGCCCAACCATTATGCCCGGTGTGTCACACAAAAATAGCAAAGGAATATCAAACCCATCGCATAATTGCATGAACCGCGCCGCTTTATCAGCCCCGTCTTTATCTATGGCTCCTGCTAGATATTTAGGATTATTGGCAATTATGCCCACAGCCTTGCCTTGGATACGTGCGAATGCGGTCACCATGCCAAGGGCAAATTCTGCGCGGAGTTCAAGAACACTGCCCGTATCCGCAAGTGTGTTTAAGACGGTGTGAACATCATAAATTTGCAAACGATTTTCAGGGATGACATGACGTAAAATATTTTGGTCTTCACATGCCCAGTCGGTTAATTCCCCTTGAAAATAGGACAAATATTGTTTGGCGACTTTCACCGCTGCTTCCTCATCCTTGACACGAATATCAACCACACCATTTTTTGACTGCGCATCTATTGGGCCAACTTCGGACGGATGCACGAGACCAAGGCCGCCGCCCTCAATCATTGCTGGCCCGCCCATACCGATAGAAGAGTTCTCCGTCGCGATGATAACGTCACAACAGCCAAGAAAGGCGGCATTACCCGCGAAACAATATCCTGAACACACCCCGACAAGCGGTACGAGACCACTGAGTTTTGCAAACAGGCTGAATGTTTTTATGTGTAGGCCACCGACCATTTGCACATCGGTATCGCTTGGGCGACCACCGCCGCCCTCGGTGAAAAAGATCACGGGTCTTTGTGTCTTGGCGACAATTTCCAACATGCGGTCGGTCTTGGCGTGATTTTTCATGCCCTGCGTCCCCGCCATGACTGTGTAATCATAATGTAAAATCGCGCAATGTGTATTGGCGTTAAATTGCGTGCCGTTGACTGTGCCAAACCCTGTGACAATTCCGTCCGCAGGGGTTTTGCGAATAAGCTCATCAAGGCTACGTCGTGTGCGTTGCGCCGCGACAACCAGAGAACCAATTTCAGTAAAACTATCGGCGTCACATAAGTCCGTTATGTTTTCGCGTGCGGTACGTTGATTGGTTTTTCTGCGTTTTGCCACGGCGTCAGGACGCTCAGCGTCTTGGGTCAAAGCTTGACGGTTTTGAATTTCAGCAAGGTCTGGGCGTACAGCACTCAGATCAATTTCCAAAGACGCCTCTGTCGTTTCAGTAACATCCATGCATTCAATAATTGCAAGCATATCATTTTCCAGCACTGTATCGCCAACACTCACACAGAGTTCGACAATCTTGCCAGCCTTGCGCGGTTTAAGACTATGGTGCATTTTCATGGCTTCCATAATGCACAGATCCTGAGTAGTGCCGAGCATGTCGCCTGTTTGACAGCTCACAGAAATAATCGTGCCGACCATTGGCGCAAAAATCGCAATACAACCTTCTGGAACAATTTGGTTTTGACGCACATCATCTTTTATATCTTCAGCATGTCCTTGTGCAAATAGCACGGGGTGATCATGTGTTTCCTGCGTTAAGATTTTTGCATGGGCATCTATATAATGAGTATGAAAATTTCCTTGTTGTACATTCTCGTCTCGTAATATGTTTTTGAGGAAACCAAGGTTCGTTTCTATGCCCTGTATGTTAAATTCACACAAAGCCCGATACAATTGATCCAGCGCACGACTGAAATCATTCTGTGATCCGTGCACAATCACTTTCGCAAGCAAGCTATCAAACCGTACACTTGGGGCGAGACCTACATAGCCTGCGCCGTCCACACGTACGCCATTGCCTGTCGGCATTTCATAATGTGAAAGCACACCGCCAGTTGGTTTTATCGTGCCGTCGCTTTCCATGGTTTCCATATTCACGCGTGCTTGTACCGCGATACCTTTCGGCGTAGGAATTTGCGCTTGTAACAGGCCCAATTGCTTCAAGCTTTTACCTTGGGCGAGGGCAAGCTGAATTTGTACGAGGTCAAGCCCTGTGACAGCTTCGGTCACTGTATGTTCGACTTGCACACGCGGATTGGCTTCCATGAAAAAATAATTGTCCGCGTCATCAACAAGAAATTCAAACGTCCCAATATTGCGGTATTTTACATGCGATGCCATTGCTACAGACGCCGCTAAAATTTGCTCTCGCGTTTTTGGTGATAGGTTTTGTGCAGGGGCAATTTCGATAATTTTTTGATGGCGACGCTGGAGCGAGCAATCACGCTCCCACACATGAGAAACTTCCCCCGTACCATCACCTAAAATTTGCACTTCAATATGTCGTGCATTTTCAATATAGCGTTCGGCATATACGTCCGCGCATCCAACGGCACTTAAAGCTTCGGCGCAACATTGCCTGTATTTTTCAGCCAGTTCATTTGCGTTTCTGACGATTTGCATTCCACGACCACCGCCGCCAGAGACAGCTTTGATAATCAGGGCTTCCCCTTTATTCAGGCCTGCAAAATATGCCTCTATGTCTTGTAAATTTGCAGAGCCTTGCGTGCCTTTTAATAAAGGTACATCCAGTGTTTGGGCCAAGTCACGCGCGCGCGATTTATCACCAAAGGTTTCAAGGGTGTGAACATCAGGCCCAATGAATATCAAACCTGCCGCCTCGACTTGTTTTGCAAATGCGGCGTTCTCACTTAGAAAACCATAGCCGGGATGAATAGCCTCGCATTTTTGCGTTCTGGCAATTTTGATGATTTGCGCCCCGTCTAAATACGCGCTTACCCCACTGCCTTTTAAAGCTACCGCGATATCAGCTTTGTGAACATGCAAAGCGGTGACGTCATCTTCAGAATAGATAGCGACGCTTGTTATACCAAGTGCACTTGCAGCCTGTGCAATACGAATGGAAATTTCACTGCGGTTAGCGATGAGTATTTTTTGCATAATCGTCCCTTAAGCATTTTCAAAACTATATGCTAAAAATTTCATATGCACAGACAAAAATGCAAAGGTTTATTTCACCCGCGCTTGAGCTTCACTATCGCCTCGTGCAAGCTTTGTAAAAACCGAGATCTGTCAGCGGGCTTAAACGGAGGTGGGCCACCAATATTATCAGACGTCAGGCCTGAACGTAAATCAGCCATCAGTGCACGTGTTGCGATTGCACCGCCAATACTATCAGATGTAAAAGGTTTTCCGTTTGGCGCAATCACAATTGCGTCCGACTTCAAGCATCTTTCCGCAAGCAAAATATCAGCTGTGATCGCAACCGTAGAGGCATTCACACGCTCAGCAATATAATCATCTGCGGCGTCAAACCCATCCGAGACAATTGCGCGTGTAACAAGCGGATGCTCTAAAATACGGAGATAAGAATTGCTTACAACAATTACGGGTACATTATGACGCAAGGCCACTTTGTAAATTTCTTCGCGCACGGGGCATGCGTCGGCGTCTATATAAATTGTTATACTGGTCTGTGGTTTTATCATATTTTCAAGCTAACCTCTTTCCCGATATTGTATATCCTTAATATATAAATGACATCGCTATACGGCGAAATTTGCTTGAGAATAGTTCTCCAATATTTTTTTCCGCAAAATAAATAGAAAATCAACCATTTCCTTTTAGACCTTTTTTATCACATCAAGAATGATCAACGCGGCAAAGCCACATTGCAATGCGTGATAAACAAAGACCAACAAAGGTAATATTATGCAAAAAAAATATGATTTAGTCGTTATCGGTGGCGGCCCAGCAGGGCGTCGCGGTGCAATTCAAGCTGCTAAAGCCGGTAAATCCGTTCTCGTAGTCGAAAAACTGAGAAGTGTTGGTGGTGTTTGTGTGCACACAGGTACTATTCCAAGTAAAACCCTGCGCGAAACTGTTCTTAATCTTTCAGGCTGGCGTGAACGTGGTTTTTACGGAAAATCATACAAGGTCAAGGCAGACATTACCGCTCAGGATTTACAACGACGCTTGAATTTGACGATTGAACATGAAGTAGAAGTTCTCAACAATCAATTCGACCGTAATAAGGTTGAACACATAAATGGGCACGCCAAATTCCTTTCTAAAAATGAGATGAGCATCACATTCCCAGACGGAGAAGTTATTTGCATCGCGTTTGACAAAGCCCTTATTTCTGTAGGCACACGTCCTTTCCGTCCAGATTACATGCCGTTTGATGGCAAGCGCGTCTTAGACAGCGATGAAATTCTTGAAATTTCAGAGCTACCAAAAACACTTATTGTTATTGGCGCAGGTGTGATTGGTTTGGAATATGCAACAATTTTTAACGCGCTAGATATTCCTGTAACTATCATCGAGCCACGTGATAGCGTTCTGGATTTCCTTGATAAGGAAATTGTTGACGGTTTCTTGGCAGAGCTTCGCAATCGGGGCATTACGCTTTGTTTTGGCGCCAAAGCCAAAGCCGTAAAAGCCGATGCAAATCGTTGCTATGTCCAACTTGAAGACGGACGTGTGACCCAAGCCGACATGGTGTTATTCGCCGCGGGTCGTATGGGCGCGACAGATCAACTTGGATTGTCAACATGTGGCCTAGACGTCGACCATCGTGGACGGATCAAAGTCGACGGTGGCACTTACCAAACAGCAACACCAAATATCTATGCAGCAGGTGACGTGATTGGTTTCCCAAGTCTCGCTTCCACATCAATGGCACAAGGCCGTGTTGCTGCCTGTCATGCTTTTGATATACAGATGACGACACAACCAGATTATTTTCCCTACGGCGTTTACTCCGTTCCAGAAATTTCATCAATCGGTCTTACAGAGCAAGACTTGCGCAAAAAGAAAATTCCATACCAATGCGGTATTGCGCGCATGCGCGAAACGTCTCGTGGACAAATTATGGGTATTCAAGATGGTATGTTGAAAATGATTTTCTCTCTGGAAACACGTCAACTCCTCGGTGTGCATATACTGGGCGAAGGCGCGACAGAGCTTATTCATATTGGTCAGGCCGTACTTAATCTTGGCGGTGGACTCGATTATTTCATGGACAATATTTTCAATTACCCAACATTAGCAGAAGCGTATAAAATCGCTGCGTTTGATGCATGGAACCGTATGGAAAGCATTGTGAAAGCGTCAGAGTGTGACACGCTTAATCCATTTGCAGGGGATCCAGACGATCCACTTAGTTTTATGAAAACAGCTTAAATTTTAACAGATATTCGGAGGCTTCGGCCTCCGTTTTTGTTTCTAGTTCTCAGTCATATGTGATGCCCAAAGGCTTGCGTCTATCAACCATATGCCTATTGTACTCATACCGTAAACTTTATGAGCCAGCACAATGCACATCCGCCCTTTTTCTCCTGAGGACATCACGACACTGCTCGTCATTTACAATGACGTGATTGCAACATCAACGGCCATTTATTTAGACGAACCTATTTCTCAAATAGAATTACAAGACTGGGTCGACACACGCCTTTCGAAAAACTATCCCGTCCTTGTCGCCATACTTAACAACACTGTCGTGGGGTTTTCATCGTTTGGGGATTGGCGCGCAAAGCCTGGCTACCGCTTTACGGTCGAACACACTGTGCATATTGCCAGAGAGAAACGCGGTCATGGGATTGGCGGCGCACTTCTTGAAGCTCTCTTCCCTTTTGCACGTACGCTGAACAAGCACGTTATGCTTGGCGTCGTCGATGCTGATAATATTGGCTCACTCCGCTTTCATGAACGTTATGGCTTTACTGAAGTTGCCCGTTTTCCTCAAGTTGGGTTTAAATTTAACCGTTGGCTCGACGCTGTATTCATGCAGAAATTTTTAAACGGTGCGCCAGAATAATCATCCGCCATAGTATTATTGAGCACCACAAGAACAATTGTTATTTTGATGGTCAGGTGATTGTACATTACATCTGCAACTCTCACACAAGGCCATATTCGAGATGAAGTTTAACTCTTTCCGCTCCGAGCGTTCTGCTTATAATTGTTTTCAATACGCAATTCTTACAATTTAAAATTTTGTACATTTGCGGGCTGAAGAAACTTAATACCTAAATTCGTACAAATACGGGCAGTTTCTTTCCTCTAGATTCTATTTTTTTATCACTTAAACTTTATTTAACTTTGGTCGTGTAGTTTACAGCTCTGGTCTAGGAAAGACCTTTATCGTAAAATACGATTTTCACATCAGGATGATTTAAATAACTTCGCACAATGAATATATTCAATGGTGGGTATAATCAGGCGATGGGGAGTTCCTTAATTGGAGCTATAAATTGGAATATGTTTCATAACGAAGCATATAAAGGGTGATAAATAATGTCCAGTATTCTAACAAACTCTAGTGCTATGGTAGCTCTTGAAACTCTTCGGGGAATCAACAAAGGTATGAACCAAGTACAAAACGAAATCTCAACTGGTAAGAAAGTAGCAAATGCGAAAGACAATGCTGCTATCTATGCGATTTCAACAGTAATGACTTCAGACGTTGCTTCTTTCGATAAAATCTCAGACTCATTGAACCTTGGTTCAGCAACCGTTGGTGTTGCACGTGCTGCATCTGAAAAAACTGTTGAACTTCTTACAGAAATGAAAGGTTTAATTGTTGCTGCTCAAGAAGAAAATGTAGATCGTTCAAAAATCCAAACTGACGTTGCTGCTCTTAAAACATCTATCGATAATATCGTTGGTGCTGCGCAGTTTAACGGCCAAAACCTTATTAAAGGTGAGGGTTCTATCAATGTTCTTGCTTCACTTGATCGTGATTCTTCTGGTAGCGTTACCGCGACAAATATCAATGTTGGTAGAGCTAGCTTAGAAACAAACGGAGAGATTACTGCTGCTGCGGCTGTTACTGCTGCTGCTGCTGCTGCAATGTCAAGTGGCGATGCTGGTTTCGCTGTTGCGAGTGGGAGTACCGTTAATAATGGTGCAACTGCTACGGTAACTTTTGATGCTGGTGATATTAACGTCGGTGACGAATTTAAAGTTACAGTAGATGGTACTGACTATAGCTATACATCTGTTGAAGGTGACACAATCACTGAGGTTGCTGCCGCGTTAACATCTAGTCTTGATGGTATATCCGGTGCAAGTGCTAGTTTTGTAACGCAAGCTGATCCATCTACAAATGATACAGTTCTTACATTTAGTAATACAAGTCTTGGTGATGGCACAACTATTACCACAGAATCTACAGCTGCTGCTGTTGAAGCTGCTGACGCTGTTGAAGCTAAAGCTGCTGGTGGTCTTGCCGCTCTTGATACTTTAGATGTTTCAACGGCTCAAGGTGCTACTGATGCACTTGCTGCTATTGATGCGTTATTGGCGACTGCAATTGATGCTGCGTCATCATTCGGTTCAGCACAAAAAAGCATTGAAGTTCAAGACGAATTCGTGAATTCACTAATGGATTCAATGAAGGTTGGTATTGGCGCAATGGTTGATGCGGACATGGAAGAAGCTTCTGCTCGCTTGCAGTCTCTTCAAGTTCAGCAACAATTAGGTGTTCAAGCACTTTCAATCGCTAACCAAGCACCACAATCACTACTCACACTCTTTAGATAGTTTTAGTGCTCATTGAGCATTTACCAACTGTCTAATGACACTGACTAAGCACTTCCCCTCTATCAAAATGGATTTTATCCATGATAGGGGGGAAGTGGCAAAACGGTAGTAAATTATATTTACGGCCCCCTCTACACGCCACCGTCACATCGCTTGTACGCTTACACAACATTGAACGAATGAATGCGCGCTTTCTTAAGCTCAACTTTCAACCTGCCTCAACGGCATTGCCATCAGGCAGTCTGATAGAGAAGGTTATATATTTTCGATTTTTACTTACAGAGTGTACGAGTTGCGTATCGTGTACCAATGCAATTTTTTGTGCAATCGATAAACCAAGACCGCTACCCGTTTCGCTTTCGTGCGGGCCACGAACAAAGCGGTCAAAAATATGATCTGTTAAATATTCTGGAAGCTCATTGCAGTCATTTGCAATTGCCAAGTAAATGGCGTTGTTCTCTTCGCGAGATATTATCTCAATACCCCTACCATACGGTGTATAATTGATAGTATTTTGCAATAGGTTACGTAAGAGGGTGTCAATCAATACCGCGGAAGCTATGATAATATGATCTTGTGGTAGGGACGTGGTTATTTGAAAATTTTGCGTTTTAATATCGAGGCGCAAATCGTCGAGAATATCATTTATCATTATGTTGAGATTGATTGGCGATATATTTTTTGGTTTATGCCCAGGCTCTAACCTTCCCAATGTTATCAATTGGTCGACAGTTTTGATTGCCCGATTTGCCCGTAATAAAATTTCACTTAAACCGTCATATAAAGTTTCGTCTTCGGTTAAACGTTGTTGTAATTGAACTTCGGCTTTAATTGCGGCGAGTGGTGTTAATAATTCATGGGCAGCGTTAGCAGTAAAACTGCGTTCGTTTTTCAATGCGATTTTTTTTATCGAAAGTGTATGAGTTTGCTCATTTCTGAGTTTTAAAAAAGCTGCCTTTATTTGCGCTAACTCTGGTGCGACGTTTAAATTTTCTAAAGTGTCTGGGCTGCTAACAACTACATTCGTTAATTGGTTGAGCGGGCGTAAAAGAAACGCAATGGAAAAATACAAAACGACCATCACAAAAAACGGCATCAAAATCACCATTACAAGCGTGCTTGTCTCTATAAACCACACACCAGTAGAACGTTCTTTTAGCGCGATTATGAATTTTCCATTATTGAGGTTGCGCTCTAAAACAAACCAGCCATCCCCTTCTTCATCTTCGTAAGTATCAAGAAATCCGTCAATATTATCTAATTTGGGGAATGCGTAAGTCTCTATAGAAAAGCCATTGTTTTTACAAATCACACGATAAGCTATACCAGAGACAAAAAAAGATTCAGCAGTAAATTCATTGAAATGTAAATCTGGACTAGGTTGCGTACAGCCACCTTGCTTGTTGATCCACTGACCCATAATTTTTGCTTGGGCGTCTAAATTATTATATTCAAACTCCGTCATCTTATTCACTTTGTCAGCATTTATGTAATGATAAATACACGCCGTGATCAATACATAAAGAAGTGTAAGAACGCCGAGAAGTTTTACACGTAAATTAAACATTATTTTTCCAGTTTATAGCCAAAATTTCTTTGTGTTTTTATCAAATTGGCCCCGACTTTTTTACGAAGTCGGGAGATTTGCACCTCAATCGCGTTCGGTGTAACAGCGCTATCCCAATCATACAAGGCGTTCTCTAAGTGTCGCTTCGAGACAAATTCCCCCGAACGATTTGCGAGTATCACAAGTAGATCTAGCTCTGCTTTTGACAAAAGAATATCTGTTTCATTTATCTGAACAACTGATGTGTCTGGGTTAATTTCCATATGCTTTGTTTTGATTATTCGCGATGACTTGACAGTGCCCCGCCGTAACAACGCGCGTATTCGTGCAAAAAATTCATCTAGATCGAATGGTTTCGTTACATAATCATCGGCACCTTTATCTAGTCCAATGACTTTATCGGCACTGCTTCTGCGTGCTGTCATCATTAAGGTTGGGATATCCATGCCTTGCGCCCTTTTTTGTTCAAGCCATTGCGTACCCTGATTATCCGGTAGTTCCCAATCTAAAATGATAACATCAAAATGCCCGTCGTTAATCGCAATTGTCGCGTCCTCACACGTTTGCACCCAATCCGACGCATAGCCTTCACTCTTGATGGCCCTGTGAATCGAATGTCCGAATTGTTGGTCGTCTTCAACGAGGAGAATACGCATATTATTTATTTCTATAATTCTTACATTGCAAACAGATTGACTGTTCTCACTCTTATTTCAGACTTCCACAAAGCTAATAATCCATTGATTTGCGCCAAGATATGTAGCGCAATTACGTGAGTAGCTTTAGACGTTAAAATGAAAACAGAAATATCGTATTGATGCATACGGCTGTAAAACCGTATGCATCATATTTTGACTTAACCGCCGAACCTTACTTGAAGGCGAGTCGTGTATGTACTTCCCGACACGCCGGCAACAATACCTATGGCCGTATGGCTTGTCTTGTCTCCGACACGGTATTGTACACCGCCGCCAAAGCCAAATTCAACACCGCCATAACCGTCATCATAAGTTGAAATGCCGCCCGCTGCTGTCCATTTTTCACCGCGTTGCAAATACAAATCAGGAATAGCTGCGACCGAAGCAAGACCTTCTCTCACCTCATTAATTTTTGCAGTATTGCCAAGAATGAGCCCAAGATTACTCGCTATGCCAGCCCGATTACTATCAATACCACCTGTATTGAGCATGATTGCCGTAGCATTATCAGATACTCCGGTCGTATTGAGTGCAATCGCCGTTGTGTTCGCTGCCGCGTTGGTCGTAATACCTGCAATCGTTGTTGTATTGGTTGTGATCGCCGTTGCATTCGCCCCAATACCGCTTGTATTCGTCGCGATTGCTGATGTGTTTGTACCTATATCAGTGGTATTTGCTGTAATGCCTGCGGCATTGGTTGCAATGCCAGTAGAATTACTTGCGATACCCGCAGCATTTGTCGCAATACCTGTTGCATTAGCGGCTGTGCTTGTTGCATTAGCAGACACCTGAGTTTGCATAGCACCACCATCAGACGCGAGATTACCATTGGCATCTGTTGTCACGAGACCCGTAACACTCCCTTGTGCCGCAAGGCTAGCTGCGCTTGATAATCCAGATACGGTTAGAGTTTGCGACGCTAAACCGATTACGATTTGATTAGCAAACCCAGTGTTAACACCTGCACCAATTGCCATGGAATTCAGATGCGTCGCCCGTGATCCTCGACCGATTGCCGTTGCATTTTCTGCGTCAGCATAGGCCGCTTCACCAACAGCAGTGGCGTTAAGACCGCTTGCAATTGAATTCTCGCCCAGCGCACTCGAGCCGTCACCTGTTGCGGCACTATCGCGCCCATAGGCAGCACTATTTGCACCTGTTGCCATCGCATTTGCACCTACCGCCGTTGACCCAGAAGCAATCGCCCCCGATCCAATTGCTGTTGCACCTACAGATGTCGCTTTTGCACTATCACCTACCGCCGTTGCGCCTTCTTGCGTGGCTTCAGCGTTTTCACCAACCTGAATTGAATTTGCGTTAGCACCCGCAGAAATCAGTTGGTTGATTATAGTCACATTATTTGTATTCGTACTAATTCCGGCAATTGCATTTGTGTTGCTCGCAATATCCATTACATTCGTCGCAATACTCGCTTGGTTACTCGTAACCCCTGTTTGAATAACACCAATACTCATTAGATTAGCAGCAATGCCCGTTGTGTTTGTACCAATGTTTGTTTGATGAACACCAATACTTGCTAAATTTGCTGCAATGCCTGTTGTATGCGTATTAAGGGTTTGCATATTCGCATAAATACCTGATGCATTCGTTGCGATGCCACCTAAATCGACACTACTCGTTGCGATATTACCGTTTGAATCGGTCGTGAGTACTTGAGTCGATCCTGTTTGCGCCGCTATTGAAGCCGTAGAGGTTACACCTGCAACTGTTAAGGTATGAAATGAACCACCCAAAACAATTTGATTGTCACGACTTGTACTCGCAGTAAAACCAATCGCAACAGATGCACCATGCGTTGCGGATGCATTACTACCAAGCGCAACGGAACTATCACCGGAAGCGCTTGATGATCTCCCCAACGCGACTGCAGCAGTGTTACTAGATACTGCACCATGGCCAAGCGCAATTGAAGCGGTTGCGGACGTTGATGCCGCGAGGCCAAGAGCGATTGAGTTCTCACCAATAGCATTTGCCTGATCACCTAACGCCACGGATCTATCACCAGTCGCACTTGCAGAACTCCCAACTCGAATTGAAGCTACGCCCGGCCCTTCGGATATCAACCCGTTTAACGTCGTGATATTTGTCGTATTCGTAGCAATGCCTGATAAATCGACGCTGCTTGCTGCGATATTACCGCTTGCATCCGTTGTAAGGACTTGGGTCGCACCCATTTGTGCAGCCGTTGAGATTGTGGAGGTAACACCCGCTATTGTTAGCGTGTGTGAAGCCGATCCCAAGACAACTTGATTGTCGCGGGTTGTAGATACCTGCTCACCAATAGCAATTGAACGATAGTGGGTTGCCGCCGCGTCATACCCAATCGCGATTGCTCTTGCCCCCGAAGCATCTGCAGAAAACCCTAAACTCACTGAAACATTCCCAGCCGACGCGCTTGCCCCAACTGCGACACCGCCAGGGGCAGTAACATTTGTATTTGCGCCAATGGCCGTTCCATTATCGGCTCCAGCTACAGCGTTGAAACCAAGCGCGACGGCTTGTATGCCAGAGGCCTCTGAACTCGCGCCAATAGCTGTTGATAATGCTGAAGAAGCATCGGCGTCATCACCACATTGCGTCGCATATTGTGTTCCCATTGCTGATGCACCAGTTGGTAATGTTGAATTACATCCAGGTGATGTGTTAGGGCCCGTTTGCGCCTGTGCGGCACCATATATATTCATTGAAAAGAGAGTGGTCAGTGCAATGGCGCCGAGCCGCGTCGTTGTGAGTAAATATTGTTTTGTTTTTACAGATTGATTTTGTAAGTTAAAATTCGTCATTATTAGTCATCCCGTTGTGGTTCCCAAGGCATAGTAAAGTCCACTACACATTCAAAACGACATGAGCGCACCTATATCAACGCCAGTAATACAGACGTTAAACGTGCAGCCCCCGCCCAATAATCTTGACTTGTAATTCCCCCCTACTACTCCCAACTTTAAGTATAAGCGCTTGATTTAACACTATAATATACAAAGCATTTCCCAGAATGCTTATATGTTCTTATAGCACACCAACCTTACAGAAACCTGACATCATTTTATTTAACACGTAGATTTCCATTGTCAGCTTCGTATGAAGCCAGTATTTGGAAACTTGGCAAAATCATTATAAGAACCGTGGCGCAAGCACACCCGCCGTAACGCTGAGGCATAACTCTACTTAGTGTATTTGTCTAAACAGCATTCAATGCATGCCTGTAAATTATTATTTAACAAGTGTTTAAAGGCCATATTTGGCGTTTTTTTATATGCATATTTGTACATATAAATATTTTATTTACCATATCCCCATAACGTATAGGCAATACGAAGTGTACAACTGAAGGGTTGATTGGTGCGCTCATTTTTTCCATCATTTTTGATGATATTCGTTTTCATCTGTACGATTGTGTTTTATACACTCAAGCCGTCTGAAAAGGGGGCTGTCATTGTTATATTCAATCCCGACACTGTGATAAAATCTATTGTTCAGGCAAGCATCAATGCCGATGGGTATTTGATGGATACCCTCAGTCTACCCGGAGCCTATATTCTCTGGAGCGACACGCCTGGTTTTCCCGCACGCCTTAAACAACAAGGTGCCCTTCTCGTTATTAATTACCAAGGCGTAGCAGGATGCACATCTAAACGTCCCCTCATTAACCAACCCTTTAAAAAACAATCGGAGCAAATATCATGACCTCTCTCGATAAATTACGGCAACAAACAATTGTCCCCATTGCCTACGGACAACTCATCCATGCGCCGCTGTTTTTGATGATGGGCTTACTTATCGGTTCCACCCAGACCAATGTTGCCACCGCTCTCTCATTAGCGGCGGCCATTATAGGTGTCGTAACGGTTAAAATGGCGAAAACATCTGCTAGCTCACGAAATTTGGTTGCGACAGGATATGTCCTTCAAGCCTGTATATTGGTTTTCCTATTCCAAGGGCATCCTTGGCAAATTGACATGCATATGTATTTCTATGCTTCGCTAGCTATCGTGGCAGGAATGTTTGACTGGCGTACAATTCTTCTGGGGGCGGCCGTCGTCGCGGTTCATCATCTCGCGCTCAATTTTATTATTCCTGCATGGATTTTCCCTGGGGGCACAAATTTGATACGCGTTGTGTTACATGCCGCTGTCCTCATTCTCGAAACAGCCGTCCTTGTATGGCTAAGTATCAAATTACAACAGACACTGGCGCGTTCGGATAATGACCGTGAGGAAGCTAGCGACGGTGCGCGAAAAGCAGAAAGTGCACAAGAACTTGCCAAGGAAGCAGAACGCCAAGCCCATCTCTCAAAAGAGCAGGCATTGGTTGAAGCTGCAAATGCAAAACGCGCCACAGAAGATTCTATTATCGCAATGGAAAATGCACAAAACGACGCAGAACGCGCACACCTCGCTGAAGAAGAAATGAAAGTTTCAGCACGGAAAAGTGAAGAGCATACGCGTGAGCTTGACCGCGTTGTCGCAGACCTCAGCGGCGGTTTAGGCGCTCTTGCCAATGGTGATTTAACGATGCGATTAGAAAACCCATATTCAACCGAGTATGAAGTTTTACGTCATGACTTCAACAAAACAACTGAAATGCTAGCACAACTTATCAGCGCTATTCAAAACAAGTCCAACTTCATTCAAAGTAATATACACTCTTTAACGACCGCTTCGGATAATCTGTCGACACGTACAGAAAACCAAACACAGGCTATTGATAACATTTCTGATAACCTAAACCTTATCACAGAAAACGTCTACGAAACCGATAAATCAGTGCAATTGGCAGGCGTAGATATCCGCAGCGCAGGTGTAAAAGTTAAATCTGTCAACCAACTTATGAACCAAGCCACAACAGCCATGCAAGAAATCCAATCCTCATCAGATGAAATTACAAACATCATTAGTGTTATCGATGAAATTGCCTTTCAAACCAACTTGCTTGCCTTAAATGCAGGCGTAGAGGCCGCAAGAGCAGGTGAAGAAGGCCGTGGTTTTGCTGTTGTCGCAAGAGAGGTTCGCGACCTCGCACAACGCTCTGCCAATGCCGCAAAAGAAATCAAATCTTTGATTACCAAAAGTACAAGCCAAGTTTCGAGGGGCGCGGCATTAGTGGAAAACACGGGTGAAGCCATATCTGAAATCGTTGAGCAAATTGGCAATTTCAATAAATTTTTCGAGGAAGTTTCCACCGCCTCACAAAAACAATCAAGCGCCCTAACAGATATCAGTGAAACCGTTCAAACTGTAGGTAGACTTACACAAACAAATGCCGCGATGGTGGAAGAATCAACTGCAACAACCCATGACATTAACAATGAAACACACAGCTTAAATTTACTCCTACGTAAATTTAAATCCACCCCCAATACTCACCAAAAGAAATATGTCGCTTAAATAAATTTATCTATGAAAATGGAGGTGAGGATGGGATTCGAACCCACGGTACGCTATTAACGCACACACGCTTTCCAAGCGTGCGCCTTAAACCACTCGGCCACCTCACCATAACCATTTCGCAAACCGAGAATGTTTCACAGTGCATGTGGGGATATACCGTTTTGCGGTAATGCTCAAGCGAATAAACGTGAAAACAGCGAGCGATTTTACGGGGAGGTCTTTTGTGGCCTGTTCATAGGAAATACACATATGTGAAGATGTATGTGGAGGTTTGTGGTCAATTTTAGGCGTGAAAAATAGCCCTTATAAGTCTAACAACCTTGGGCGAATAAGTGGCGCCAATTAAAGAGTTTACTCACACGCAAAGTCGCCATAAATTATACTTATGAATAATGACGCCTTTTTTACGCTATTAGCACCAACATCCACCACGCCCGTATTTTGTTTTTGTGATCATGCGACCAATCATGTGCCGAGCGTATATGATAATCTTGGCTTGGGTGACGCAGATTTAAATCGTCATATTGGATGGGATATTGGCGCGGAAGCCCTGACACGGCAATTTTGCTCGATTTTTGGTTCTGCGGGGCTCTTGGCCGGTTTTTCGCGACTGCTTATCGATCCAAACCGAGACCTTGAAAGCGCGGCCCTGGTTTCAAAAACAAGTGACGGCACAATTATTCCCGCCAATCAGAACTTAACTCCCCAAGACCGCCAAGCGCGAATACATCATTTTTATGAACCCTATCACCACGCACTTGAAACGCAATTAGACATGGTGCAAGAGCGCTTTGTTGATCCGTTGATTATTTCAATTCATAGTTTTACGCCCAAACCGCATCAAGGCAGTAAACGAGATATTGATATCGGAATTTTATGGAAAACTGACGAAGACGAGGCCATACGGCTGCGGGCGGAAATTGAACGTATTCATCCTTATCTTGTTGGGCTTAACGAACCTTATTCCGCACTAGAGCTAAACTATACGATGGATAGGCATGTCATTCCGCGCGGCCTGCGCCATATTACATTTGAAGTTCGTCAAGACCTTGTTGATACGGCGGCGAAAATTTCTAAAATGGCCGAGCACCTTTCACAAGCGCTCGCCCATTTTATCCGAACTTAAACGTATATATCTCTAATGTTCAAGATTTTCGTCGGCATTATAAGTACCGTGAATTTCTTTTTCGCGTTGTGACCAGAGGCGTTTTTGGTATTTGGATGAAATAATATCCGTAATGACCAACACACCAACAACAAGATAGAAGCTTGATTTAGACATGGCGTCGATTGGGAAATTGAATATTTTCAAATGTGCCAAATGCGCGCCCTCGGTGACAAGTAAGACGCCGACGAGGAAAAGAATGAACAAGCCCATGACCTCGTACATGCGGTTCTTTTTGAGGAAATCTGTAACGGCGTCCGCCATCAACATCATGGCCAATCCTGAGACAATAATCGCAATCGCCATCAGTGGCACATTATAACCAATCGTCACCCCATTGACGTCTTGCTCCGAAGCAATGGCCATGGCTGATAAAATAGAATCGAACGAGAAAACAAGGTTCATAGCAACAATCATTGCTATCGCCTTGGCAACCGAGCTACGGCCTTTACCGCCCGTATGTTCAATATGATCCACGGTCAGCATATGGCTAATCTCTTTAATCGCTGTATAGATAATGAACGCGCCACCAATCAAGGTTACGAGGGCTTGTAGTGTGAAATGGCCTTCCACAAATCCTATAAATGGAATTGAGAACAGCTCGCCTGCCATGACATCAAAGAGTTTGACGATAATGATTAGGAGGACGATACGAAAAACAACCGCAAGGCCAATGCCCCATTTACGGACTTTCGCCGCATCTTTCTCACCGACTTTATTGGATTCGATAGCGATATAGAGCAAATTATCAAAGCCCAATACGGCCTGTAACATGATCAACATTAGCAATGTCAGCATATTGGGTATTGTGAATAGTTCAGCCATAAATCCTCCGAGTGTGAATGTTTTTGTTTAGCGCATTCGCTAGGTGTTCGTAAACCCTGATCATGTATTTTGGTCATAGGCATTTTAGAATTACCCGTTTTTTTGCCTTTGCCTCTGGTGTTTGCCCTGCCCCCCCATTACATTAAAAGAAACATAAAGGATGATAGTATGGCCAAACGTGAATTTCCTACAGGGAGCCTTATGAAAGGCAAACGCGGACTTATTATGGGTGTCGCAAATAAAAACTCTATTGCGTGGGCAATTGCAGAGCAATTACATGCACAGGGCGCAGAAATTGCGTTCACTTACCAAGGTGAAGCGCTCGAACGCCGTGTACGTCCACTTGCCGAAAGCATTGGCTCTTCCATTATTGTACCTTGTGACGTGACAGATGATGCCAGCATGGATGCGTGTTTTGCAGCTTTGAAAGATGCATGGGGCGAAATTGATTTTCTTGTCCATTCTGTTGCCTTCGCAGGCAAAGAACAGCTTATGGGGTCTTTCATCGACAATACCACACGTGAAGGTTTTGCTTCTGCGCTTGATATTTCAGCCTATAGCTTTGTCGATGCAGGTCGTCGCGCATCAGAAATGATGAGCGCAGGTGGCTCTATGATTACCATGACCTATCTTGGCGCGGAACGGGTTATACCAAATTATAATGTTATGGGTGTTGCCAAAGCAGCCCTCGAAGCCTGTACGCGCTATATGGCCGCTGATCTTGGCCCACGCGGCATTCGCGTCAACGCAATCTCTGCTGGGCCTGTGAAAACCCTCGCCGCAGCTGGCATTGGTTCTGGTCGCCATATGTTTAGATTCAACAAAGCCGCAGCCGCCATGCAAGAACATACAGAACTTGAAGGCGTTGCAGGAGCCGCGCTTTATCTTCTCTCCTCATTGGGGACAAGTTGCACGGGCGAAACCCACCATGTTGACGGCGGCTTCCATGCCATCGCCATGCCACAAGAAGGCCCCTTAAAGGCAAGCCTTGGTATTGATTAATCGTCACGCCTTTGAGATGTAATGAACACATGAATACTTCAATTGCCCGCTTTGAAATATAAAAGTGGGCAATTGAAAATATCTAGACATCCAAGTCCAACATCCTCACGGTAAATCCTAATGTATCAATACAGCCGTGAACAAAGATAAGCGGCCAGAGATTACGTTTAAATAGCAAAAACATGGCCCCGAATGCGATCCCGATCAGGGTCGCTGTGATAAATCCGCGATAGCCTTGATTGTAAAAATGTAAATATCCAAAGAAAATACCTGCAAAAATTACTGCGAAAAACGTCGCAGATTTTGCCCCTCCCAAAAGGGTCGTTAGGCGCGTGATCATGAAACCACGAAAAATAATTTCTTCTGAAAAACCTGCAATCACCCAAGATATCATAACCCATATTAAATACAGTGGTAGGTTGCCTTTAATATCACCCCATCTCTCCTCGACCCCTTGTGGTATTTCTTCCATAAACGTTAGGCCAAGTGCTAATCCGCCATAAAGAGCAAGGGCAAGAGCGGCAGACATTGCTAGAAATGTGAGCAAAATTTGTGGCATAAGCATGAGTTTATCTCTTCGGCTTTGCAAGCGCCGCAATCCTAAATCTTCCCAAGTTTGTCCGCTTAATCGCAGATAAATTGTCAAGCCAACCATGATAACGGCCAGGGCTGCCGGGCCTGAAAACCGCCAGAAAAATGGATCGAATGCTTTCTTTAAAAATATGACTGCGAAAATCATCACGATTATTTCTACGCAGGCTGTCTGCCACTGTAGTTTAACAAGTGTTTTCATCTTACTTTACTTTCTGTGTCAATTTACCTTACGCATAGTAAGACGCCGCCAGAGAGTCATTTAGATGAATTTATAGATAAATAATCTTCGAATGTCCTTTTTGGACGGAGTTCGAAACAAGGGATCAATCAGGGGCTAACGGGTTAGTCATACTCTGAACGTGGAGTTGCTTCCGCCTAAAATCTAGCGCGCGACTCTGCTTATTCCTTCAGCGTATCTAGCGCGGACTTGTCTATTTTTACCGATTTTTTCTTACGGATATAGTAAATATAACACCCAAGCAAAAGCGGTGGGATAAGGACATACCAATATTTCGTATATCCATTCGCGTGTAGCCAACCTCCGATAGTCAGAATAATTGTCCATTTCACAACCAAATAAATCACCGCAAAAAGGAGGGCCTTTTTGTAATTGGTTTTCATCATGGTTTTAAATTTGTGGTACATAGACTGCCAATTTATAGTGTGAATATTCTACATAACAGATGCGAATAAAAATCACACTCAATTTTTACCGTGCTCATAATTGAAGGTCTATTTTCTGTACACGTTGGACTGCGCTGCACTCATGACCTCGGCAGGTTTGCTCTCTTCAATCTGTTTTTGTTTGTCGGCTTCATGTGCTTCGTCCACTTCGGCCATAAGGCGTTCAATGTCTTCACCGCGTACATGTGGATCAACGGCGCGCCGCATTTCTCGAACAAATTGCTTTCGTAAATTTCGTAAATTCACCACGGAGCGGTCTCTGTTTTTTTGATCTTTTGGCTTTACAGTATCCAAGACATGATAGGCATGCAAAATTGCTTCCAAAGCAGAAAGCCGTTTCTTTGGATCATGCTCCCAAGTATCGGTTGGCGCCGACGGCGTTGCCAAATTTGGAAACAGCCATTTTGCTTTGTCCAAATACCCGCGTAGTTTTGCAACTGTTTCCGCACGTTTTAAATCATAGTCAGATGTTACGAAACTTGACGGATCAATTTTGCATAATTGTTGTGCCAACGCCATTTCGCGTACGACACTTCGCCCCCACATACGTACGTCCGTTTTATAGTTTTCTTCGGCGCTCAGGATATGGAGTTTTTCTTGTTTTTTCGTTTCCGCGATTTGACGGTCTGTTTCCATTTGGGCGCGGCGCATGCCCAATACGCCAAACACCAATTGAATCAGCATGGCAGTCAAAGAGACAAACATTGCAAATAGCGAAATCCATTGACCTTCAGTCATGTCCGTCCTCAATCCTATTTCTAGCGTAAAGCCTCGAAATCTTCCTTTTGCATACGGCTTGCCGCCAAATATACGATATCAAGCAAAATTGAAGGCCGCCCGCGTCCTGTCATTGCTGCAATTGTTTCTACATAGTCTGCATTTTCAGGTGAAAGGCGCACGGTTGTTCGCCGCGTGGCCAAAAACCGCTCCTCACTAAACCAAGCGGCGACTTCGGAGCTATGTTGGGTGGCGCGAATATGGGTCAAGGCCCTGTCCAACACTTTCGATCGTGCTTTGGTGTGCATTTTGCGGCCCATTTGTACGATCAAGGCCTCGGCCCCTGGTTCAATCATCATTTCTACGGCTTTTTGTGTGGTCATATGTTTGTATACCCAATTATGGTTAATGAATAATGAGTAGGCATAGGGTTTTGAAAGCAGATTTGGCCATTATTTGAACATGGTTAATTAAAGATTACTTCGCCCCGGTGTTTGAAAGTGATTTTCGCTGTCAAAATTTATGGTTAATCTAAAGTTAAACAATACTGGGAAATGAAAGGGAATTTTCCTTTCATTTTTTATGGTTAATCAAATATGAAAGGCTCTGTGCGAATGAAAGAGCTTAAAGCATTCATTTGCTTCAACATTCAAATCTACGCGGCTATACTAAATTTCAGAGGCGCACAGATATTCAGGCAAGCGCAATCAACGCTTACGCAGCAGATGTTCAGACCTTGAATGAAAAAATTTAGAGAGGCGCAGCGCCCCAAAGCAATGATTGTAAAGCATAGCCCGAACGCGTGCCATCACGTTCGCGGACAAGGCACCACCCCTGATCATCACAACCGTCAAGTTTCAACAATGCCCCTTTTGCCGCGATCACCCGTAATTTTGAATCAGAACGCGGTTTGGCACGCAAGATAATCTCGCTTCTGGCAAGAACCATACGTTTGCCATCCAAAAGCCGCCTACTCATCCAACTCTCGTCTCCGTTTACATCTTGGACTTTGCGCCACATTTCTGTCTCGGCGACAACAATCATCGGTAATCCACGCCGTTTATATCGCCATGCTACGGGATGTTCTCTGCTTGGCCCTGTACGGCCATTGGAGGCACCGTATTTCAACGATACATAACGCGGAACACGATATCCCGACGGTGTTTTGGTCGCACTCACCCTTACGAGGTTTTTATGTAAATGCAGCGCAGGGCTTGGTACATCTTCGACAATGCGCGCCGTTGACACGGTTTTTTGAGTTTTCATTGCACTCCGCGGATCTGGCTTCGTCTGTGCAGATGCGGACACGCAAAATACACAGGTCATAAACCCGAAAACAAGAAGTGAAGAAATACGCACGTTCATAACCTTAATATTATGGTAAAAATTACCTTAACCCAATTGTCACCATATAACATAAGAGAATAAACGAGGGGTAAATATATAGGCTTGTCCCCACTTTTTTAAGAGGTCATTTTTCGCTTGCCTATTACGCATAACCCGTCATTTTAAGGATATGAATTCACAAAAACCTAAAATCATCGTGACCCGTAAATTGCCCCAAGCGGTTCACACACGATTGACAGAATTATTTGCGGCAGAACTTCGGCTCGATGACGCCCCCTTCAGTAAAGACGAATTGATCGCAGCCGTACAGTGCGCCGATGTGCTTGTGCCGACCGTGACCGATATTATTGACGCCGATATTATTGCCGCAGCAGGGCCACAGTTAAAAATGATCGCCAATTTCGGCGCAGGCACGGATCATATTGACCGCAGCGCCGCACACGCAAAGAAAATTCTCATTACCAATACACCCGGTGTTCTTACAGAAGACACGGCTGATTTTGTTATGACCTTGCTGTTAGCTGTACCACGCCGCCTCGTCGAAGCTGATAAGTTTACCCGGTCTGGTGCGTTTACAGGCTGGACGCCCACTGGTTTGCTTGGCCACCGCGTGCGTGGCAAAAAATTAGGRATTATTGGYATGGGACGYATCGGSCAAGCCGTTGCCAGACGYGCCAAYGCCTTTGGYCTTGGKGTRCATTAYCAYAATCGCCGYGCCGTTTCTGCGCCAATTGAAAGCGARYTWGGTGCRCGKTTTTGGCCTGAYCTTGAYGCYATGTTRARAACKGTTGATTTYGTATCTGTRAACTGTCCCGCAACACCRCAAACKCATCAYCTTATCAATGCAGAGMGACTRGCATTAATGTCYYCAAACAGYGTYATTGTRAATACGTCTCGCGGTGAAATTATTGATGAGGCYGCRCTCGCATCTGCGCTTGCAAATGGYACAATTGCAGGGGCAGGYTTGGATGTTTACGAAAATGARCCAARCATACATGCWGGATTRYTAGAACTTCCAAATGTTATYCTYGCACCACATATTGCATCCGCAACTYTGGAGTCCCGCATTGAAATGGGRGAAAAAGTATTGATTAATATCCGYGCTYTATTTGATGGWCAYCGTTGCCCAGACCGCGTTCTTCCCCCTGGAACWGACTTTCCCAATTTGTCTTGATAGTTTTTTCAAAYCTGTCTATYATGTGGGTAACACCCAGTTGAAATCGACTTCCGGTGTCTTATTTTTCTGATTGCAGCGGAAATTTGAGGCTTTAACCGGGGCGCGTACAAGACCTTTAGAACTCCCCAGCTCTTTGTGGTGTTGTACTAGAAACAWCCTCTYYTTGATTCACACATCAAGGMGRGGWTGTTTTGTATTTAGGGTTTGCATTCTGGRCAATTTGGGTCTTTYGGYAAARTKATCGTGCGSGCTTGCGCTGATAAYCCATCATAAATAAACARTTTTCCRTATAGCGGCTCACCTGCACCACTTAARACTTTCAACGCYTCCATAGCCATCATCGACCCGATAATRCCMGCAAGTGCGCCCAATATACCRACCGCCGCRCATGTTTCRATATTGTCAGGAATTTCAGGTACAAAACATCTATAGCAGGCGCTCTCGCCATCGTTTTTAAACACTGATAATTGACCATCAAACCGCCCCAATGCACCGCTAATAAGAGGGATGTTTTGGCTAAGGCAAGCAGCATTCACAGCAAAGCGTGTTGCAAAGTCATCGGTACCGTCCAAGACGAGATCATAATTTTTAATTATGTTTCTCGCATTATCGCGAGTCACACACACATCATGCTCTATGATTTCCACATGGGGGTTTATTTGGGCGAGATGTAGCGCTGTGCTTTTGGTTTTACTGTGCCCAATGTTTGAGGTTTTAAATTGAATTTGGCGATGTAGGTTTGAAAGCTCGACAACGTCATCATCCACAAGTCCTATCGTCCCGACACCTGCGGCAGTAAGATATAAAGCTGCAGGGCCGCCGAGACCACCCGTCCCCACAATTAAAACCCGCGCAGACTTGAACATAGCCTGCCCAGCCCCGCCGACTTCTTTAAGCATGATTTGTCGGCGATAGCGTTCTATTTCGTCAGGAGACATGTCGCACCTTAATCAAACTTAATCAAAAAGAGCCGTCGAGAGATAACGCTCAGCGAAGCTTGGGATAATCGTGACAATTGTTTTGCCGACCATGTCCGCCCGTGCGCCGATTTCGAGACTCGCCGCAATGGCTGCTCCCGAAGAAATACCGACAGGTACACCATCGGATTTTGCAACACGGCGCGCGGTTTCAAACGCCGTATCATTATCAACCGTCACAATTTCATCAATTAAATCCGTGTCAAGAATTTCAGGTGTAAACCCTGCGCCAATGCCTTGGATCATGTGCGGCCCTTTTTCACCTGTAGATAAAAACGGACTGCCCTCTGGTTCAAGCGCGATGATTTTTATGTTCGGGTTTTGTGATTTCAAATATGAACCTGCTCCCGTTAGTGTACCGCCTGTCCCGACGCCAGAGATGAGCACGTCAACTTTGCCGCCAGTATCATTCCAGATTTCAGGCCCAGTTGTTCGTGCATGCATAGCAGGATTGGCAGGGTTTACGAACTGGCCAGCTTGTACGGCCCCATCGATTGTTGCACACACTTCTTCCGCTTTGCTGATCGCACCTGGCATGCCGCCAGCCGCGGGCGTTAATATAATTTCTGCGCCGAGCAATGTCATCAATTTACGACGCTCAACGGACATGCTTTCTGGCATGGTGAACACGGCTTTATAGCCTTTTGCAGCCGCCACAAGTGCGAGGCCAATACCTGTATTTCCAGATGTCGGTTCGACGATTGTACCGCCTGGCTTTAGCTTGCCGCTTTTTTCCAGCGCCTCAACCATTGCCAAAGCAATACGGTCTTTCACGCTTGCGCCCGGATTGAAGAACTCTAATTTATAGAGCAAATCAGCCTTGGCATCTTTGTTTAAGTTCGGCAAACGCACGAGAGGTGTATCGCAAATCGTATCCAATATAGAATCGTATATTTTGCCTCTACCTGCGTTTTTGGTTGCTGTATCAGTCATCATATATCTCCTATTTTACACCTGTTGAGCCATAGCCGCCACTGCCGCGCTGGGTCTCGGATAATGTCTCTACGACTTCGAAATTTGCTTGCGTGACGGGCGCAATTACCATTTGGGCAATACGGTCGCCACGTTCAATTGTGAAACTATCTTCGCCGTGATTGATGAGCAGTATTTTTACCTCGCCCCGATAATCCGCGTCAATTGTACCGGGACTGTTTACCACGGTAATGCCGTGTTTATAGGCGAGGCCCGAGCGAGGTCGAATTTGCGCTTCATACCCTGCGGGCAAAGCCATAGCGAGACCTGTCGGGACGAGCATACGGCTGCGTGGTGCTAGTTCAATCGTTTCGTGTATTGCCGCGCGCATATCAACACCCGCAGCCAAATCCGTTTCATAGGCAGGCAGCGCGAGATCAGTGAAATTGTCCAATTTTTTAAGTTCGATTTTTAGCATTATTCTTCTTCCGCCTTATTAAGAGCCCGTAATCTTCGTTGTAATATTTCTTCATTGGCCACGCTCAGTTTGGCACCAGAATATTCATGTACATATTTCCCACCAAGTTTCCGAATAGAAAGCAGTGCGCTTTTATGACTATCAAAATCTTGGGAGAGATGCAGCGGAATACCCGTGCGCACAAATTTCATGTCCAATTGTGTAGGTACTACATTTTCGCGCGTACACATCAAGGCGCGAATTGGATAACCACCAACAGCTTCCAGATGACCTTGTTTGGCATCAAGGACAGAGAATATAAATTTATTCGCTGGCATAAATGTTGCCATTATGGGGACAGGCCCCTTGTCTTTCACACCATCTTTCGAAATATTCTCAATCGGGGCCATCACGACAATTTCACAGTCCATCATATTTTGCTGTGCGAAAGCTTGCGGTGCAATCAAACCCGTCACTCCGAGAGCGGCAATGAAGAATGTGAAAATTTCAAGCACAGGCTTCATATTAATTTTCCAAAAAATGATGTGCAATTTTTTCCGCAAGGCGTTGTGCACACTGAGTTTTTGTTAGCGTAGGCCATGTATCAACATCGTTTTTACTTATAACAATCATGGTATTGTTGTCGCCGCCCATGACGTCACCTGAAACATCATTTGCGACAATCCAATCACAGGATTTTTTCACGAGTTTGGCTTGTGCATGGGCAATCACGTCATTGGTTTCCGCCGCAAAGCCAACAACTAATGCAGGCCGTTTTTTATGGACGCAGATCGTTTTCAGAATGTCTGGATTTTCTTCTAATGCCAAAGGCGCAATCGCATCGCCATTTTTTTTAATCTTTGTTGTCACCATTTTGGTTGGTCGCCAATCGGCTACTGCAGCGACACTGATAAAGACATCACATGGGAGGTTGCTCTCACATGCGTCAAGCATTTCACGCGCGGATTCTATATTGATAGTCTCAATGCCCGTGGGCGCGTCAAGGCATACTGGGCCCGAAACAAGACTGACCTTGGCACCAAGTGCCGCGCAAGCTTTCGCAATGGCATAGCCTTGCTTGCCCGACGAACAGTTGGATAAATAGCGCACAGGGTCAATGGGTTCACGTGTTGGGCCTGCGGTTATTAAAACATGTTTGCCAGCGAGGCCACCGCCCTTTAATCCATCAAGCGTCGTGACATCTTTTAATGCAGTTTCAATTTTATCAGCAATGGTTTCTGGTTCTGCCATACGGCCAAATCCAAATTCACCACATGCCATTTCACCTTCTTCAGGGTCAACAAATAACGCGCCGTCATTACGTAATGTTTGCACATTGCGTTTAACGGCTGGATGTTCCCACATACGCACATTCATCGCAGGCACATACATAACCCGTTTATCGGTGGCGAGGAGTGTGGTGCTGGCTAAATCATTGGCAAGGCCGTTGGCGGCTTTGGCCATTAAATCTGCGGTCGCAGGCACGACAACAACAAGATCCGCACTACGAGATAATTCGATATGTCCCATTTCCGCTTCGTCAGAAAGACTAAACAAATCGGTGAACACTTTTTCGCCAGTCAGTGATCCTACTGAAAGTTCGGTGACAAATTCACGGCCTGCTTTTGTTAAAATGGCTTGTGTTTTAATGTTACGCTTTGCGAGCAAACGGATAAGCAATAGGGATTTATAAGCGGAAATTCCGCCGCCTATGATGAGCAATACACGTTTGTCTGTCATTATCATCTCTACCTATTTTCGTATTCAGCCAAAGGAATTTTACAAAATTCCAGCAACCCAAAGCCCACCTGACATTAATATGGCACCGATGAGCGTACATGCAATGCCTTTCAACAGAAATTTCGGTTTTACGAATGTGTTGGTTTTGGTCAAATCTATCTCGCCAGCCTGCCATGCCTTGGCCAGTGCCGTGATACTTTCTGCCGCCTCGGGCATTGCGCGAAGTGTTTTTTGCGCGGCGCGGAGATCGTTTAAGAAATCAGAAATACGGCGTTCTGGCCCTAGTTCACGGCGCAAGCTTGCCTCGACAATCGGACGTGAAGCCTCCCACATATCAAAAGCAGGATCGAGACGGCGCGCAACGCCTTCGGCTTGCATCATTGTTTTTTGCAGCATGATGAGTTGCGGCTGCATTTTCATGTCAAAAATATCGGTGATTTCAAACAATTGAATGAGCACTTTTGACATAGACACCTGATCGGATGTTTTACCAAAAATAGGCTCGCCTACAGCACGCAGGGCACTGGCGAAATCTTCAACCGTGTGATGGGCAGGGACATAACCCGCTTCGAAATGTACTTCGGCAATACGCAAATAATCACGCTCGAGAAACCCATAAAGAATTTCTGCGTGGAAACGCTGTTCCTTTGAGCCTAGCCGTCCAAGAATACCAAAATCCAGAAGAATTAATTGGCCATCATTGTCGACCATCAAATTGCCTTCATGCATGTCCGCATGGAAAACACCATAATCAAACGCACCAACAAGAAAACTCTGAATGACTTTAATGGCTAGGGCTGGGCGATCAATATTTGGGTCGCTAAGGACATCATCACTGGACAAGGGTTTCGCGTCAATCCACTCCATGACCATGACGTTTTTTGCGCTTAATTGCCAATGTAGCTCGGGAACACGGAACAAGCCCGTCTCGATCGCCGCCTCACCAATTTCGCTTGCGGCGGCGGCTTCTAGGCGTAAATCAAGTTCAAGCATGACGGAACGTGCAACGGTTTCAATAAACAGGCTTGGGTCGAGGCGTTCAAGAGATTTGACAAATTTTTGCGCGAACCATGCCACCATACGCAAGACATCAATATCGCGTGCCATAAGCATTTGAATATTGGGGCGCAGGATTTTAACAGCGACAATTTCTCCACTCAGAAGTTCTGCCTTATGCACTTGTGCGACCGAGGCAGCGGCGACGGGCTCTGAGAAGGTTTTAAAAATTTCCTGCCATGGTTTRCCAAATTCTTGYTTTATGCGTAACTCKGCTTCTTTCATAGAGAAGGCMGGAACATTGTCTTTSARSCGYGCAAGACCTTTGGTGAATTCAGGATCGAGCATATCCGAGCGCGTGGCGAGAATTTGACCAAATTTTATATAGGCAGGGCCAAGGTCTTCCAAAGCTTGTGCAAAGCGTTCGCCRGGATTTTTTGCCCTGTCACGCTTGGCAAARATACGTGAAAMCCCACCAATYATGCGGACAAACCACGGCACAYKGCCTGCATATTCYTTGGGMACGAGKGCATCRTGYCGCGCAAGTACAAAACCRGTTCGCAAAATGCGAARAAATGTCAAAAAARCTTTCATATCAATCGGCTTTTACCCCAGTTGATTACGAAAAGCGAGACCGGTTTTATGAATAGTGTTTCTGTCTAATGAGAAGTAGATTTCTCGCCCAAGGTTTTGACAAAATACGARACRATTTGCGTATCACGATGTGTTTTATTRGCCGTCGAGCGGAAACTATGTTTTTCGCCCGGATAGGTCATTACACTCATATTATGCCGCCCAAGCTTTTGCATTTTATCCATTAACATAATGGAGTTCCTAAACACGACATTATCATCGGCCATGCCGTGAAGAAGCAAGAATGGCTCGATCAAACCTTCCAAATGGGTCAATACATCGCCGTGTTCATATGCCCCTTTTGTATAATTTGGCGAATCTTCTTTTGGGCTGCCCATATACCGTTCCGTATAGGCCGTGTCGTATAAGCGCCAATCTGTTACGGGAGCACCCGCAACGCCGACGGCGTAAAGATTGGTTTGCGCCAGCATGTGCAGGGTTAAATACCCACCATATGACCAGCCATAAATCCCCATACGCTCTGGATCGACAAAGCCTAAGTTTTTAAGAAACTTCGCGCCAACGGTTTGATCTGTCACTTCAATTTTACCCATAGCGCGGTAGAAATGGTCTTCGAAAGCTTTGCCGCGATTGCCAGTACCGCGATTGTCCATTTCAAACACGACAAAACCTTTATCGACAAGGATTTGCGCCAAAGACGCGCCGCCCCATCCGTTTCTAACTTTTTGTGCGTGAGGGCCGCCGTAAACAAGGGTAATAGCAGGTCTGCGTTCACCAGCTTTGATGTCTTTTGGCTTGTAGAGCGCATAATTCATCATACTTCCGTCTTCTGCTGCCAATTGGCCAAATTGAGGAATATGATGCGAGTTCATATACGGGAAATAGGGATGGGTTTCATCAAGCTTGTTTTCATTCAACCAGATGAGCGGCTCTCCCGTATTGGTAAATGTGCGAATTTGGTTTGGGGTAGATTGATTAGAAAAACGACCAATATAGGCAGAGCAGTTTTCAGAAAACTGCGCCCCATGACGTCCCTCGCCTTTTGAAATTTGTGTCATATGTGTGCCGTCAAAATTGACACTATAAATATGACGTTCGAGAGAGGTTTTTTGCCAACCAGAAAAATATAATTTTTGATTGTCTTCATCAATGCAATTCACCCGTGAAACAGGCCAATTGCCTTTGGTAATTTGTTTCGGCGCGGCGTCACCCGCTTTATAATGATAGAGATGTTTATAACCATCACGTTCGGAATCCCAAATAAAGCTACCGTCTTTTAATGGTCGCAATACGCTTTCGGGGTTAACCCATGTCTTGCTGGTTTCTTCCAAAATAACATGGCTTTCCCCCGTCTGTGGATTGATGTCATATACACGCAAGTGTTTATTATCGCGTGTCAGGACACTGGCATATACATGTTGCGCATCTTCACTCCATGTGACGCGAGACAAATAAATATCTTCATCATCACCGATATCCACCCATTTGGTATAACCGCCATGTGCAGATACAATACCCAGTTTGACCTTGGCATTATTCGTGCCTGCGAACGGATATCTTTGTGAAATGCTTTTTACACCTTGTGCCGTAAAATCAATACGTTCTTCAATCGCAATCGGGCTTTCGTCGATTTGGGTATAGGCAAAACGTGTTTCGTCAGGTGCCATCCAATAGCCTGTTGCGCGGCCCAATTCTTCTTGAACCACGAAAGACGCCGTTGCGTTACGGATAATATCTGTCGCGCCAAAGCTGAGGCGGCGTTCTTTGCCTGTGGTCAAATCATTTACATATAATTCGTTGTCACGCACATAGCTGATATAGCGCCCAGATTTTGAAATTCGTGCATCCGTTTCATAACCATCTGTTTTTGTGACCTGTACCGCTTTGCGGTGTGCCAGATTATACACATACACATCACCGCCAAGGGGAAAGAGGATTTGTTCACCTTTTTCATCCCATTTATATGAGGTTATCCCGCGGCCATGTTGTCGCGCACGCTCGCGTCTGTTTTTTTCTTCCTCGGAATAGACTTCGGGGCCAGCCAGCAAATCTGTAGAGCTGACAAGCATTACGGATTCACCTGTTTCTAAATCATATGACCATAAATCTTTTTGATTATAATCATCTTCGCGTCCACGTAACATCGTGACGGTTTTGCCATTGGGCGCGATCTGTACACGGTTAATGGACGCGCCCGATAATGACGGACTTTCATACATACGCGCAATGGTCAGTAGTTTCGAAGTCGGATCAACATCGAGAGTTTCGATTTCTTGAGGTGCATTACAAGCGCTCAGCGCAACACTTATGGTCAAAACCGCAGTCGCGATAAGTAGATTGTTTTTTGTAAATTTCATTGTTGTCACCTATACTCTTTTCTTTTGCATGTTTACAAAACATGCCTTGAAAGGCAAGAGGGAAGCAAGGCAATAGGGAAGTAAGCAAGGATAGACTATGACAGCCTATGATATTTTTAACGGGGACGCAGACGGCATATGTGCCCTTGTGCAATTGCGCCTAAATGATCCACGTTTTGCCGAATTGGTTACAGGTGTAAAACGGGACATTAATTTACTTGAAAAAATTTCGCCAAAATCTGGCGATCATTTAACAGTCCTTGATATTTCTATGAAGACAAATATGAACGGCCTTCACCGCGCCCTTGATAATGGGGCGCATGTTTTTTATGTTGACCATCATAATGCCGGGGACATACCCAAGCATGAAAACTTGCTAGCCGTTATTGATACACGCCCAACCATATGCACATCATTGATCGTCAATAAATTCTTGCAAAATGCCCATGCCGAGTGGGCCGTGATGGCTGCGTTTGGTGATAATATGCAAGAGAGCGCGATAACGCTTTCCGCGCAAATTCACCTAACATCTGAACAATGTGAAAAGCTTAAAATTTTTGGGGAGTTGGTAAATTATAATGGGTATGGGAGCGAAATTTCCGATCTGCATTTTAAGCCTGCGGATTTATACACTTTGCTTTCGCCTTATCAAAGCCCATTTGACTGTCTGACGGAACGTCCTGAAATTTATGATACACTTGCGACAGGGTTAGATGCAGATTTTGCCAAGGCCAAGTCTGCCCAAAATCTTGCACCCTCTATCATGCTGCTTGATGACGAAAAATGGGCGCGGCGAGTTTCTGGTTATTACGCCAATTGGTTGGCGCGGCAAAACCCTGATCATGCCCATGCTATTTTAACTTATAATACGCAGGGTGGTTATACTGTATCTGTACGTGCTGCACAAAATACTTTGCAAGGCGCTTCGGATTTATGTGACCAATTTCCGACGGGTGGTGGTCGCGCAGGGGCGGCAGGTATTAATCATCTGCCACAAGATCAACTCGACACATTTATCAAAGCTTTTCAACTCGCATTTTAATATACCCCCATTCGGAAAAACAGGGGTATATTTCAGTCGCATCAGCGACCTCTAACGAGGAGGCATGGCATTCTTGTTTGGTATGCCTCTAATGAGGAGGCATGACATTTTTGTTTGGTATGCCCTCTAACGAGGAGGCATACGGGCCCCCGCATCGGCGCGTAAATATTCGCCGTTAATATAGACTTGCTCGCACATCATTGCGACGATTTCTGCGTATTCTTGGGACGTACCGAAACGCGTAGGGAATTGTAGATGAGCACGTAGATTATCTTTTACTTCTGCTTTCATTTGCTCGTAAATCGGTGTTTCAAAAAAGCCAGGAAGGATTGTATTACAACGAATACCTTCGCGGGCAAGATCACGTGCAATTGGTAAAGCCATCGCAAGAATACCACCTTTTGACGCCGCGTAAGCCACTTGCCCGATTTGACCGTCTTGGGCCGCAACAGAGGCGGTGTTGATGATTACGCCGCGCTCGCCATCTGGCTCTGTCGGGTCAAGGCTCATCATGCCTGCTGATGATTTCGAGAGACATAAAAATGTGCCGATAAGATTGATGCCAATAATTTTTGCATAAAAACCTGCGTCATGGGCGCGAATTTCACCTGTCTTGCGGTCACGGCTTGCGGTTTTCATACCGCCGCCAATGCCCGCGCAATTGACCATAATACGTTCTTGACCGTTTGCGGCGCGTACGGCTTCAAACCCTGCGTCAACACTTGCTTCATCGGAAACATCGACACGGGCAAATACACCACCAATGTCTTTGGCAACGCTTTCGCCGCGCTCAACATTCATATCAAAAATTCCGACTTTAACGCCGCGTGACGCTAATAATCTTGCTGTGCCTTCACCAAGCCCGCTTGCGCCGCCAGTGACAACCGCCGCTATATTATTTGAAAGTTCCATAATTTCTCACAATTCATATTATTTCGTTCTTACATTTATCTAGTTGGCAGACACTAATGACATTGATAGAAAGCTCAAACAGATTCTTAGTTTTCAAAGAAAAAATTATGACCAATACCCATTCACTCTCTTTAGCCATTCACGGCGGCGCAGGGCAATACGATATTAAAGACGAAAGCGAACGCATCGCGCATTTACGATCAGTCATGGTCGAAGGACGACGTATGTTACGCGACGGGGCGTTGGCAATCGACGTTGCGGAAAGCCTCGCCGTCCTGCTTGAAGATAGTGGTCATTATGTCGCAGGCAAAGGCACAGGGCCGAATAGCGCAGGTGAGTACGAACTTGACGCGTGTCTTATGAATGGTGAAAACCGTAAAATCGGTGCCGTGTGCGCGCTGAAGGGATATAAAAACCCTATTTGTGTTGCCCGTAAAGTTCTCGACAATACCCCCCATGTTATGTTGGCTGGGCGAGGTGCGGAGAATTTTGCCAGCGCACAGAACTGCACGCAAATTCTCAACCCCCTCGATTACTATATTATCCAAGGCATTACACGCCTGCCCGAAGATTTAGACACAGGCACTATTGGCGTTGTCGTGCGTGATGTGAATGGACATTTGGCGGCGGCGACATCTACGGGCGGTCTACTTGGTAAAATGCAGGGCCGTGTTGGGGATAGCCCTTTGCCGGGCGCAGGTTGTTGGGCCGATGAACGTGTGGCCGTGTCGTGTACGGGCCAAGGCGAATATTTTGTTAAAACGGCCATTGCCGCCGATATTTCAGCGCGTATCCGTTATGGCGGCTACACATTACAAGCCGCCAGTGCGGGGGCCATTCACGATATGGGTTTGCAAGGCGGTTATGGGGGGCTGATTGCGCTTGGTCGTTCTGGCGAACCCGTTTTCCCGTATAATTCCAAAGGCATGCGCCGTGGTTGGATTGACGCTGAAGGCGAGATACAGGCTAGCGTTTAAAATATTGGCACAAGAGCAGGCACCACATGAATAGCAATATCAACGGCGAAATGACCAGTGATTGCCGCCAATAGTCCGCGTCGCCAATATAGCCACCCATAAAAAATACCGACAACACAATTGCCCAATATCGTAGCGCCTATCGCAAAGGGTTGCGCCGCATTATATGCATTGAGTTGCGGTAGATGTATGGCTCCAAATGCTAGAGCCATGAGTACAATAATCACCCACATGGTTTTGGCAGGTACATCTTTGCCACCGCGTAAGCGCGACATAATCCAAACAGCTATAGTCATAAGTCCAAGACGGAACCAAACCTCTTCGCCAATGGCTGCACTGACAGACGCCAGTAATCCCCAAATGACACCTCTATGTCCGAAAACTGGTATTTCGTCTGGCAAATAAGGCAATAGTAATATTCGCAAAACAACCATGAGTGCTCCGAGCAGTAAGCCCCATAATATGGCCTGTTTAGCGTTTGATAAAAACATGTTCCACGCACCCTTTTGCCTCTGCAATATCCCCACCCAAACAGGTGCACCAAGGTTTACTTTTGGCCCAAGCCAAAGACCCAACACAATAAAGGGGAATGATATTACAAATATTATTAAGGCGCTTGGCAAAATAATGTCGGCGATATTCCGTGTTACACCATATGCGTTTCCCGTCACAATATTTTCTGGCAAATGAGCCGCTATGTGATTTGACTGGAAAACATTATATGCTGCGGATGATACTTGCGTGACAATCGTCAACACCAAAATGATTATACCCGGTAGGAGGCGTGTTGCAGATTTACCCTTATACATGAGCTGGCTTTTGCGCTTTGTGCATTTTTATCGCCGCCCAAAGGCTTGCCCATGCAGGGAAAAGGCTTGCCCATGCAGGGAGTTGAATGGCAATAATGTTTGTAGCGGAGACAATGTCGAGGGGCATGCCACGAGCCGTGAAAATATAAATATGGAACAGGGCGTGCGCCGCAGGCCAATAATAGATAAAATTAGTTTTGCTAGCTTTGTCATAATACCCGCTCCCTATTGCTTTGCCCCAAATAGCACAAAAGCACCACATCCGCAACGATCCGTGTTATTGTCAAACAAGGTGAAGACACTCCTTAACTTCATCCATTCCTAGGTCATAAATACATAGCTATTATAATGAGCGGAATCTTGCTTTCAACCCTCCAAAGCGGTTAGGCCGCAATGTCGTCCTACCCATGAAATCATGCAGTTTGTGTCAAGAATTTCTATATATCCATAGCCAATTTTTATGAGCGTCAAGTCGGCTAATTGCTGCAAGACACGGTTTAAAGATACGCGCGTTACGCCGAGCATGCTGGCAAGTTCGCTTTGACGGCAGGAAATTTTGTATTCCCCCCCCTTAGTACCCGTCGCGCCCCTAGGTCCCATCATTGTTACAAGTGTTTTTGCCGTGCGTTCTCGCAAGGGTAAACGTCTAAACGCATCAAGCATTTCGATAAGATAATGCGTCCTCATTAATGTTACCGTTAATAGTGCGTTCAAAATTTGCGGCTCTTTCTCTGTCAGGCCCATAAACTTTTTACCTGGTATTTGGTATATCTCTGTCACACCTCGCGCCGCAGCATGATGGGTACGTGGCAGTTTTGTAAACAGGGTGAACTCTCCAAAGCATTGCCCCTCACCGAGTGTCGAGGTTAAAATAAACGCGCCGTCTTCCCCATATACCCCTACATTCACTGCGCCTGTTTTTACGATGGACAGGCCGCGTTTCATATCGCCGCGGTCATGGATGAACTCACCGTCATTATACTTTACCACCACCGCAATTTCTTTCACTTTGTTCGCAAGGGTTTCAGGCAGGACAGAAAGAAACGGTGATGTGTGGAGTGTGGGGAAATTTAACATTGTTCAAATGTAACATTTTTTACATTTAATGACAAGCCCACCTGCTAGACGTCACCTGACCAACAGTGTGGGAGCTTACTTTGAAACCAGAACTTCTTGTTATCGCCATTATTTTTTGGGGCTTTATTGTCTTGGAAATTGCGTTTACGCATTTTTTCAACAAATATGAACAAACCCGCTCGGATGCAGTTGTTGAAATTATTTCCACCTTTACCCTTATCCTCCTGACCCAACCTTTCGTGCTTGCAGGCGGGTTTGCGATTGCGGCATTCATAGCCCCCACTTCGGGCGGCATGTTAAACACATGGCCTTTCTTGGCCGTGTTTGGGTTGTTTCTGATCTTTGATGATCTGGCGCAATATTGGTGGCACAGATTATCGCATACTCTGCCGTGGCTGTATAAATTACATCGCCCCCACCACAATGCCTCCTATCTTTCCATCCGCGTTGTTTACCGAAATAATATTTTTTACTATCTTCTTATGCCTGGTCTTTGGCTCTCGGGTGTGTTGATTTACCTTGGTGGAGGTTGGGTCTATGCGGTGTATATCGTCATAAAAATGTCAGTAATTTTTGGCGCCCATTCAGATGCGCGTTGGGACGAACCTTTGTATAAGATCAAATGGTTGTCACCGATAATGTGGATTGTCGAGCGTACAATTTCTACGCCCGCCACCCATTCGGCCCATCACGGTAAACATGCCTCGGACGGGATTACACACTATAAAGGTAATTTCGGAAATTTGCTTTTCCTTTGGGATGTCATATTTGGTACTGCGAAAATTACACGCCGCTACCCCGAAGAAATGGGTGTTGAAAATCTGCCAGACACCTCTGTCGGCGAACAACTTATCTGGCCTATTATTGGCGCCCCTAAAACAGATCAGGTATTACAGAACCAATAGTGTGGGCCTGCAAATGTGGCGTCCGTTTCCCAATAAACGTGACGCCACAGCTTGCGAATACAAGTATTTTCAAGGGGTTTAATTGTTACAAGTGATTCTTATTATTTATAACTTTTTGTATAATATGGGAAATCCCTCTCAAGCTTCTCCAAGAACAATTTATCAGCGGCGTCTTGTTGCACCTCTGTCATTGCTGTATTGGCTTTTGCCTTACGTATATAATCAGCCACTCTCATACCGCGTGCACGCGCATAACGGGTTGCAATAGGGATTTCTGTCGATGCACGTAATCCCGCAATCTTTTCATCTATTGTCAAACTCTGTCTTTGCGACACATTTCCCGGTGTACATTGGGCTCGAAATTTACCTGTACGCATACCATTGGCAACCACGTTTAACTGCGTCAGAAAATGTAAAGGCAGTCGTGATGTTTGCGCCTGACGTGCGCAGCGTTTCATAATTGGTTGTAACGCAGTTTGAAATGCAGGACTGATATGAACTACGTCATAACCGTTACGTTTCCCATTCGCCATTTTATAACCATATTGGCCCGACTGTTGAACCGTAATTGTGAGATGACCTGTGTAATTAAACGCATGGCTAAGCACGGTCATTTCCTGTTTCTTAGCAAGATCATGTTGACCAGATTTGTGTAAAGCTAAAAATTCCTCATTTAACTGTGCGTCTATTTTTTTTCTTAATACTATTTCCATCGGTAAAACTGAGCGCCTTATCTGTCTGGCTTCGACTATCAAAACCGGAGTTTCATTCGTCGTTTCTTTACGTGCTGGCACTATTTTTGACGAAAAAATTTTCGCCTGTATTGGCGGCAGCTCTTGTATGACCAGAGGAGGGTTTACATCCGTATCTGCGGCCAATGTCGTGATTGGTAATGCGAGTACCATCGCACTGGTTAATGTCAGCACAGGCACGATAGATTTTAGCGTTATTTTATTTTGTCCGTGCAGACGCTCGACACGTTCTGTCACTGGATGGCCAATGCCAAAGGTCAGCGGCGCATTGTCACCAAAGTTTAAAAGTTTCATAGTCGTCTCCTTTTGGTGGTGTGTTTGCTTGAAAATATGGCACTAAATTAAACGCAAGGTTCATTTGGTTCTGATCATTTGCACCTAATGATTTCGCGGCTTGGAAGAGTGTCTGTGCATAAGACTGAATATTGCCTGGGTTGTGACCAATCGCTTTCAATACACTCACGTCACAAGCCGCCTCTAGGTCTGCACGACATTTTTGAGCCGCGTAATGTATAAGTGGATTGGGCCAGTTGAGAGCACGAAAAACAAGCAGAGCCAGCGCGACCATAAGATCACGGCGTTTGATATGCGTGAACTCATGCAGCAAAGCATGAAACTGCTGATCTGGGTTAAATATCGTTTCGAAATTATGGGGTAATATAATAATAGGGCGCATTATACCACTGATCGAAGGGCCAATATTATTGGCTGCCATATAGACATTGTATTCACGGTTCAAATTTAACGTGGCACGCACATCATCTATCAAACATTGAATATTTTCAGGAGGCACTGTCGCATGCGTGCGCGTCGTTTTCACAAATTTTATTTGCAAGGCAAGTTGAAGCGCTAACCAAAGAACAGCAATGCTCAACCATATACTCACACATATAAGTGCAAAGTTTTGAGAAAGCGCAGTTGGCAATATTTCCGTATATTCAATCATTGATGGCGTGCTCACCAGTGGCGCCTCCGTTGTCATCATTATGTCTGCGTTGGGGGTAGGTTTTGCCAAAAACACTGGCATCGGTTTTATTGGTGCTGGCAATTTTATACTTGGCATGCATAAGCGTATTAACGGCAATGCCCATAATGCATAAGCTAGTTTAGCACCAAAGGCGCGGGCAAAAGAGCGTCGGATAATCAAGATGGAGACAACGAGAACACTGATCGCAATCTGCGTTTGTAAACCCCAGTTGAAAATGCTCTCGACGCTCATGCCCTCACTCTGCTTTCATTTTTGCGAGCAGAGTTTCAATGTCTTTAATGTCTTGTGGGGACAAGGCTTTATCGGCCGCGAGATGAGCAATTAACGGTGCCGCACGCCCGCCGAACAGACGGTCTATGAGACTCCGTGTTGCGCTTTGGGCATACGCTTCTTTACTCACCAAAGGCGTGTAGAGATAACGCTGCCCCTGCTTGGTCGTTGCCAGCGCTTGTTTTTTAACTAACCGTGCTAGCAATGTTTTTACTGTACGGATATTCCAATTTTTCAACGTCTCTAGACGTGCCGCGACCTCGACGGCCCCAAGAGGGCTGTCGGCCCATAACACATCCATAACATCTAATTCAGATTGGCTAATTTTAGTTTTCATTTTTACGCCTATAGAAACTCATAAGTGATTACTTATGTAGTCCTACAAAAGTGACTACATGCGTAGTCAATAAAAATATTACACAAAATCCAACAACCCACCTAGGCGATTTCTAAAAGCACCTTGTCGAGGATTGTGTAACCACTGCCCCAGCCTTTATCCATGCCAGACATTTTCTCTGCAAAGCTAGCGATTTGAGCGTCAGTAGCGTCCATTGGGATTTGAGAAAGATGGACACGTGTTTCTGCGCCTCTGTCCTCAAATGTCACCGTCGTCAAAAGCACTGGCGGCCAATCGGGCATCATGGGATGGGGTCTAGAATTCCAGTTTTCATCCGTACTCGCATAATGATGCCAGACCATTTTACGTGGGGCGTCCACTTCTTGAAATACGACTTTTTGAAACATTGAGTTCTCGCCCCATTTCATTTCGTTCAGCCATTCGCCGCCCACTTCTAGATCAAATTTGTGGATGATTGTTTCGGCGCCGGGGCCGTACCAACGGTGAAGCAGGTTAGGATCCGTCCATGCGCGCCACACCATTTCGCGTGGCGCTTTAAAAACACGTTCCAATACATATTCTACTGTCTTTGTCATAACCCTTGCCTTTTTACTTTTCTGTGTGTTTCATATGTCTGTCTGTTTCATATGAATGAGTAATGCGTCCAATTGATCAAAACTCCCGCCCCAGAACGCTTTAAACTCGTTCAGCCAATCAACGGCGACCGCCATGTTTTGTGCTTTTAGTCGCGCAGGGCGGCGTTGTTTATCAATGGCACGCTCTATCAAACCAGCACGCTCTAACACTTTTAAATGTTTTGAGATTGCAGGTTGGCTCATTTCAAAAGGTGTTGCGATTTCATTCACACTCGCCTCCCCCTCCACCAAGCGCGACAATATCGCCCTTCTCGTAGGATCAGCAAGCGCGGAAAAAACCACGTCCAGATTAATTTGAGAATTTGTATTACTTTCCATAACCATATGGTTATATAATAAATACGACCATGTCAATCCAATGCTTATCCGTTAATGAATGAATGTTCATTTATTATCCATTGACACAAGAGATCATGACCTCTAATTACAAAATGAATGAACGCTCATTTTTGAGCGAACGACATTTTAAAGGACGCGCAAATGGCAAAGCCAAATGTAGACAATATTCCCCCCGTAGAAATTATACGCGGTGTGACCGCAAAGGATGGAACCACGAAAGCCAAAATTGAACGGGCAGCGCTTACCCTGTTTTCGACACACGGTATTGACGGTACATCGATTAAACAGCTCGCAGGTTTTGCCAAAATTTCCGAAGGTAATATGTACCGTTATTATCCGTCAAAATATAATCTTGCTGAAACTTTGATGTTGACCATTCATAACCGCTTGACCGTATTGGTACGCGATATTGAAAGTGCGGACAGCGGTTTTGAAGATAAAATTAAAGCCCTCGTACATAATTATTGCACGCTTGCCGATGATGACTGGCAATTGTTTAGCTATCATTTGCTACATCTGCACCATTTTCCGCAATTGTTTTCGCCTGTTGGGAAAACAAAACGCGCAAAGCCATTGGACACTCCAGTTACGGCTTGCGCCGATATGCTGACCGCAGCAATGGAGCATAAAGACATACCCATTGGCAATACGGAGCTGTTGGCATCCATGACCCTCGGTATTGTTTTGCAGGCCGCCCAATCAAAAATTTATAACCGCCTTAAGGGACCCTTAAGTACATATGCGCCAGAGTTTGAGAAAGCCATTTTTGCAGTTTTGCGAAATACATAAATAGCTATAAGGAGTATGATATGAGATCATTTATTTTCAATATGTTGCTTTATATCATGACGGCTGTTTTTGCCGTGGTGTGCGTATTGCTGTCCCTCATGCCCGGGCGAAAGCCGATTATGTACGGCTTGTCTGCGTACACGAAAACCATGATGTGGTTGATGAAAACCGTCGTGCGTATCAATGTGTCCGTCAGTGGGCGCGAGCGTGTACCCGACGGGGCGGTGATCATTGCGTCAAAACATCAAAGCTATGGGGACGGATATGTCATGTTCTCACAGTTTTTTGATTTGTCATTTGTTACAGGCGACCATTTGGAAAAATTCATGCTGATCAAACGTGTGCTCCGTAAAGCGGGCGCTGTGGTGATTGATAGTTGCGGCGGCTCGGATGTGCGTGACCGCTTGCAAGAACGTGCAGACATTATTCGCAAAGAAGGACGTCGCCTGTTAATCTATCCTGAAGGCCATCTTTCCCAAGTCGGCACGCAACACCGCTACCGCAAGGGTGTGTATTTTATGTATAGAGATTTCAATTGCCCCGTCGTGCCTGTGGCAACAAATTTGGGACAAAGATGGAACCAAAATGACTGGCATAAACACGCAGGGAATGCCCAAGTTGAATTTTTAGAACCCATTCCGCCTGGTCTGGACAAAGATGAATTTATGCTAAGGCTTGAAACTGCGATTGAAACACGCTCTAAAGAACTCCTAGATTTAGAAGATCTTGGTGCACTCAATCCCGATGATATTGGGAAATTGGCAGAGAACGATGTTGCCCGCAGCAAACGCATTGCCAAAGAAGATCAGCAAGATAATGGGGAGAAATGAAATGAAAGATAAAAGTGCCGCAGGCCTATTAAGAAGCCGCCGCTTCGCGCCGTTATTTGGGGCGCAACTCGCAGGCGCATTTAACGATCAATTTTTGAAAATGGCCATGATTACTTTGGTCACATGGAAAGAACTTTCCATTGCGGGCGTTAGCCCAGAAATCATCACGCCAATCGCAGGTGCCGTTTTCACCGCGCCGTTTTTCTTCTTCTCTGCAATGGCTGGGCAAGTGGCCGATAAATATGACAAGGCGTTGGTACTCCTGCGCGTGAAACAGGCCGAAATATTTATCATGTTATTGGCCGCACTTGGGCTCATCCTCAACAATCCGATTATTATGCTGAGCACATTGGCGCTTATGGGCGCGCAATCGGCATTTTTCTCGCCGACACGTAATGCGGTTTTACCCCAATGGTTGACGGACAAAGAGCTGATTAAAGGCAATGGGTTAATAAACGGCTTTGTTGCCGTCACCGCACTTGTGGGTCAGGCGCTCGGCATTTTCCTGATTATCACTTTGAACGGACCGATCATTGTGTCGTCAATATTGCTGGTGCTTGCCGTCATTGGCTGGCTGTCAATTCGCCAAGCGCCTCCTGCACCGCCCTCAAGTCCTGACATTAAAATCGATAGATTGATTGTGCCTGAAATTGTTAAAACATTGAAGTTTGCTTATGGCAAACAAGACGTGTTCAAACCAATGTTGGGTACGGCATGGTATTATTGGCTCGTCGCAGGTGTGCTTATTTTAATGCCAACCTATATTAAATCCGTTTTGCATTATGAGCGCGGCGTCCTGATCCTCATCATGGTTTTGTTTACACTTGGTGCGCTCTTTGGCGCGATTGCGTGTATGACGTTTTCGAAAAACCCAAAGCGTGCATTGATGATAAGCGGCATTGGCATTCTTGGCATTACCCTCAGCACATTTGATTTATTTTTCTTGTGTGGCGATACGACCAAGCTTGCGTTCGCAGCCTATGTGCCTTCCACGAATGGCGCAGATGCAATCCTTGGCGGTGTCGATGCATTTCGCGCCATGCCAAGCGCCAACCGTATGATGGTAGATCTGACCATTTCTGCTTTCTCGGCCAGCTTGTTTGTTATTCCGCTCAACACAATGGCCCAACGCCGCGCAGAAGCACATCACCGTGCGCGTTTACTCGCCGCAGGTGCGCTCTTGCTAAACGCTTCTACAACATTGTCGCAATTGCTTGTCGCGGGATTGAGTATGATGGCTATCGATTCCCACTATACTTTGCTTATTATCGCCGTCATCAGCGTCCCTATCACGCTCTATGTTTTTTACAGAGCCTCCCTTATGAAAAAAGAAGACGCATAATGCGTGGATATTTCGGGATTGGCGTGCAGGGTATTTCCAAGACGGCCAATCTTGGCGCGGTTATGCGTACTGCCCATGCTTTTGGCGCTAGCTTCACCTATACGGTCAATGCGGCTCCTGAAATAACCGATACACGGCGCGGTGTGAACCAAACCGACACGTCACGTTCGCTGTCCCATGTACCCTTTTATCAGTGGGATAGTCTTGAGGACATGCGCCTGCCGCTCAACTGCCCACTTGTGGGGATTGAGTTGTGTGACCGTTCTGTGGATATGCCAAGCTTTCGCCATCCCCTGTCTTGCGCCTATATACTCGGCCCCGAAGACGGGTCTTTGTCGCCCGACATGCAAGACATGTGCAAATATATCGTCAAAATTCCAACCAAATTTTGCATTAATGTTAGCCTCGCCGCCGCCCTCACATTATATGACCGCACACTCTGTCACGGCGGCTACCCAGACCGCCCCATGTTGCCTGGTGGGCCAAGCCTACAAGCGGTTGAAGATTGGGAATTGATGCGGAAGCGTTAGTTTTACATATGTGGTTTCATACTTTCTACTGCTATTTTCCCTATTTTTAATGCCCTATTAACGCTAAATTAGTCCCTTATGGCCTAATCTTTGCATGTCTGTGTCCACAAACAGGCGCATCTACATTTGGAAAATACAATGAAACCTTCACACCGCACTTTTTTTACTGGCATTATTTTCGCGAGCGCGTTGAGTCTGTCCGCACATTCTGCATTTGCCGCGTCGGCGAAATTAGAAGGCGTGTTTACGGATTGGTCTGTATACTCCAAAAGCGAAGGCAATGACCGCATTTGTTATGCTCTTGCTAAGCCAAGTACAAAAGCGCCTAAGAGTGTTAATCATGGCGATATTTATTTCATGGTTGCCAATTGGAAATCTGGCGCAGCCAAAGAACAACCGAGCCTACTAACAGGGTATTCCCTCAAAGTTGAAGTGCCGCCATCAGCCCGTGTTGGTTCTGCGAAAACACCAATGTATTCGGCGCAAAATGAAGCTTTTATCGAAAGCGACACAGATGAGAAAAAACTGGTGCGTGCCATGCGTAAAGGTTCCAATATGCGCGTAGATGCCATGTCGGCACGCGGCACACAAACAAGCTATGAATTTTCACTGCGCGGTATTACGGCGGCCCTTCGCAAAGCAAAGACTGTTTGCCAATAGACCACTCGCCGTACCGAGTTTTATTTCTTATAGATTCTGAGGGCTTTCCTTATTGTCCATACGTGTGCTAAGAGCGCGACATGACCACCGAATTATATAAAAGCCCTGCTATAGCGAATGCGCCTGCCGACAAACTCACGGCGAAAGCAGAGACATGTGCCCACGAAAATACACCTGTTGATACGCGTATTCCTCTTGTGGGTATGGGACGTAAAGAACTGGCAGAAGCCTTAACCGAATTTGGCATTGAGCCTAACAAAGTACGTATGCGTACAAAGCAAATTTTCCAGTGGATTTATAATTACGGTGTCACCGATTGGGACGCTATGACCAATATTGCCAAAGGCTTGCGCGCGCAATTGGCCGAAAAGTTTTCTCTCAACCGTCCTGAAATTGTTGAACGCCTTGTTAGTGTTGACGGCACACGCAAATATTTGATCCGCATGGCGCCCGGTATCGAAGTTGAAAGCGTGTTTATTCCTGCGGTCAGCAAGACGGGTGCATTGTGCGTCTCGTCACAAGTTGGCTGTACGCTGACATGTCGTTTTTGCCATACGGGCACGCAACGACTTGTCCGAAATTTAACCGCCGCCGAAATCGCACTCCAAGTCATGGTCGCGCGTGATGATTTGAATGAATGGCCAAGTTCAGCCGTTGAACGTAAAATGACCAATATCGTCTTTATGGGCATGGGCGAGCCATTATATAATACGGACGAAGTGGCCAAAGCCATCGACATTCTTTGCGATTGTGAAGGCTTAAGTTTTGGTCGTCGCCGCATCACAGTTTCTACGTCGGGCGTTGTACCTGATATCAAGAAAATTGGTGAGAAAACACAAGCCATGCTCGCGATTTCTTTGCATGCATGTAATGATGAACTCCGCACAAAAATCATGCCTATTAATAAGAAATATCCGTTGGCTGATTTAATGGAAGCCTGTCGCAATTATCCGGGGCTATCCAATTCACGCCGTATCACATTTGAATATGTGATGTTGAAAGACATGAATGACAGTCCCAAACACGCCAAAGAACTGATCCGACTTCTTGAAGGCATTCCTGCGAAAGTCAATCTGATCCCGTTCAATCCTTGGCCGGGTTCACCCTATGAATGTTCCGACTGGGAAACAATTGAGAAATTTGCAGACCGTATTAATGCGGCTGGTTATGCCTCCCCGATTCGTACACCACGTGGCCGTGATATTTTCGCCGCCTGTGGTCAGTTGAAATCCGAGAGCGAAAAAATGCGTGCGAGCGAACGTCGCAAATTGGAAAAAGCTGGAAAGCTATAAACGCGCAATTACATTTTTGCACTTGTGTTTTTTTGTGTTTTTTCGTCTTATAGGTGAAACAAGAGAGATATTTATGCACCCTTCCCTTCAAAGCCTCGCCAACGGCTTTCCCGATCTTATCGCTTATCTTGCGCTCGTGACCGCGATCTATGTGGTTGGTATTTTTATCTATGTAAAACTAACCCCCCATAAGGAAATCGAGCTAATTCAAAACGGTAATATGGCGGCGGCCATTTCCTTTAGCGGCCTGATTATCGGGTTAGCCTTGCCGCTCGCCGCCTGTTTAGTTTTGAAAATCGGACTGGTTGATGTTTTGGTATGGGGTACGGTTAGCTTGCTGTTACAACTATTTTTATTTCGCATGACCGACATTATTTTCTCTGGCATGCCCCAACGTATTACCGATGATGAAGTTCCTGCGGCCACCGTTTTGGTCGCGTTCAAACTTGCAGGTTCTATTATTCTCGCCCTTGCGATTGCAGGGTAAATGCGCAAGCTCTCTGACTGGTTTACCTATGCCATGCTGTTGGCCATCATCATTATTAATGTGATGGGGCGATCCGAGCGTGAGCGTACACCGACACTACCACCCGAACTTGGCCCAGCCCTGCCCAAGGCCAAACCATCTGATCCTCAGCTTATTGTTGAGCTTGACGCCCCAAGTTCGGCGGTCGGCACAGCGTTCGCGATTGATGATAAAGGCACATGGTTGACAGCGCGGCATGTTGTGGACGGCTGTGACCAAGTCGCGCTAGAGCTTGGCAAACGTAAATATGTAAAGGTACATGTGCAGAAAGTATCGCGTAACAGCGATACGGCTTTACTGATCTCCAAGTGGAAACGTCCTCCATTCGCCCGTGATTTTTTTACGCGACGCCGTGTGGGCGAACGCGGATATTTCCTTGGCTTTCCACAAGGCGATCCTGGTGAATTAACGGGCACGCTTTTGGGTCGTCACCGCATGACAGTGCGTGGGCGTTATAAATCATCGGAACAAGTTTTGGCATGGGTCGAGACAGGACGTTCCAAAGGGCTGAATGGGTCAATTGGCGGCATATCTGGCGGCCCTGCATTTGACAAAGACGGCGAAATTATCGGATTGGTCACAGCCGAAAGCCCTAGGCGTGGACGTATTTATACAGTTACCCCTGCCTCCCTTGCCAAAATTGTTCCGCGTTTTATTGCTAAAGATGACACTGTAAAAGCAGATGCTTTCACGCCACAGAATTATCATGTACGCGCAAATAAATACCGCAGTTCACGACGTATTGCCCAAGCAATTTGCTTGGTGAAATCGTGAAAGTATTTACACGATTTAAGAAAAAAAGATGGCGCGTCGCCTTCGGCCTGATAGGCCTGATTATCTTCATGCATTTGTTTGTACCTGCCCAACACGTCATTTGGAAACGCCTTGATATTGACGCGCCAATAGGTCTGGCGACGGGGACAAAAATCACAATGATCGCATTTGCTCCCAGTTCAGTGTGTCTAGGAAAATTAGCGTCGGCCCAATCACTTGATTACCAAATGGCACCACCCAAAAAGGAGCAAAAAAAATGCGGTTGGAAAAAGGCTGTAAAAGTAAATGCTGTTGCAAACATTAGCTTTCGTCCTAACACCATTACCGCACAATGCCCGCTTATGCTCGCCAGTTATATTTGGCTGGGGGAGGTGGACAAAGCCGCGCAAAAATATCTGGGGAGCCCCCTCAAAAAAGTCCACCATGCAGGTACATATTCTTGTCGTCGCCAACGGGGTAATCGTTCAGGCGAATGGTCCGAACATGCCTTTGCCAATGCATGGGATATCACTGGGTTTGAACTTGAAAACGGTCAAGTGATCTCGGTCCTCAAAGATTGGCATAATTCTTCGTCGGCACAAGCGCGTAAGAAGAAGAAATTCTTACGCAAGGCACGGAAATCGGCGTGTCGTGTATTTCGCGTTGTGCTCTCCCCTGATTATAATGCCGCTCACAAAGACCATTTTCACCTTGACCAAGGTCCAAGCTTGTCTTGTCGGTAAGAAGTTTTATAGTGCGCTGATAAGGAGTATTTATGCATATAATCGGAGTTATCATTGCGCTTGCCACAGCCGTTTTCTGGATTGGCAAAGCTGCGGGCGGTGTCAACAATATCGCCAATGCGGCGTCAACATTGCAAAACATGCCACGTCGAAATCGGTTTCGTAAAAATGCGTCGAAACGCGGTATTGATCTGATTGATAACCCGTTAGAAGCCGCCACTATTTTGATGGTCTGTACGGCACGTTTGTCCGATTATGCCCATCAACATGACGGCCTTATCAGCGATTCTGCCAAGGGTAATATTGTGGCGGCGCTGAGAAAGCATATGCAAATTTCTATACCAGAATCCGAGGATCTTTTGACCCATATGAGTTGGGCATCGCAAGATCTTGCTCTGCCAGAAGTGGCCCTTGTCCCGATGGCAAATATTTTGACCAAAAACATTAATCGCGCCGAAGCCCTAGATTTAAGTGATATGTTGACGGCAATCTCTCACGCAGACGGTACGCCAAATACGGATCAAGAAAGCTTCGTCGCGCATTTTCGGGACCGCGTAGGGTTGAACGGATAAATGTCGGTGTTTTACAGACTATTCCCCTTCATCCTTCTCTTTGGGGCATGTGGGAATAACACGGCGCTCTCTCTGCCAGAGCCCGTAAGTAATAATGCGGTTGCCTATCACGCCCCGACCCAGACGGCTTATAGTTTTGCAGGTTTGGGAGCCGACAAAGACTGGAAATCCGTTCACGCGAAATCATATAAATGCGAACTGCTGACCAAGACGTGCGAAACCATTGCGCCCCTGCCTGACGGCATTGGCCGATTGGCCGCGAGCGCTCAAATTATTGGTGATGTGGTTTATATATTGGGTGGCTATAGCGTCGATGAAATAGGGGCAGAAATTTCTACGCCCGAAATGTGGGCATTTGATGTCACGAGCCAGAGCTATAGTCGCAAAGCTGATATGCCAATTCCCGTTGATGACAGTGTCGCGCTCAGTTTTCAAGATCGCTATTTGTATTTAATTTCTGGCTGGCACAAGGATGATAATGTGGTCAATGTGCAGATGTATGATACGCACACCGATATTTGGTTCCCTGCTTCGGATTGGCGCGGCGTCCCTGTTTTTGGACATGCAGGCGGCATTGTTGATAATGTGATGATCGTATGTGACGGTGTGCAGATTATCCCCGCCAAGTCTGTGCACGAAAAACGTCAATTTACAGAAATTTCTGCCTGTTGGCGCGGCGATATTAACGCCGAAAACCCCAAAGAAATCATATGGCGTAAACTAAGCTCACTGCCTGGCAAAGGTAATTACCGCATGGCGGCAACGGGATGGGACGAGCGCAATATTGTCCTTTTCGCAGGAGGTACAAACAATCCCTATAATTATAACGGTATTGGATATGACAAAATACCGAGCCAACCAAGTGCCCATGTCTGGGGGTATGATATTGGTGCTGATGAATATATTTTATTCAAGGACAAAGCAAAATCCAGCATGGATCACCGCGCCCTTATCCATTTACAAGACGGCCAATTTGCAACATTTGGCGGTATGGGGCCAGCGCAAAAAACGCTCGATACCTTTAACACATTTAAGGTGCGCCAATCGCCCAAATAAAGGGATGGATATTCACGCTGTCTGGCAAGCCTGCTTTTGCATATGGATCATTTACGAGCCATGTTTTTACATCAGCCAAAGTTTCCGCCTCGACAATCAACAGACTGCCAATCATGGTTTGCGCGGCGTCATCAAGCCAAGGGCCTGCGCTCAGTAATTCAACATTGGACGGGATTTTAAGAAACGCCAAATGCGCCTCACGGTTTGCTTTACGGATATCGACCGCACCCTCTTTATCCCGACTATAAATTATAAACTTCATGATACATTCCCGGTCGCGCTACGCGCTTCTTGATACATTCCCTGTCGCGCTTACGCGCTCCGCGCCTCTTGTTATACATTCCCTTTAGGGGTTGGACTTAGTTTTCTTGTTTTCTTTGGCGGCCTAATAGGCCTGCGATGGCGTCATCGACGCTGATGGTTTTATCGAGTATTGCGGCGACGGCGGCGCAGATGGGCATTTCGACATTTGCTTGTTTACACAGGCGCTGCAAAACAGGGGCGGTGGCGACACCTTCGGTGACGGCCGAACGACTACTCATAATATCTTCGAGGCTTTCACCACGCCCGAGCGCGAGGCCACATGACATATTGCGCGATTGCTCGCTTGAACAGGTCAGAACAAGATCGCCAAGACCACATAGGCCCGTCAGTGTTTCAGGCTTGGCACCGAGCGCTTCGCCGAGCCGTGTCATTTCTGCAAAGCCACGTGCAATAATTGCCGCGTGTGCAGATTTACCGAGCTGTTTACCAAGCACCATGCCGCATGCAATCGCGAGTACATTTTTCACCGCGCCGCCAATTTCTGCCCCCAGAATATCGTCGCTAAGATAGGGCCTGAACCCCGGGGACGCGATGGCGCTAGCCAATTGTTCGCCGAGTTTTTGATCTTCCATCGCCAAAGTCACTGCGGTCGGTAAACCATTGGCGACATCAATCGCAAAACTGGGGCCAGACAGTACGCCGATACGTGCGTGGGGGATAACGTCCGCCAATACGCCTGCCATAAATTTCAAACTGCTATGCTCTATCCCTTTGGAACATAAAATAATCGGCAAATCTTGTTTAGCAAAAGGCGCGAAACCTGCGAGGGTTTGACGCATATGTTGAGCAGGGGGTACGGCAAGAACAGCATCTACATCTTTGAGGTCAGAAAAATCGCTCGTCGCTTTTAAGGCTGACGAAAGCTTTACACTTGGGAGATATATTGTGTTTTCATGTTTGGTGTTAATCGCGTCGGCGCAGTCTTTTTCGAACGTCCAAAGGACAACGTCACGACCAGCAAGTGTTAACGCTTGCGCCAATGCTGTTCCCCATGCCCCGCCGCCAATCACGCCAAATTTTTGAAATGTCTCTGTCATGATTTAGGGCCTTTCCGTCCAGACCCACTGGCTGGATTGTTTTTTGCACTGCTTTCATCAAGTGGCCATCGTGGGCGCGCTTTTACACCCAGTCCACCATCATCACTTATATCACCAATTGCCAATTTTTCCGCGCCAACAAGCGCGATCATGGCGGCATTATCTGTACAGTAGATATGGGGTGGCACGGCGAGAGTAAAACCCTTTGACGCACATAAATCTTTCAAACCATTGCGTATCGCCGTATTCGCGGCAACACCGCCTGCAACAACGAACCGTAAATCTTCACCCTTATCCAGTTTTGCACTGAACATATCCATCGCACGCGAGGTACGGTCACAAATAATATCCGCGACCGTGTATTGGAAGCTAGCGGCCAGATTGGCTTTATCTTTTTGGGTGGGTTTTTCAAATGTAGCAAAGGCACGTGCCGCCGCCGTTTTCAAACCTGCAAAAGAAAAGTCTGCATGCGGTTTGTTCTTAAATGGGCTGGGGAGTTTTATAGATTTCGGATCGCCGTTTTTTGCAATTTTTTCAAGCGCAGGGCCACCGGGAAAACCGAGGCTCATAATCTTGGCGGTTTTATCAAATGCTTCACCTGCCGCGTCATCAACCGTCGAGCCAAGGCGGGTATATTTACCCAAGCCCTCAACGCTCAATAATTGGGTATGTCCGCCAGATACAAGCAAAAGTAAATACGGGAAGGGGCAAGCCTCGCTGAGGCGCGGCGACAAAGCATGACCTTCTAAATGATTGACAGAGATGAGGGGAATATCAAGCGAAAGGGCGAGGCCTTTGGCGCACATAAGCCCTGTAATCACACCACCGATTAGTCCCGGGCCTGACGTCGCGGCGACAGCGTCTAAATCTGTGTAATCAATGTCTGCGTCCTTGATAGCTTGCGCTATCAGGCTTTCAATAATTTGCATATGGGCGCGTGCGGCGATTTCCGGCACCACACCGCCATAGGGTGCATGTTGCTCGTTTTGGCTTGCAATGACCGAAGACAGGACATGTATACTGCCATCTTCTGCACGGGCCAGAACAGAAGTTGCCGTTTCATCGCAAGAAGATTCGATGCCGAGAACGAGGCAGGAATGTGCGCCAGAGTGTGCAGTAAAATGTAAATGGGGTTTGTTCATACCTCGCCAATACAATGCCCTTGTACGTGAGGCAATACGCGATATGAAGTCTGGACTTGAAGCATGACGCCCAAAGGCGTAAACTTAATCATAACAGGGCAAGCGAAAATCATGGAGTTTAAACGTGAGTGATAAAAAAAAAGATGCAAAACCCTCTGCTTCGAAAGTGAAACCCGTAGAAGTACAGCACAAAGCGCCTGCTTCTGTCCCTGAGTCTGCATCTGTTTCGGCCTCCGCTGTTAAACGATCAGAAAAAGCACCTAAAAAAACCTCTAAGGATAAAGGCGCAACACCCGAGTTTAATTCCGTCATTCACCAAAAAAAGGACAAATCTTCTGACCATAAGAAAGGCATTAGTCGTGCAAGCGCCGTTCTTCTTGCTCTCTTAGCGACACTGGCGGGCGCGAGTATTGGCTGGGTCGGGCCGTCATTATTTAAAAATACAGATCAAGTGACACAAGTTGCGAATAATATTCGCACGCTTAACACCCAATTTGACAGGCAAGTTGACAAGCAAGAAAAAGCGTTCGCCGCCTTGCAAACCAAATTAGACGCGCAAATAAAAAAGACCCAGTCGGCAGAAACATTCGCGCTCTCACAGCATCAGGACTTACAAAATAATGTACGTGATTTGATTGATAAACCTATGGGGGTCGCCCCTGTGACTGACGCGCATATTCAAGAACTTTTGACCCCCGCGCTTACAGACCTAGCGGCCACCATCAACACGCGTATTGATTTGTTAGAGAGCAGTCTCTCTCAAGACGGTGATATTTCCATCACGGGTTCGTCAGCATTGGCCGCACGGCTTAGCGCACTTGAAGAAGAACGTGCAACTCTGACCTTGCTTGATGAACGCATTCATTCTTTGCAAGAACAGATCACATATTTATCAAGTCAGTCTTCGCCCGTGACGGGTAAGATTTCAGAGTCCGTATTTCCTGCGCCAGAAACAGAGCGCATAGAATTGCCAGATTTGGAAACAACGCAAGATCACACCAAAGCTTTGGCCAAAGCGTTGCAAGTCTTGATCGATAGCTTTCCACGAGAAAAAATGTTTGAAGCCGTACATGCGCAAAATAAAATCGCTTCAGAAAAACCGAGTTGGTTACAGCGCACACTTTCAAAACATATTAAAGTGCGCGATGAAGATGCCCCCACACCAATCGCGACAATCTTACATGCAGAAGCCGCCATAAAAGAGGGACGTATTCAAGACGCCCTTGATGATATTGCGAAACTAAACCCACCTGTACGTGCGATTGCACACGATTGGGTGGCGAGTGCAAAGAAGACTGTGAAAGCGCGCTAAACATTATGTTAAGTCTATTCATAGCATAAAGAAGAGCATTAAAGGACACCATTATGGCTCGTTATCTTATTCTCCCCTTGATTTTACTGCTCGCGCTCGCAGGACTGCTTGCCTATGTGGGAAATGATCCTTGGGTCAATATTACACTGCTCGCCAATGAAGCGGATAGCATAGCAAAACAATCCGTCGGCATTTCGTTACAAGCCGCCATACTCGGCCTTGTTCTGATAACCGCAAGCATTATTATTCTTTGGTCATTAGGTGTATGGTTATGGCGTTTGCCGCAGCGTATGAAAACAGGGTTTGGGCGTCAACGGCACCAAAATGGTCTCGATGCACTCGAAGATGCTTTACTCGCAGGAGAAGCCGGGGACGGGGAACGGGCCCGTAAAAAAGCACGGCGCGCACGCGAATTGTTAGACCGTCCTGCCCTAAGCGAGCTTGTCTCGGCCAAAGCCGCAGAAGCCGCAGGGGAAATGGACGAAGCGAGCACCCATTATACAAATCTGCTTGAGGACGAAAAAACCAAATCCGTAGGCCTGCGCGGTCTTGCCCGTATGGCTGCCGATAAAGGTGATCATCATACAGCCATTGAAATGGCGCAAAGCGCATATTCTTCTGGCAAAGCGCCAGCATGGGCTTTTGATATTTTGTTTAAATCGCAAGTGGCGCAAAATGATTGGGGCGGCGCACTTGAAAGTCTCGGCTTGGCCGAAAAACGCAAACATATTGACAAAGCCTCTGCCCAACGCCGTAAGGCCGTATTGTTAAGCGCAAGTGCCGCGCATTTTGAAAAAACGGGTGCGTTTGACCTTGCGCTTTCAACAGCATTAAAAGCGACAGAAACAAGTACGGGGTTTGCGCCTGCAAACGCCTTGGCGGCGCGCCTCTTGTCCAAGAGTGGGCAGTCAAAAAAGGCCGCGAACTTACTTGAAAAAGCATGGTCGAAAAATCCGCATCCTGCACTGGCGCTTTCCTATGGGGATTTATTCACGGATGAAAGTGAGAAAACCCGCACCAAGAAAATAAACGCCTTTATCAAAACAAATCCCGACCATAGGGAAAGTCAAATTTTCATAGCACAAGAGGCGTTAAGCGCAGGCAATGCGGTCGAATGCCTGCAAGCCCTTAATCCTATTCTTAGCAGTGAAGACCCGTCTGTGCGCCTCTGTCTTTTGGCGAGCGCCGCCGAAGAAAAACTTGGCAATCCGATTGATGCGCGTACATGGCAGATCCGCGCAACAAGCGCGCCCGTCGAAGCTGACTGGTCTGATCTTGATCCTGACGGCCCTGCATTTGATTATACGCAAACCGATTGGCAAAGGCTTGTCATGTCCTACGGCGAAACGGGTGAGCTTATCCATCCTCGTCACGAAATGTATAAACGCCGCCGCGCCGTTATTTCCGAGATCGCGCCCACTCAAACATCTGAACCTGTTGAGCCGCCACGCCCTGATGACCCTGGCATACCCGAGGCTGCGCTCGATGATGCGGATTTATCACAACGTCTTGAGAACTTACTTGATGACAAACCCTAAGGTTTAATTTCACCGCTTTTACTTGGCAAAGTTTTTACTTGGCAAATCAGTATGTGTGAGCATAGACTCTGCATATGACTAAAGGTTTGTTTCGAAAAGAGGCTATTCGACACCGTACAAGAGCGCTGTACGGGGATGTTGTCTTGGCCAATCCAAAAATGGTTTGGGTGATGACCGTGGTGTTAGCGTTAAGCATTATCTGTGTGGTTTGCATTTGTATTTTCGGACATGTTGATATGGACGGGGTGAGTACGCCGATTTGGCAATGGGCCACAAAACGAACATGATGGAAAAATGCGATGAGCCTGTATAACCGCAACATTCTGCCTGTTGTTTTACAAACCGAAGCAACCGAGTGTGGCCTTGCCTGTCTTGTGATGATTGCGCGCTATCATGGACATGACATTGATTTAAATGCTTTGCGGAAGACTGCGTCTGTATCGTTGAAAGGTGCGAGCCTGAAACAGGTGATGCAAACGGCGGGGACACTTCATCTTGGTTCCCGCCCCATGCGCGTTGAGCTTGAGCAATTACATAAAGTCCAGACCCCTGCCATATTACATTGGGACCTTAATCATTTTGTTGTGCTGAAAAAAATCAAAAATGGCAAAGTGCATTTCATTGACCCTGGGCGTGGCCTGAGGGTGATGGCGCTTGAGAAAGTATCAGATCATTTTTCAGGCGTGGTCTTGGAGCTTTCACCCGCGGCAGATTTTAATACGCTCACCGACAGACTTAAGCCAAAGCTTTGGCATTTATGGGGCAAGATGCGTGGGTTTAAACGTGCGACCGTGCAAATTCTTATTCTCTCCGTGGTTTTACAAATCGTCGCCCTCAGCGCGCCTTTCTATCTCCAACTGATTATCGACAAAGCCGTGACGCCGCGTGATATGAGTGTTTTATTTGCGCTTATGCTTGGTTTTGGGGGCTTAGTCTTTATTCGCGCATTGTCCGAAGCGGTGCGGGGGTGGGCCATTTTGATTTATGGCAATCAACTTTCGTTTCAAATGGTCGGCAATATTGTGCGCCATCTTTTACGCCTGCCAACGGCGTGGTTTGAAAAACGGCATGTGGGTGATATTATTTCGCGTATTGGTTCTGCACGCCCGATCCAAGAAGCTCTGACACAAAGTGTGGTGGCTATTTTGCTTGATGGCGCCATGGCAATACTGACCCTATTTGTTATGTTTGCTTATTCACCGCTTCTCGCCAGTATCGTACTCGGCATTACGGGCATGTTAGTGATTGCGACCTTACTGATTTATCCCCATCTTCGCCGTACGGAAGAAGAAAGCATTGTCACCAAGGCAATCGAAAATACTCATATTATCGAAAGCATTCGCGCCTCGACCACGGTCAAACTCTTTGGTCGCGAAGCATCACGCGAAGCTGCGTGGCGTAATTTATTTGCCGATACCATTAATGCCAATACGGCACACGGCAAATATCTGGTCTTACAGAAGTTTTTTGAAACACTGTTCGTAGGTTTGCAAATTGTCATTACTGTTTATCTGGGCGCGCAATTAATTATCGGCGAAGCGAGTCTGTTTGCGACCACAGGCATGTTGTTTGCCTTTATTGGGTTTCAACAATATTTTACCGAGAGTGTGAAGAAGTTTTTGCAAGAAGGCATAAAGTTCAGACTGTTGTCCTTGCATCTTGATAGGCTTGCCGATATTGTTTACGCTGAACATGAAAGCACGCAGCCACTTTCCCAACACGCTGTTGACGTTAAAGGCGCGATCAGCGTAAAGGATGTAAGCTTTCGCTATAGCGATAATGATCCGTGGGTTTTGGAAAACATCAATCTCGAAATTGAGGCAGGATCCATGACGGCGATTACGGGTGTGAGCGGGGGCGGCAAAACGACTTTGCTTAAGCTTATCCTTGGACTCTATGAACCCAGCAAAGGCAGTATCGCAATCGACGGCAAGCCTCTGGATGATTTAGGCATTGCAAATTGGCGCGCGGGCATTGGTGTCGTCATGCAAGATGATAAATTATTATCAGGAACTCTGGCCGATAATATTAGCTTCTTTGATCCGCAAGTGGATATGCAAAAAGTATATAAGGCCGCAATCGCCGCACAAATCCATGATGACATTATTGCCATTCCCATGAATTATTTGTCTATGGTCGGGGATATGGGCAGTGTGTTATCCGGGGGGCAACGCCAAAGGGTTTTGCTTGCACGTGCCCTGTACCAAGACCCGAAAGTGTTATTCTTAGACGAAGGCACGGCCAATTTAGACCCAGAGACAGAGAAGAAAATCGCTGACGTCCTCGAATCAATGTCCCTAACACGTGTGATAATCGCGCATCGCCCTGAACTGATTAACCGCGCTCATAAAGTGTTAACCATAAAATAAATCGAAGTTAACTATATTACTATGCTAAAATACGTTAAGTATCGGCCAAAAACTTCCCTTTTCAGGGGATTTTTAATCGTCAACACCCTAAATTTAAAAAAAACCATTGAAAACACTCTATTAATCAAATAGTTACTATATTTCGTAACCATAAGGTTGTGATAATTTAAATCTAGGAATTTCATTATGCGTGAACTTACTCTCGAAGAAATCGAAATCGTAACTGGCGGTCAACCTGTTATCGTTGAATTCTAGAATTCAAACTTTGAGCTGTGTGGACGACCCGCTTTAAGGCGGGTTTTTTTATGCCTAAATGTAAGTTATTAAAATACGAATACAACCCATAGCTAGCCACCTTTTGTTAACGCACATATAGTAGAGTAGTGAAAAGTTCAGCCTTGAGTTATAATATATGCGCTATTTAGCAGCCTTTCTAATAAAACATATAAAGCGACCTCTCAACTATTTTTTGAGCATCATTATTTTATTTTTGATGACATTTTTACCTATCCATGCATTTGCACAGACAACTGGAGAACTCACTTCAAAAGATAAAACGAATGCAATAGCTTTAGCAAACAAGATACTCTCGAATAACCTCATCATTGATCCAAACCTCACATATACAAGCATTCGATTTGATGAACTATCGAATGAAGATCAATTGAGCACATTAAGAAGAATTACAATGGACTCGATTAGTTTACGTAATTCCCTCGACAGGGTAAAAACTAATACAGTTTATTTTCAAGAAGCCACCTCACAAAATTCCGAGTTTGATTTAGCAATTGTAAAGTTAAACACACTTTTCATCAAACTAACAAATTCTACGACGGATAAAAATGACAACCAAAACATTCTTCAAGAGCTACAAAGCTTTCAAAATAATGAAAATTGGTTCATTGCAAACCGCGCATATATTTTTGAAGCATCGTATAACAGCAAAAATTTAAAACTAACAACTGCATTAGAGTTGGTCAAAACTGCTGGACAACTTATTCCCACGTTAGGGGGGCGGAATATTAAAGAAGCCAAATACGAAACAAATGATTTAACCGCTTACCTCTACGTTTTATTGAATAATCCTACACTTACAATCTCCGCCACAGAACAAGTTATAGAGCAAGGTATTGCGTTAGATTTGAATGTAGACGGCATAGGCCATATTGGGAATCTTGCTTATGTGTTTGAAAAATGGCGTGATTACGAGACGGCCGCTGAACTTACAAACATTTTGATTAAATTGACCGAGAAGAACAATCTTGGCGTCAATAGCATTGCCTATTTGCGTTATGGGCAAAGCCTGAATAATATTGGGGAATATTCAAAAGCAAAATCATACCTTAAAACTGCGCTCAAAGTTGAAAAACGGGTACGGCTCCAACTGAGTCTAGAATCGCAACTTGCCATTTCGCTTGCAGGCATGGGAAATGTAAAAGCAACTCATGCTAGCTTTCGTAGATTTGAAAAACTTGCTAAAAAAGCAGAGATCGAAACCTCTGGCTTTAACAAACGCCGCATACATGCTCAGGCTCTGCTGGCTGTTGCAAGAAATGATGCCGCTGCAACCTATAAATTGGTAAATCAGCAACTGAATCAAGAAATGAAGCAAACATTCAAACGTATTGGGTTGACCGCGCAAACACAGCTTGCTGAGCTTGAAAATAGTAAACAAAGACAGTTGGAGCGAGAAAAGGCACAACAAGAAACGGTAAAGGCGCAACAGAAGGAAATTGTCCTCCTTATCTCCCTTGCAGGCGCTATGGTACTTATTACCCTCGGCGCGATTGCGGTTGCGGCATGGCGTCAACGTACAAATAAGACACTTTTAACGGCTGCACACGTCGCAAAAGCTGGAGATCGGGCAAAATCACAGTTTTTATCTGTTATGTCGCACGAATTACGTACGCCTCTTAACGGGATAATAGGGATTTCAGGTTTATTATCCGAATATGGTGAAACCCAGACCCTTAGGGATCAAAATAAAATTATATTGGACTCCGGGCATAGTTTGCTCGAAATCCTCAACGGGATCATAGATATGTCGCAGATGGAATCTGGAATTTTGGAAATTGTAACTGCACCCGCAGATATGCATCACATCGTCAATGGTTTGTTTAAAACCTATAAGGCGCAAGTGGACAATGATCTCATTGCTTTCACCTGTCATATCGCAAATGATATTCCTCATGATATTATGTTGGACAGTTTGCGTATCAAACAAGCCCTTTCAAACATTATATCTAATGCCGTGAAATTTACGACTCGGGGCCGCATCCATATTCATGTCACTCTTGGTGAACCAACTGGTGTGAATAATATACGTACACTCAACATGATTGTTGCAGATACTGGCGTTGGTGTTGATGATCAAGAACAAACGAAAATCTTTATGCCGTTTAACCAAGCCGATAGCTCTATGACGCGCGAGCATACAGGCGCTGGCGTTGGTCTCGCTGTTACGCGGGGACTTGCCCGGTTAATGGGTGGTGATATTACACTTACCTCTGCCCCTGGACGCGGCTCTGAATTTGTCATGACTGTTAAAACTGTTTATTCTCAAGATGCAGAATTTGATACACAAACACGCCGTTTGAACTTCAAAGTTATTGCGAATACGCAACAAGCCATTGACTTTGCGCCAGCCACTTCGGTCGAAGCTATCACTGCAAACACAGATCAAATACAAACAGCTGATATCAACGTTACGCCAAACCCTATTGCAGATAATTCGCGTCATGAGGACTCCGTGTCCGAAAGCACGCAGATCCAGCCAGCACACATAATTGCCCCGACACCCCAAGCACCATCACATGCATGGGACACCGATGAGGACGACCTTGAGGCTCTTGAACAGCTTATGGAACCTGACGCACAGTATGAGATTCAAGATGCAAGTTTCGCAGAAGAAGACGAGCACACGAGCCCAACAGAGATTACTTCCAAACCCGCCGAAATAATAAACCCGCCCGTAAGCATGCCAACACCGATACCTTCGCAACCCGCAATATCCGCCAATGACCTTGATATATTCAAAAGTGTCGACGTTAATGCCCCAAGCCTAGATTCCGTTCACATGGATGACGCGCGCGAAGATAGTGTTATTCAAGAGCGAAGAACAGCGGATCGTCGTAAATCTCAAGGGAATAGCAGGGCCATTTCTCATGACAAGCTTGAAGGTCTTAATGTACTCGTTGTCGAAGATTTGGTCGCGAACCAAGTTGTGCTACGCGCACTCCTCG
>NVXK01000018.1 GCA_002733905.1 Robiginitomaculum sp. | reverse complement strand
CTTCGAATATGGTTTTTGCATTACCTTGGCTCATGACGTGAAACCCTGCACCATTTTTTCTACGTAGCGAGCAATGGTATCAATCTCGAAATTAACCTCGTCACCGACCACGAGTTGGCCAAGATTGGTTTCTTGCAACGTGTGGGGGATGAGGTTCACATATAGTATACAGTCTTTAATTTCGTTGACTGTCAAACTGACGCCATTGATGGCAACCGAGCCTTTCTTGACGACGAATTTGTCAAAATGGGGCGAAATTTTAAATCCGTAAATGACGGAGGTGCCGCTGGGTTCAACTTTCACGCATTTGGCAAGTGTGTCTACATGGCCAGATACCATATGTCCTCCCAATTTGTCTTTGAGGGCGAGGGATTTTTCGAGGTTTAAAATTGTGCCAGTCTGCCAAAATTTTGCGTCCGTGATGTTTGTGGTTTCACGGGATACATCGGCGCTTATTTTGTCACCTTCAATTTTGGTCACGGTTAAACAGACACCGTTCATGGCGATACTGTCGCCAAGGGCAACATCGTTCATATCATCAAATTTTGTCGCAATGGTGAAGGTAAAATTATTATCAGTGTTTTTGCAGGCGAGAATTTCGCCTTTGCTTTGAATTATGCCTGTAAACATAAGCTATAAACGGGCGGTGATACGCCAGTCCTTTCCGAGCTGTTTGAAYTTCACAGWRTTAAGGTGAATTCGRTGTTTCATRGTTTCAATTTGAATGTCKARWAGAGGGCGKGCCKYGCTCCCCATYARGACRGGSGCGGTRTAAATAAGTAGCTCGTCAACAWRTTTTTGMGMRACAAATTKYCCWGCCARTACGGCGCCRGMTTCGACGAGAACTTCATTGATYTGTTCTTKGCCAAGCCATRKGAGKRCCGCTTCKAGGTYGAKKYTTTTATCCATGYCCAGTTTATCTGGCTCTAGCGGGAGTGTGATAATTTCAAYGCCAYGTTTTTGAAGGGYGCGTGCTTTGGYGTTATCTARGGRCAGGCTTGTCATSACTACRCATCTGCCAACAGAYTGCAATATTTTCGCATTCGGGGAAATACGTAAATGTGTATCCAAAATAACGCGCATGGGTTGGGTGGTGTCAAAATGGTGAGGCAGGGATTTGTATTTCTTAGGCAGTTCTTCTGGGCGAACGCTCATACGGCAATCGTCCTGCAAGACTGTGCCGATGCCTGTAATAATAGCGTGAGAACGGGCGCGCCAATACTGTACATCTTGACGGGCTTTCTTGCCCGTAATCCAATAACTTTCCCCGCTTTTCATAGCTGTACGGCCATCAAGAGATTGTGCCAGTTTTACGCGCACATAAGGCAAGCCAGTTTGCATGCGCTTGAAAAACCCTAGGTTCAGTTTCTGGCCTTTCTTGGCCAAAATGCTGTGGGTGGTTTTTATGCCCGCTGCGCGTAATGTTTCAATGCCTTGCGCCGCGACAAGGGGGTTCGGATCGGCATTGCAGATGACCACGCGGCTTATGCCTGCTGCAATCAAGCTTTGCGTACATGGGGGTGTGAGGCCGTGATGACAGCAGGGCTCAAGGCTTACATAGGCCGTTGCGCCCTTGGCTGGCATGTTTGCATTTTCTTGGTTTGCATTCTCAAGCGCATTGACTTCCGCGTGAGGGCTGCCTGTGATTTTGTGAAAGCCCTCACCAATAATGGTGTCGTCTTTTACAATCACGCAACCCACACGCGGATTAACGCCTGTTGTGAACAGGCCTTGTTTCGCAAGCGCCAAGGCCCGTTTCATATATGTGTGGTCGTTTGTCATTATGTGAAACTGTGGGTTTTACGCCGCCTCCAATACGGTACGCCGTACCGCCAACATTTCTAAACATGCATGGGCGGCTTCGACGCCTTTGTGCTGAAAATGGTCGAAGAAATACGCGTTATGTGTATCGGTGTCTTGGTAATGGTGTGGTGTCAGTACTGCGGAGAATACTGGCACGCCTGTATCAAGCTGTACGCGCATCATAGCGTCTAAAACTGTGGTCGAGACAAAATCATGGCGATAAATGCCGCCATCGACGATAAATGCCGAGGCTATGATCGCGTCATATTTTCCTGTTTTGGCAATGTCTTGGGCGAGAAGTGGTATTTCAAGCGCGCCTGGGACTGTGAAAAGCTTGACTTTGCATGTGTCATTTGTTTCGGATTTTAGTGTTTTTTCGCAATACGCATAGCATTGGTCAACTATTGTGTCGTGCCATTTTGCTTTGATGAATGCAATGTTGAGAGGTTTGGTCGTGTTTGAATTTTGATCCATAATGTACTCCTTTTACAAAATTGATCAAGGCGTACAAAACACAGTTGCGCCGTTATGATAACGGGAAAACTGTCTTTCATTCTCTACCATCCGGACTATGACCGTCGGCTCTGGAATTACACCAGATCTGCTGACCCTTTCATAACTGAAAGGCGCTCGCGGGCTATATGGATAAACCACTTACCGCCGGTGGGGAATTACACCCCGCCCTGAGAATACTCCCACACTATATGGAAGCTCTGAATTATAATCTCATAATAATCAATGTGTCTAGGGTAAAAACAAAATGCATAGGGTGTAGGCATTTTTAGACTGGTATTACGATAATGAGGGGAATGTGAACAAAAAAAGGTCAGTTGAGGCTGAAAACTAAGGAATCCTTGGGAAAACTGGTCGTTTTCACCTTTCTGGGTGTCGCAGGTATTGCAATTATTCCTATAGCAGGATACGCGAACTCTCGTCGTAGTTTTAGCGGCATGCATATGTAAGGAATAAGATCATGGGATTGAATATCGCAGTCGTTGGTGCAACTGGAAACGTAGGGACAGAAATGCTCACGATTTTGGAAGAGAGCGACATTGATGTTGCAAATGTTTATGCTATTGCGACGCGCCGTTCTCTTGGCCGCGTTGTGAGYTATGGTGAYCGYGAACTTAAATGYCAYGATATCGAGCAATTTGATTTYTCGAMAATTGATGTTGCYTTGATGAGTGCWGGTGGTGAARCGTCTAAAAAATGGTCGCCAATTATTGYCAARRCYGGCGCAATTGTCRTCGATAATTCGTCAACATGGCGKATGGAYCCTGATGTRCCTTTGGTAGTKCCAGAGGTGAATGCRGACGCTGTGCTTGATTGTAAAAAGGGCATTATTGCYAAYCCGAATTGYTCAACMATYCAGTTGGTTGTTGCGCTGAAACCATTGCATGAYCGCGCRACMATCAAACGTGTTGTTGTCTCKACMTATCAGAGTGTTTCTGGTGGTGGTAGAGCGGCKATGGACGAGCTTTGGATTCAAACCAAGGGTATTTATGTCAATGAYGAGCCGACACCAAAGATTTTYCCAAAACAAATTGCMTTTAATGTGATCCCRCAAATTGACGWRTTCATGGATRGKGGCGAYACCAAAGAAGARTGGAAGATGAAAGCCGAGACMATGAAAATTCTCGACAAAAAGATCAAGGTTACGGCGACATGTGWGCGCGTGCCGACTTTTATTGGTCACGGCGAAGCGGTGAATGTMGARTTTGAAAACGAACTTTGTGCTGATGAAGCCCGCGCGATTTTACGTGAAAGCCCAGGCATTATGGTGTGGGACAAGCCTGAAGAAGAAGGTGGTTATGCTACCCCGATCGAATCTGCGGGTGAGTTTGCGACGTATGTTTCTCGTATTCGTGATGATAGCACTCAGGACAATACAATCAATTTTTGGGTCGTTGCTGATAACCTTCGCAAAGGTGCTGCCCTTAACACTGTGCAAATTGTAGAAGTGATGGTGAATAAAGGCATGTTTAAAAAATAAACTTAGCCTTCAATATGACAAACAAAAAAGCGCGCTAGAGATAGCGCGCTTTTTTGTTTGTATAATCCTAATCTACATGGCTTGGCATGTTACGCCCTTTAATACGTACTCTTCACCTGTTTCTGTATGAATGAGAAAGCATTTTTTGCCACGTTTCATCAGTTGAAAATGATCGGCAGGTGTCATCATATCTTTCGTGATACGCCCCATTATTGGGAGGCCGTTTGGCGCCATATGTTGCTTGCCCTCGATAATGACTGTGTTGCGTTTGCTGAAGTCGCTGAGTGAAAGCTGCACTTTACTATTGTGAAGTGCTTGGGAAATTGCCTTCGTCAAAACATCACGGTTTGTGTTTGAAGGCGTTTCAACCAGCGCAGGCACAGCTTGGGTTTGAGCAAGCGTATTGCACCCTGCAAGCAGGGTGCTGATACATGCGCTTATGGTTGTTATTGCGCGCCTCACCTTAGTCTTTCTGTACCAATGCCTCTGGTGCCGTAAGGATATTGCTTTGCTCTAGCATTTGTAGGCGTTTAAGGCGTGGTGTTTGCATAAGAGCGGCCGCAGGGTCTCTGAAGAATTTATCTTCACGAACCTCTTGCGGGGTTACTGCTGTCGGGCAGTTACCCGTAGAGATATGATTAAGAGCAGCCGCGAACATTTTCTCGCTTTGGTCACCAAGTAGAGCTGTGTAATCATCTTCGATAAGACAGCCAGCGACTTCGGCTTGATTGCTTGGCGCTGTCGTTACTGGAACAAAGCCATCAGCGTAATCGCCAAATCCTTTTTCATTTTCGCCTCTAAACTGGATGCTGAAATATGTTTCGCCGCAATTATCTGTTGTGTAAAAACCGTAGGGTTTGCCACAAGTGGTCGAGCCGATCAGTACAACTTCAACATTAACACCGCGAAGGCCGTTAATAAGAGCTTCACTGGCTGAACATGTTCTGCTTGTTGATAAAACATATACTTTACTTAGATTAAGTGCAGGTAGGGCTTGACCTGAAACAAGGGTAAAGCCTTGTGTTGTTGAATGGAACGGGGTTGCTGCGAGGGCGCGTCCTGTAACAGGATTAGTCACTGTATGCTTGTCGTTAAAAATAACGTCATCATATTTCTTACCCGTTGTTGGGGCTGCGCCTGCGATCATATAAGCAAGTTCTGATGAAATATCGAGGAAGCCGCCACCATTATAACGTAAATCAAGTACGAGTTCGGTGATGTTTTGTGTTGCGAGTGTCGCAAATGCATCAACCAATTGTTCCTCGGCGGAACGTGTGCCAAATGTATTGAAAAGAACATAGCCGATTTTATCGGTACCAACAGTAATGGTTTTAGAGGTGTTTACTGGGTTGCTCGTCACTGTTGCAGATGTCATACTGAATGTACGTTCTGTGCCGTCAAGGTCACGAACTTTGAATGTATGTTGTTCGTTTTCTGCGCTCGGGAAGAGTGCGCCGTTAAGTACATCTACGTTGGCTTGTGTGCCGCCATTAATGGCGTCAACACCGTCAACTTCCAAAATAACTGCGCCCCGCGCTAGGTTTGCAGGTGCCGTTGTTGCAGGTGCATTTGCTTCGGTATAGGCAATACGAATGTCGCGTGGTGGGCTTGATTGGATGAAAGCCCAGCGTATTCCGTAACCTGCACTCGAGCCGCTTGATACGCGTTCTTGATACTCTTCCGTCGTCATGCTGAAATGGAATTGATCTTTATCTGTACCAGAGCTTGTTGTTGCTGTTGTTTTTAACTGCTTGAAATATACAAGTTTGTCAGTGAATGTATTTGGGTTTTTGTCTTCAATTTCATTATACCACAGATATGTATTGTCACTCCATGAACGTAACCACTGCAATTCATGTTGTAGTGTTGCTTGTGTATCTGCATATGGGTTGCCTGTTGCAGGGTTTGTGCCCGTGCGTATGATGTCACATTTATTTTTAAATAAACCTTCATTTTCGAACTGGGCACTTGTCCATGACGGAACTGTGACTGTGAGTGTAGAACTTCCTGTGTTGCCGGCGGCGTCACTTGCTGTGGCTGTACACACACTTGTTGTGTCTACGGTTACACTCGGGCCTGTAAATGTATTGTTGGCAAAGCTTCCTCCATTTGTACACGTGACCGTAGGCCCAGAGGTTACGGCAATATTATCAGTCGCTGTAAGTGTTATTGCGCTTGTGCCGCCAGATTGTACCGTAAGTGTATTGGTGCTAAATGTAACTGTTGGTGCCGTCGTATCTCCTGTCGGGGGAGGAGGAGGGGATGTCGTTGTTCCGCCACCGCCGCCGCAACTTGCAAGAACAAATGTCGCGCAAAGCGTTGGCGTGATTAAGAACCGTTTGGATGAAAGTCGTGATGGCATTTTAATAAGCTCCCCAATGAGTTGTAAATATTATTTTTTGTCTCCTAGGTATTTTACGGTGATTGTAATCTACAATCAAGTATAACTTACATGCGCTCACATATATTTTGTAAAACTGGAGGAATTAAAGAAGGGAGGCAAAAAAAACGCCGCTACAATTTGCATTGTGCGACGTTTTAAATATTGGTTTTGAGCGAGGTTCTTATCTGCGTGGTGGACGCTTTTTCATTGGGATAAGGCCTTCAAGCTGTGCGCGTTTACGCGCAAGTTTACGTGCACGACGAACAGCTTCTGCTTGTTCGCGAACGCGTTTTTCAGATGGTTTTTCGTAATGCTTACGGGCTTTCATTTCGCGCAAAACGCCTTCGTTTTGCAATTTCTTTTTCAAAGCGCGTAATGCCTGATCGACATTGTTTTGGCGCACGTAAATTTCAACCATGTGTAGCCTTACTATAAATATATCAGTGAGCCGTCCAAAAACAGGAGAAGGCTCGGAATCCTTAATGTGTCGGGGGTGTAGCTTCTCTATCGGCTAACGTCTAGGGCTATTATGCCTTTTTTTGGGAAAAACATAGGTTTTGCTTTCCTTTTTATGCAATTGCGGCTTATTTGGCACATATGAAATTTCCAAAAGCAAAAATCGTCCCCTTAGGTGACGTAAATATCGCAGTATATGAAGCAGGGCCCAGAGATGGTGTTCCGATTTTACTCATCCACGGCTGGCCCGAAATTGCTTATTCTTGGGCGCATCAAATTTGGGTGTTGGCGGAGGCTGGGTACCGCGTAATTGCGATGGATTTACGTGGATTCGGACATTCAAGTGCACCGCTTAGCTCACATGAATACGGTATTGAAAAAATTGTTGGCGATATAGAAGGTGTGCTTGACGCCCTTGGTATTGAGCAGGTTGTTTTATGTGGGCATGATTGGGGTGGTATTATTGTTTGGCACGCGGCGCGCATGATCGAAAACCGCGTAAAGGGTGTCATTGGTGTGTGTACACCGCATGTGAAACAAGCTCCAATTGATCCTATGGAAATTTTTGAGCGTAGGCACGGCAAGGATCACTATTTTGTAGCTTTTAAAGAAATTGGCATGGCAGAAGCCGTGTTTGAACAAGATGTGCTGGCTTTCTTTCGTATGATGTTTCGCACTGTCCCTGACGGCGCTCAACCTTCGTCTGAAATGTATCATCTTGTCAAAAAGTTTAAGCAATATGTGGCCGCAGGCGTGCCTGCGCTTGCAGGACAAGTGATGAGTGATGAGGATTTACAAGTTTATGCAGGCGCATTCAGTCATAGCGGCTTTCACGGGGGCATCAATCTATATCGTAATACAACGCCGAACTGGGAATATGGGGCGAGCCTTAGTCCTAATGTCACACAACCGTCTTTGATGATCAGCGCTGCACGTGATCTTTATTTGCCGCCAGAATTTACGGAGCAAATGGTCGAAACTGTACCTGATTTGGAGCGCTATACGATTGAGGATTGCGGCCATTGGGCCATGTGGGAGCAGCCTCAAGCTCTTAACTCTATCTTGCTTGATTGGCTCGAACGTCGTTTCTAAGCGTACTAACTTTCTAGGCAAACTAGCTTTCTAGACAAACTGGCTTTCTAGGCAGGCATACAGAGCTTTGATCAATTTCATTGGGCGTGGGTCGCCGATGAGGACATTGCTTTGTTTGTTCATGACGTAGGCGACAGTGATGCCTTCGGACGCGTCCGCAAACCCGCAAGAGCCGCCCCAACCGCTATGGCCGAGTGTGCTTTCATTCGGGCCGTAAAAATGGTTGGGATGATTGATCATGAGACCCGCTGCAATTGTGAGGTCAAAGGGTAAAACGAGATTGTCGCCTGAAATGCGTGTGCGGGACATTTCATAGAGTGTTTGTTCCGATAGATATTGTGTATCACCAATATGGCCATCCATTGCGAGTTGCATCAGGCGTGCAATTGCTTTGGCTGTGCCATGACCATTTGCGCCTGCGAATTCGGCTTGGCGCCAGTCTGCCGTTTTCTTGCCGCCCGGGCTTGACCATTTGTTCAAGAAGGCGGCCTTTGTTGCAGCGTTGATTTCACCTAAATTTGATATGGCGCGGGGTTTGTGGAGGTCGCCGCATCTTGCGTGTTCGCTCTCAGGTGTGCCGATGAAAAAGTCAATATTTTCGGGGCCGCAAATGTCTTCTTGGAGGATGACGCCGAGCATGCGGCCTTTGGCGTCGGCGCGGCGTGCGATTTCTCCTGCGAGAAAGCCGTAAGTGACGGGATGGTAGCCACTGGCTGTACAGGGTTCCCAAATTGGCTTTTGTGCTGCGAGTCGCGCGCACATGCCGTGATAGTCATACCAGTCAACAGGTTCCATTGGTTCGGTCGGGCCAGACAGCCCTGCTTGGTGGGAGAGGGCTTGGGCGACGGTCACTTTGTCTTTGCCATGTGCTGCAAATTCTGGCCAAAGGCTGGCGACGGTTTGATCGTAGTCAAGTCTGTCATTTTCAACCAGATAGGCAATGACGATTGCGGATATGGCTTTTGTCGTTGAAAAAACGGGAATGAGTGTGTCGGCTTGCCACGCTTCGGTTTGGCGGCGATCTTTGGTGCCGCCGACAAGGTCTACAAGGTATTCGCCGTCTTTGAGGACGCAAAACCCTGCGCCTGCCTCGTCGCTTGTGGCGAGAATTTCTTCGAATGCGGTTTTGACAGTTTCAAAACCTTGGGCTGTTTGACCTTGAACTTGAAGTTGGACAGGTGTTTTTTTGGAAATATCACTCATTATTCAATCTTCCTATTTAAGTGATCTAGGAATTGCCTATATAGAGGAGGAAATCAACACTCTTTAGGGGAATTCATATGAGCCTTAAAATATATCATAATCCACGCTGTAGTAAGTCACGCCAAACGCTCGCGCTTCTTGAAGAAAATGGTCATGCACCAGAAATTGTATTGTACCTAACCGATACGCTGACAGTCGCTGATCTTAAAACCTTGTTGTCCCAGCTTGGTATGGCGTCTGCACGTGAGATTATGCGAACAGGTGAGGGCGTTTATAAAGAACTTGGTTTGAAGACTGAGGACGATGAAGCCGTTTTGCTGCGTGCCTTGGTCGAAAACCCTAAGCTTATTGAACGTCCAATCGTAGTAAATGGCGGGAAAGCGGCCATTGGGAGACCACCAGAAAGTGTATTGGCGTTATTTTAAACTATAAAATTTACAAAAAAATGCGAAAGATAAACGAGTTGTTAAGCATAACAGGGCATCACACACATTAACCATAGTACGATTTGTACCTAAGGAGATGAGTATGCGCCTGGTTTTATGTGGAATGTCTGCAATTTTATTGTCTGGTTGCTCTTGGTTGGGCTTTGGCGGTGGAGGCGTTTCTGGATCTCAATATAGTCAGAACTCTTATGGTCAGAACTCTTATGGTCAAGGGGCTGGTTATAACCAACCCACTGGCTATGGCATGCAAAATGCTGGTGCTTGTCAAATTACATCTCCTACACAGCGCATTCCGCAAGGGTGTCGCCCAGAACAAGTTACCTTGGCAGTCGGTGGCGGTCAATATGGTGACAATAGTGCAGGGCAATATACAACAGGTTCATATGGCTCACATGCAGGAAATGTACAAACGAGTTCCTATGCAGCAGCGCCAAGTATAAAAAAGCCAAAATTACGAGGCACTATTGGGCTTGAGCTTGATAGTAGCATTTCAGGTACATTGTATGATCCGTTGGTGAATGGTGGATTCGCGTCTTATAACAGCGCTAATTTTTACCCGTCAGATGGATCGCTATATGGTACACCGCCTGGTGGGCGTGTTGATCAGTTTACGAACTTCTCAAGCGTGCGTGAGGCCGTAGAAGCTAAGACGATTAGTTTTGATGATGCATTCCATGCACCAATTCGCCTTTCTGCTGGCTTAGAGTATATTTTTGACAACCATAACACAGTTTTTGCAAATGTAGGCTATACACGTGCAGCGGGCTCGCGTGGTGGGAGTGCCAAAATTGTTGAAACTTTGAGTACTGATTTGATTACGACATTCTATGATGGTGCCCAAGATATAACAGGTGTTTTCCCATCATCTGGTAATACGCGTTATGGGGTTGACGTTGCGAAGTTCTCGTATGATTTTAGTGAGTTGAAGCGTTTGGACGTTGAACTTGGTGGGCGTCATTATTTCAAACCGATGTTTCAAGACCAATTCGAACGCACACTGACACCATTTGTAAGTGGATCTGCTGGTGGTGCGCATTATTCAGATATTACTGTTATTGAAAGTCAGCAACAAAGAAAATTAGGCGCGGCGATTTTGGGGATAGACGACCCAGATGGCAATTACTTTAATGTTAATGGTGGCACGACAACTGTGACACCTGTTTCTGATGCGCAATGGGTTCCTTATGGCTCGTTGAGAGCTGGTATTGAGTGGCAAATGACGCCAAAGACAGCTTTGGCATTCGAGGCTGGTCTGAAATACGAAGGTGCGCGCGAATTTTCGAATGGCGCAAAGGGGCAAGCTATTGTTTCTGTACCTGTCGCGATACGTGGCAGTTATAATTTTTAACGCTTTCTCTTTCTTGTGATTTCGCATTCTCTTGCATGTACGTTTAATAGGCTATGTGAATAGCGACTATATTGGCTGATTTGGCGTATAGCTTTGAAAATGATTTACTAAATTATCATATAAAACTTGAAAAACGACCAAACCACAACTTTTTGTTAAGCATATTAGGGTTAATTAACCTTAATTCGAGTTTATTTAAAGGGGGACGCTATGCGTTTTATAGCTTGTACACTTTCAGCGGTCTTACTGTCAGGCTGTTCTTGGCTTGGTTTCGGTGGAAATCAAATGGATGCTTATAATTATGGGCAATCTGGTTCTTATGGATGTAATGTAGGCGGGGCGGCGTATGGCGGCCAATCTGCATATGGCCAATCCACATATGGCCAATCCACATATGGCCAGTCTGCATATGGTCAATCGGGATATGGTTATAATGCGCCTTCATATACGGGTGTATCGACAGGATGTAATGCTGTAGCGAATGGTTACGGTCAAGCTGGTTATGGGCAAGCTGGTTATGGTGCTGCAAATAATTTAGGGCTTCGTGGCCCACAAGCTATGCATGGTCAAGTTGGGTATGGTCAGGCTGGTTACGGCCAAGCTGGAGCATATGGTGCACAAGGTCAATCTGCTTACGCGAATGGCGCGAATGGTATGAGCGGTGGTGCTGCATACGGACAAACGGCACATGCGGTAAGTGGTTATGGCATGGGCGGCATGGGTGCGGCTAATGGCTTCGGTGCAGGCATGACATCTGGATCAACTTACGGAACGGTTTTAAATGGCGCTGTACCATATGGTAGTGCTGTCGGTGGACATATTGCATCCGGGCAAGCAACAGGCGGCCAGTATGTAAATGGTCAATGGGGTACGAGTTACGGACAGAATTATGGTGCGAATGTGCAAACAATTCAAGGTTCGCCAATTTATGTGCCGCAACCTTACCCGGCATATTATGGTGTAGGTTATAATGCGGGTTATGCAGGTGGATATAATCACACTTCAGGTTTTCGTGGTGTAAATTCTGCACTTCCTTTTGGCCTTGAAGCAAGCATTGGCACTGCTTTTGCGATTGGCGGCGATATTGCGGGTGCAAAACCTGGCGGTATAGCTCTGGGCGGCACGAATACTGTTTCTGCAACACCTGCGATTTCTTATAGTGATGCGTATAAAAATGCCATTCACTATGGTTTGACAGGCACATATGATCTTAGCCCAAGTACAACACTTCTTGCGGGTTTCGGTTATGCCAAGGCTAAAGGGCAATTGATTGAAACGGGTACGATTAGCAACGGTACTGGAAGTGGTTCAACAACAGAGCCGTTATACGCTCAGTGGAGCGACCTAGAAGAATACACAGTAGAAGCTGGTGTTCGCCAATATCTTGGTGGTTGGAGTAATACTTTAACTGGTATTCGTCCTTATGTTGGACTTACTGCAGGCGCGACGCATAATAATGCTGTTCGTCTGGCGCAAAGCTCATCAACAGTAATGCCTCTTGGTTCCAATACGCAAACATACCTTGAAAAAGGTTGGAAGCCGACGGCTTCAGGTATTATCGGTGCAGAAATGCAAGTTGGCGCACGGACTGCACTTGGTATTGAAACGGGTATTCGTTGGAATAAAGGCGCAGATGGTATTCTTGCACAAGATGATCGCTGGTCAATACCTTTGAAACTGCGTGGTCGCGTTTCTTTCTAAAATAAATATACGTAGATACTTATAGTATTAAAAAGCCTGAGAGTTCTCTCAGGCTTTTTTTATGGGTAAGTGAGGTTGGCCTGATATTTGCATGGTTCATTGCAAAATTATGGTTGGTTTCTTGCTAACCAATATGAAAGGTAAGATTATGCGTATTCTGTTTTGTAGCGCGGCTGCAATAATGCTTTCGGGATGTTCTTGGATTGCAAACACTCATTCTCATGGTCATTATAATGGCCATAACACTCAATCTGGCATGCATCAGGGAGGTAGTTCTTATACAACACCGCGTTTACGTAAGCCAAGCAAGCTGAGTTTTACGGGGAGTCTGGGTACAGACATGGTTGTCGGTGGGCATGCCATTACTGGTAATGACGGTGTGTTTAACGCTGCGACACGTGTCCATCATGTGAGTATGCAGGACGCGTATAAACTTGGTTGGAGAGCTGATCTTGGCGGCGCGTACCAAATTGGCAAGAAAAATGAAATACTACTAAATGGGTTTTATCAACAAGCGAGCGGTAAAGACCGTACAATTGGCCGTGATGTTTCGGGTATGCCCTTAGAGGCAAGATTATCTAACTATAAGGCATTTGGGGTTGAAACTGGGTTGCGTCATAATGTCGGGGCGACAAAAATTCCCTTGCTGAAAACAATCAAACCATATGTTGAGGCACGTATTGGTTTGGCAAAACTTAGTGATATTGATCTTTTAGATGTACGTGTAGCAGGTGTCGCTTCGTCTGCAAACTATGCCTATTATAAAGGCGGTTGGGTTCCGACTGTCAGCGGCATGGTTGGTTTTGAGAAACCTGTTTCAAAACATATGAGTGTTGGCTTGGAAACTGGCCTTAGATATATCGGGAGTGTGTCTTCTGATGATACAGATGTAACGGGTAGCTTTTTAGAAGGCACAAATGGGGGCTCTAGCCGTTGGTCTGTGCCGCTTCAGATACGTGGGCGCTATAAATTCTAAGGTCGTATGATGCTTAATAATATGTTTAAAATCCGGGTTTTGGCTCGGGTTTTGTCATTTATGGGGTAATTATAGGTGAAAACCTATAGTTTTAATAAAATAGAAACCATGTTTTTTGACCAGATTGATACACTTGGCATCTATATTGCATCTAAGAAATTCTACGAAGGGAAGGTGTGGCGCTTGTCCTATTTCGAAACAAAAGGAAAATATTATGCGTATTATAATGTGTAGTGTCGCAGCTATCGCTCTTTCGGGGTGTTCATGGATGGGGTTTGGTTCTGGTACGAACGGGAGCCATGGTTCTTATAGTCCAAGTGCATCGACTAAATGTTGTGTAGGTGGTGATACACTGAGCACTTGGAATCTTGAAGGCGCAATTGGCAAAGAGTTTATTGTCGGCGGCGATGCTTTGACGGGCTCGCAAGCTCATACTGGTTTTTCGTCTCCAACGAATGCTCTCGTTGATGTAAGCATGAAAGATGCCTATAGTAATGGCAAGCGTGCGTCTTTAGGTGGTTCATATGCACTGAATCCGAATAGAAAAGTATCTCTTCAAGGTTTTTATTCCAAAGCAAGCGGTAATGAAGTCGTATTTGGTAGCCAAGGTGGACAAGATATAACGGGTACGATGTCTGATTATAAGTCATATGGTGTTGAAGCCGGACTTCGTCAGTACTTTAAACCAAGAAATATTCCGCTTCTTAAATCTTTCCGTCCTTATGTTGAGGGCCGTTTAGGTGCAGCACATGTTGATGATATTTCATTGAATGGTATTTCGCAGACTGTAGCGACAAGCCTGAACACACCTACAAGCCTCGCGGTTTATCAAGGTGGTTGGGTGCCAACGGCAACTGGATTGATTGGTGTTGAAACACCTGTGTTTAAACGTATGACTTTGGGTCTTGAAACAGGTGTTCAATTCACAGGCAAGCTTAAGTCAGATGATTCTGATAAAGCGGCTGGTACGTTTAATTCGCGTTATGCGGGTTTCAATAATGGTGGAGGCAGAGTTGTTGTGCCGCTAACATTACGCGGTCGCTACCGCTTCTAAAATGTCAAACTCGGTTGGGCGCCCAGCATATATTGCTAGGCTGCCCTATACGCTATCGGGGGGTAATGTATCGCCGAGGAATAGCCCTAAGGACTGTAAAACAGCCCTTAGGGATTTTTTGTGACTGGCCGTTAATGGTGTGAGAGGCTATCTGCAATCCATTCATCAATGCGTTCTTCAAGAATGTTCAGCGGAATGCCGCCATTGCGTAAGACAGCGTCATGGAATTGGCGAATATCGAAGTCCGCGCCGAGTGCCTTTTCGGCCCGACCGCGTAATTCCCAAATTTTCAATTCTCCAATTTTATAAGCAAGGGCTTGTCCTGGCCAGCTGATATAACGTTCGACTTCGGTGCGGATATTATGGGGCGCGAGGGCTGAGTTCTCAAAGAAACATTGTTCTGCTTGTGCGCGTGTCCAGCCTTTCCAATGCATGCCTGTATCGACAACAAGGCGGCAGGCGCGCCACATTTCATAGGTTAGGCGCCCGAAATTTTCATAATCTGTCTGGTAAATACCCATCTCTACGCCAAGTTTTTCTGCGTAAAGTCCCCATCCTTCGCCAAAAGCATTGGGATATAGGCTTTGGCGGAAACTGGGAACGCCCTTCATCTCTTGTGCGAGGCTGATTTGGTGATGGTGGCCTGGTACGCCTTCGTGCAAGGTGAGAGAGGGGAGGTTGTAAAGTGGGCGTTGGCTAAGATCATATGTATTGACGACGTAATTACCTGCGACACCATTTGACATGTTGCCGCCCCAATAGCGCCCTGTGGTGTATTTTGGAGCGATATCGTCTGGTACTGGCATGACCCCATAGGACAGACGTGGTAGGGTGCCAAAATATTTAGGCATTAAACCGTCTACCCGTTTGGCAATCCACGCGGCTTCTTTTAATAAAGCTTTCGGTGTTTTCGCATAAAATTGTTCGTCTGTACGCAAAAACGTGAGGAAATCTTTGAAGTCGCCTTCGAAGCCCGTCTTTTTAATGATTTCGTCCATTTCAGCACGAATACGTTTTACCTCGGTCAACCCCGTTTCGTGAACTTGGTCGGGGGTGAGGTTCAGGGTCGTGAAATGTTTGACAAGGGCTTTGTAATATTTACGGCTTTGCGGGTTTGTGCCTATGCCAGCGTCCGTGCGTGCATGTGGCGCGTAATCGTTTACGAAAAATGTATGTAACTTTTGGTAAGCGGGAATAACGCTTTCTGCCATCGTCTTTTGCCCGAGTTTTGTGAGCCGTTCTTGCTCTGAGGCATTAATGATTTTGGGAAATGTTTTGAATGGCGTATAAAAAGAATGCGCGTTGACATCTGGTTTTGCATAGATGGCAATTGTGTCAATAATACCCGGTAGTATTTCTTTTGAGGCGGTATAGCCTGTGTTTACACCGCGTTTTAAATTTGCTTGATGTTGTGCAAAAAAGCGGGGGAGTTCGGACAGGCGGGCTGCATAGGCTTCGTAGTCATCTATCGTTTCAAAACGTGTTTGCATGAACACATAGCTCATCATATTGAAAAAACCGCTATCATTGGTGAAGGGTAATCTTGACGTATCAAAATCTGCAAAGGCGATGCGTTCTTGCAAGACATAACCAAGCAATTGATAGTTGAGTTTGTTTTCCCCACGTAAACTGGCCTGATTAATAGCTTTGTAACGGGAGAGAAGGTTTTGCGAAAATTGTATGTTGGCAAGATCGGCGCTTAGGCTTGCATCTGGTAAATGGCGCAAGGCTTCACGGTCACCTTCGGAGCCAGCTTCGATTGGATTATGCAATAAGTCATGCTTTTGCATATCGTCTATAATTTTATCAAGATTGTCATGTTGCACCATTTTTGTGATGGTGTTTTTCACTATGGATTTTTGTGTTGTTTCCGCTTTGGCAAAGGCGTGACATTGGTAAATGTCATCAACTTTTATGAGGCTTTTGCCTTCGCATTGTGTTTGGGCCTGTTCAAGCGATATGCCTTTTTTAAAAGCGTGAAACGGGGGCGATTCTTGTGTGTATGCGCGTGTTGATATTGCGAGCATAAGGGGAAGGCTTGTGAACAGAATCATTTTTAATTTTGTCATTGAGATTTCCTCTAAGATTCTCTCATTTTCTTAAGTCTTAACGAGTGTGAACCAAACCGCCAACTAAAATCGCAGTTTGCATGGAAAAGCGCCTGTTCTGGCTTGGAAAAAACGTGAACAGGCTTTAAAAAACATTGACTTCACACAGTGCAGGCGTAAATTTGCCCCGTATAGACTTCGGTCTACACTTTAGAAATTTCAAGGTTTCGTTATTACGGAGGGTATTATGGCTAAGGGTTGGAATGATAAACGCCCCATGTCTCCCCATATGAGTGTGTGGAAATGGCATCCAGCAATGTTGTCGTCAATATTACACAGGGGGGCAGTCGTCATCCTGTATATTGCACTTATCAAAATTTGCATCTGGCTCGCGCTCTTTGCGCTAGGAGACGCTAGTTTCGAGGCTGTGAAAGGGTTGATATATTCCCCATTAGGTGCGTTCGCTTTCTTTGTGTTTAGTGCGGCGCTTGTCTATCATGCGCTTGCCGATTTGCGCCATTTGATGTGGGACGCAGGTAAAGGTTACGCGCCTGAGAAAGCCAATGCATGGTCTATTATTCTTCTCGTTCTGGCTGTTATTATTGCGACAGTGCTAACATATTGCCTTGTGGGGAGTTTTAAATGAGTACTGTAAAATCATCTGCGGGTCATAAAGCCACTCATCATTTCAAAACCCATAAGCGCACATCATTGATACTTGCGCTTCTTACCCCATTCTTTCTTTGTGGCCTTATGCAGGCAATTAAGGGGGAGTATAAAGGATTTATTGACTGGATCACTTCGCCATTAGGAGCGGTTGTCTTACTCGCCTTTATTACAATTGGCCTATACCAATCTCGCCATAGTATGAGCGAAGTTATTATGGATTATGCGTCGTCAGAGGCGTCGCTAAAATTCTTTTTAAAGCTGAATACGTTTGCGTGTTTCGTGTTCTGGCTTGTTGGTGTTGTCGCCATTATAAAAATTTGGCTAGGAGCCTAAAATGCCTACACCTAAAAAAGAAGCTAAATGGATTGATCATACATTTGATGTGATTGTTGTCGGAGCTGGTGGTTCTGGTTTGCGCGCAACATTAGGGTGTGCACAAGAAGGCTTGAAAACGGCCTGTATTACCAAAGTCTTCCCAACACGTAGCCATACTGTGGCCGCGCAAGGCGGCATTGCTGCTTCGCTTGGCAATATGGGGCCCGATGATTGGAAGTGGCACATGTTTGATACGGTCAAAGGTTCAGACTGGCTTGGCGACCAAGACAGTATTGAATATCTTTGTCGTGAAGCGCCTAAAGCGGTTTATGAGCTTGAGCATTGGGGCATGCCTTTTTCACGTACGGAAGAGGGTAAGATTTATCAAAGACCGTTTGGCGGCATGATGCAAAATATGGGCGAAGGCCCACCTGCACAACGTACATGTGCGGCTGCTGACCGTACAGGTCATGCAATGCTACATACGCTTTATGGCCAATCTTTACGCCATACGGCAGAGTTCTTTATTGAGTATTTCGCCCTTGATCTGATTATGGAAAACGGTGTGTGTCGCGGTATTACCGCTTGGAAACTGGATGATGGTACATTGCATCGTTTCCGCGCTAAAATGGTTATTTTGGCAACAGGTGGTTATGGCCGTACATTCTTCTCTTGTACGTCTGCCCATACGTGTACTGGTGACGGTAATGCGATGGTATTACGTGCTGGTTTGCCCGTTCAAGATCCTGAATTTATTCAATTTCATCCAACGGGTATTTACGGTGCAGGGTGCCTGATTACCGAGGGTTCTCGTGGTGAAGGCGGTTACCTTGTCAATTCTGAGGGTGAGCGTTTCATGGAGCGCTATGCGCCGTCTGCGAAAGATTTAGCCTCTCGTGATGTTGTGTCGCGGGCCATGACAATTGAAATTCGTGAAGGTCGTGGTGTTGGCCCGAATAAAGATCATATTTACTTACATCTTGATCATCTTGATCCAAAAATTCTAGCAGAACGTCTTCCTGGGATTTCTGAAAGTGCGCGGATTTTCTCTGGTGTCGATGTGAACAAAGAACCAATTCCTGTTTTGCCGACATGTCACTATAATATGGGCGGTATTCCGACCAATTTCCACGGCGAAGTCGTGACCAAGAAAGGCAAAAACCCTGACGCGGTTGTCAAAGGCCTTATGGCCGTTGGCGAAGCGGCATGTGTGTCTGTTCATGGCGGTAATCGTTTGGGCTCTAATTCTCTTATTGATCTGGTTGTCTTTGGCCGTGCAGCAGGGCATCGCTGTGCAGAACTCATTGATCCGAAAGAAAAGCAAAAACCATTGAAAGAGGGTGCTGGCGACGCCGCATTTGCGCGTCTTGAAAAAGCACGTACTGCAAATGGTTCCCGTGGTACTGCGTCTATCCGTCTTGAGATGCAAAAAACTATGCAAGATCATTGCGCGGTTTTCCGTACAGAAGAAAGCATGAAAGAAGGCGTGGTTAAACTCGACGCGGTCTATAAAAGCTTGAAAGATGTTGGTGTCTCTGATCGTACATTGGTGTGGAATACGGATTTGGTGGAAACGCTAGAGCTTGAAAACCTTATGGAAAACGCGCTTTGTGCCATGAATGCAGCTGTGAACCGCGAAGAAAGCCGTGGCGCACATGCCCATGAAGACTTCCCTGATCGTAATGATAAGGAATGGATGAAGCATACATTGACATGGGTTAAAAACGGCAAGGTGAAAATCGATTTCCGTCCTGTGCATGATTATACCATGACTGACGAGATTGAGTATATCAAACCGAAAAAACGGGTTTACTAAGCCTGTATGGGCGAGACACCGAAATATGTCACGCGCTGGATTAAGGTTGGCCCGTTAGAGACCGAGAAGAAAAACTTTCTCATCAAAGGTACGCATACGGTTAAGGACGAGCATTTTGGCGCAATCGATGATCTTGCGTTCGAGATTGCGCGTGTGTGTAATGAACTTGATGCAGAAGGCTATGATGTGATTTCCGTGCTGCCAACGGTGAGGGGGAAATCACAAGCCTCGACGCAAGCTGGTTATGGATATAGTGTTTCTGACGGTGCGATTATAACGGCGAAGCGTATTGGGTAACAAAGCGAGAAGCTTAACTTCTCGCTTTTTTTGTTTATTTAACTTCTGATTTTACCAACGCATTTAGGCTGGTTGTTGTTTGCCGCCTGTAACGTGCGAGCCATAACGCTGGCGTAGAACGATAAACGGTTTCTCGACATAATGGAACGAAAACGCTGCAATTGCGAAGCTTGCAATGACGGCAAGAATTCTAATGCCAATATTGTCACCAAAACTACGCGAAAACATGTCTATCATTGGTACGTGCCACAGATAGAGACCGTAAGATATACTGCCAATCCATGCGAATGGCTTCCAGTCTAGGATGAGAAAAGCAAAGCTTAATGCGCGCCAATAATACAAATTAAGTAACAATACAAACAGAGCCGCGCCTTGCACTGTAAAGCGTAATGTATAGCGAAAACTGTCATCGCGAATAAGAAATGATAGTGCTATGCCAATCAGGCCGATGATAAAAGGACGCGCGCCAATTAAATGTTTAAACGGGTTAATACTGCCTGCACTATGCAGCAGTACTGAAATGAGACATCCCCATGCGAGGCTATCAATCCGGGTATCTGTCATCATATAGTTGTACTCGTTGGCAGGGAGTTGTGTGCCGAATGCAATATAACAACGCCATAACAAGCTCGCACAAATAATGCCTACGAGCGTTAATGAAAGTGCGCGCCAGTTTTTACGAAATGCAAGGACGAGTATGGGGAAGCCAATATAAAAATGCTCTTCTACGGACAATGACCATAAATGACGCCATGGCATGAAAGATGGTGTTTCATTTATTGTAGAAATGACTTGGAAAACATTGGTGAAATAACCAATGCCAGCCGTTGCTTCCATTATTGTTGGACTGCCAAAATTTAAAATTATATAAATACATGTGGTGAGGTACAGCATGAAAAGTAGGGCGGGATAAAGGCGTATAATTCTACGCATATAAAATTTAGGGAGGTTAACTTTCCCTTTTAGTTCGGATTCCGCAAGTAAAAGGCGGGTGATGAGCATGCCAGAGATAAAAAAGAAGACTGTTACGCCGAACCCGCCCGGTATGATGTGTTCAAACCCCATATGTGCAAGGATTACAATGAGAACTGAAAGAGCACGTAGGCCGTTAAGTCCTGGAATATGCCCATAGCTAGCTGTTGGACTTAGATTGTCTTGTGTTATGCGTGTCATATCAAGCGTCCCATTTTGAGGCATTAGGCCCGCACCGTTTTGCCGAATTAAACTTATATGGTCGACCCTTGCAGTTTTTAGGCCATTTGAGCTTTAAGTCGTGCTGTGTTTGAAAATTGAAATGTTGCGCGAAATAGATTAGGTTCGAGAAAAGGGGATTCTTATGACATCATCATTAAACTGGAACCGTAGACAAACATTACTGGGTTTAGGGGCTGTGCCGCTTGGGTTAAGTGCATGCGAGACAATGGACCCTGCTATTCTAGAGGGTATTTTAGGGGCTGGTCTTGGCGGTTTAACCCAAGGGGACGCGGCGCTGGGGATACGGGCGGCTCTTGATAATGGCGTGTTATCGGCACTTGGTATTGTGGGGCGTTCGGGTGGTTTTTTTAATGATGGGCAAATCCATATCCCGCTCCCAAAAGTTTTACAAGACGTTCAATCTGTCATGTCGCAAATTGGTGCGGGCAGTTTGTTGAACGAATTAGAAGTGCAGCTAAACCGTGGCGCAGAAATCGCAGCGCCTGTGGCGAAAAATATATTTCTTGATGCCGTTCGCGGGTTAACGATCCAAGACGCAATTGCGATTGTGCGCGGTAATAATACAGCGGCGACACAGTATTTAGCGGATAAAACAATACCGAATTTGACGGGGTTGTTTACACCGATTATGGAGAAAGCCTTGGGGCAAACGGGGGCGTTGAAATTACTTGATCAAGCCACGAGCTCTTTACGCAATATTCCTTTCGCGCCCAAATTAGGGGCTGACGCGCGAACAGATTTAATTGCTCATGGGGTTAGTCTGGGATTGGACGGTGTATTCCACTATATCGCCAAAGAAGAGATGGCCATTCGCGCAAACCCTGCCAAGCGTAGTTCCGAGATATTACGTCGCGTATTTGGCGCGTAATATTACCCTTAAAAGGCCTCTCTCCGACCAATGTTTTGTCCTAATGAGGACATGATTTGCGCGTATCTGCTTTTGTGTTTCATCAAAAAAGGGAAATGTCATGCAAATATCTGTATCAAAAATTACACAAACAGCAGGAAGGTCGCTCGGGCTTAAATTGCTATTGGTTTGTTTTCTTGTTATTATGATGTCAGTTCCCGCGTTGTTTATTGGCATGATTACATATGACCGCTCTTCACGTGCGAAAGAGGTGACGCGTGAAGTGAGTGAAAGATATGGTGGTGAGCAGGTTTTGCTCGGCCCTGTCTTGGTGATGCCCTATTATTTTATTGATCAATTCGGAGATGTTACAGAGCGTGGTGAATATGTGGTCTTTGCTGAGGACGGCCACGTTGAAATTTCCGATATTATAACAACGGTCAGAAAACGTTCGCTTTATAAAGTTCCCACCTATGAGGCTAACCCTGTGTTTACAGCCAAATTTAGTCTTGGCGATAAAGGCATAGGTGAAAAAGAGATAGGCGCGAAACTCAAAGAGGGGCGGACGGGGGAGTTGGTTTGGGAGTCTGCAAAAATTCTTGTCGGTATAAGTGATATGGGAGGCTTGCGTGATGATGTTTATCTTACACTGCCAAATGGCGCAAAACATAAGTTTGAACCCGCAGGGCTTGGCGAAGACGTTACGTTTGGAGATGTAAAACAAAAAGTTAGGCAAAGGCGTACGTTTCAGTCAACGAATGTATTGCAATATATGCAAGTGAGTACTGATAATTTTGTAGAGACACACACTGGTGATTTTAATATAGGTGTGAATATGCATCTTAGCGGATCTACGCGTTTATCGGTTGTGTCTTTCGCCAAAAGCACCACGGTAAATATGGTCGCAGATTGGCCGCACCCGGGATTTAAGGGGCGTTATGCACCTCATGAACGGTCGATTAATGGGGACGGGTTTCACGCGAGTTGGGTTGTGCCGTATTTAGCGCGTGGTGTGCGAAGTGCAGGGCCTGCCCATACACTTGGTGTACATAAGCTTTTGAACGATACGATGAGTGTGGTTTTGGTAAACCCTGTTAGCCCTTATCAAAATGTGACACGGGCATTGAAATATTCCGTCTTGTTTATCGGTATTGTTTTTATCGCATATTTCTTGTTTGAAGTCGTTGTTGGGGTGCGTGTTCATGCGGCGCAATATGTTTTGATTGGCTTAACCCAGTGTATTTTTTATCTGTTGTTGCTCGCATTTGCAGAACATGTTGGTTTTTCTATTGCGTTCGCGATTGCCAGTCTTGCAACGATTGGCGCGACTGCGGGATATGCAGGGGCAGTGTTTGGCGGACGCCGATATTGTGTGCGTGCAATGGGGGTGTTTAGTCTCGTTTATGGGCTGTTATATGTGTTGATGCGTATGGAAGATTTTGCCTTGATGGTCGGTGCGCTTATGGCATTTGTGACGATTGCGGCGACAATGTATTTGACCCGCAATGTGAATTGGTATGCAGATAGCACATTACGCGAATAAAGAGGGGTTTATTAAGGTTTGGCTCGCAAAATAGTGTTTGTTTCGTAGGATTTATCGCCTATAACAAAACAAATCATTTTGGAGCCGGACCATGGTAGAATTAGCACTTCCAAAAAATTCCAAAATTGGCAAAGGTAAAGCTTGGCCAGTTATGGGCGAAGCGAAACGTACGAAAACTTTTAAAATTTACCGTTATAGCCCAGACGACGGCGAAAATCCGTCATGGGATACTTACACAATCGATCTTGATGATTGTGGCCCAATGGTTCTTGACGCGCTGATTAAAATCAAAACAGATATCGATCCGACTATCGCATTTCGTCGCTCATGCCGCGAGGGTGTTTGTGGATCATGTGCGATGAATATTGGTGGGCGTAATACGCTGGCGTGTACAAAAGGTATCTATGAGTTTAAGGGCGATACGATTGTTATTTCGCCCTTGCCGCATTTGCCCGTTGTGCGTGATCTTGTACCTGATTTGTCAAATTTCTATGAGCAATATGCGTCGATTGAGCCTTGGTTGAAAACGTCGTCTCCAGAGCCTGTCGAAGAATGGATACAAAGCCCGGAAGACCGTAATAAATTGGACGGTTTTTACGAGTGTATTTTGTGTGCTTGCTGTTCAACGTCTTGTCCGTCTTACTGGTGGAATGGTGATCGTTACCTCGGCCCTGCGGTCTTGTTACAAGCGTATCGCTGGTTGGTAGATAGTCGTGATGAGGGCAAGGACGAACGTCTTGATGTTCTCGAAGACCCGTTCAAACTTTATCGATGTCATACAATTATGAATTGCGCTAATGTCTGTCCAAAGGGACTTAACCCTGCACAAGCTATTGGTGAGATTAAAGCCATGATGGTGGAACGCGCTTAGCTTATTTTGTTATTCGCATGACGATTTTAGGTAGCGCCTCGATTAAGGTTGAATAGTGGGAATGTCCCAGTAATTTCTCTATTTTCTCGGCGTTTGGCAATGTGTTTTGCAAGGCTTCGGCCATTTCGTACGGTGCCCAATTATCCTCGCTACCATGCCAAAGTGTCGTTGGTGCGTGAATGTCTTTTATGATTTCTCCCCATGGACGAACATAGGCTAATATATTTTGTAGATATGGTTTTGGGTTTTTATTGAAAGTATCTCTAAGAATTTCGGTGATAATTAATTGAAAACTTTGATCTTCTGAAAGTGCTTTGTCGGCGCCTGTTGCTGTTGAAAATAACATTTTGAGCAATTGGGCGGGGAAGTGTTTTGCTAATATGGCTTGTACTTTAATTAAGCATTTGAGGCTTATCTGGGATTTCTGCGCGAGTTCAAAAACGGGGCGGCCCGCCATTTTTGCTAGGAAATTTCCAAATTCGAGTGGAGCGCTTGCAGAAATTAAATCAATTGATTCTACTTTGTTCCCAAGCAGATGTGCAATTTGCAAAGCAACAAAACTACCAAGTGAAAACCCAACGAGGTGAACTTTTGTATGTGGGTATTTTGCCTTAATCTCTGAAGCGATATGCTCGAACGCTGTCGCTGTATTTGGAGGGACTTCGGTAGGTTCAGGAATGAAGATTTCAACATCGTTACACCATGCTGTGCCTTGGATAAGGTCTAATTCTTTGCGAGAGCCAGGGGAGCCGTGAAAATAAATAAGAATAGGTTTGGTCACAAAAAAAATCCGTTTGTTTTAGGGCTGGGACTCTATTAATTCATGGCTTGCGCCAAGATATTCGGCGCTACGCATTTCCATGAGGCGTGAGGCGGTGCGCTCGAACTCAAATACGCCGTCACCGCCCATATAAAGGTCTTCTGGCGCGGCGTCTGCGGATAGGACGAGTTTTGTTTTTGCTTCATAAAGGGCGTCGATCAAGGTGACAAAGCGTTTGGCTTCATTACGGTTTTCTGGCCCCATTTGTGGTACGTTTTCGAGAACAAGTGTTGTGAAAGTACGCGCTATTTCAAGATAGTCGGCTGCCCCGAGAGGACGGCCGCATAAATGTGCGAAACTGGCGCGGGTCGTTCCAGAGGCGCACAGTAAGTCCAGCTCTCGACCTTGCACATTTAAAATTTTGATTTGCGGTGTGACGGGGCGGGTTAGGCGTATCCATGCTTTTTCTATGCCGTCTTTTGCCTCTGCATTTAACGGATTGTAATAGACAGGGGCGCGTTGAAGTTTGCGAAGGCGATGGTCAGTGTCACCGTCGAAATCAAACACTTCAAGTTTGTCTTTCAGCATGGCTATGAATGGTAAAAAAAGTTGGCGATTAAGGCCGTCTTTATACAGGGCGTCTGGTTCACGGTTGGAGGTGGCAATCACGACAACCCCGCGTGCGAATAATGCTGTGAACAGGCGCGAGAGTAACATGGCGTCGGCAATATCTGTGACGTGAAACTCGTCAAAACACAGGATATCGGCCTCGTTGGCAATGGCTTTGGCCGTTGGTGCAATAGGGTCGTCACCTGCGCCGCGTACATAGTTTTTATGTTTGCGGCGTTGTTTTTGTGAAAGTTTACGCCAGATATTGATCTCGCTATGAACCGATTGCATGAAAGCGTGAAAATGAACGCGGCTTTTGCGTTTGGTCTCGATCTGGTCGTAAAACACATCCATAATCAGGGATTTACCGCGCCCCACACCGCCCCACATATAAAGGCCTTTTGGGGGGGGCGTGTTTTTGGAGAAAATACTGCGTTTGGGCGTGTAATTGATTAAGCTTTCAAGTAAAATGTCGAGCTTTTCTGCTGCTGCCATTTGGGTTGTGTCTTCGCGTAATTGTCCACGCTCAATTTGCGTTTTAAGATAGGTAAGAACACTCATTTTACGTCTCGCTCAGTTCTTTTCTTATGACCGCATTGCTACGCTTGCTATTGCCGATTGCGACACGCCACTCGCCGCTCTTGTTTTGCCAAATCAGGGCAGGTGTTGCGAGTTCTATCTGATTGGCCTTAAGGATGTACGAAAGTTCCATGATTTGCCTTTGGCCATTTTTAATGAGGGCTGTGCGTTCAGGGTTGTTGTCCGCGGTTATAATGTCTGGCATGTGGGCGTAGAATTTATGGGGGCTTTTGTGGGCGAACCAATCTTGTGCAAGCTTCCAGTCTCTATTCTTGTAAAGTTCTGCGACGACAGTGCGTTCTTGTGGCTTTGTACGTGGTGTATTTCTTGCGAACATAAATAAACGTGTATCCACACCAAGGTCTTGCAATTTTGGAAATTCGGTTTGGTGGTAAACAATGCACGACGGGCAAGTCCGAAACGATATTTTATAGAGGGCGCGTGTGTCGGATATTTGCGGTGAGACCCACGCCATTTCACCTAATAATGTTTCAAGTGCCTGTACCTGTATTGTCAGAGTTTTTACCTTGCCACCAAGAATATAGCCGAGTGCGTTGTTAGCTGTGAAAAGCACGAAGCCTGCAAAAATAAGCTTGATAAAAATGGAACGTTTCTGCATGGCGTTGTTATAAAACAAGGCTGATAGAGGCGAGGGCGAGAAGCCCGAATGCACACAGGCAGAGGATGATGAATAGGCCTTGATTTTCTATTTTATTCATTTTTTTACTTTGTGTGAAACGTGGTTTTATACACAGATACCTCAACTATGCTGTACTTTAAAGGGTGAAATCAAGCCATTTAGGCTGTGTTCATGTTGAGATTACTAAAATGTAATGGTAGACGTAGTGTCGAGTGGGCGATTCGCGACCTAGGGTTTCGTGTGGAGCCTAAAGAAATTTATCAAATTAAACTGTATTTTTACTGGAGGTTTCCTAATGGAAAAAATTGAACAATATATGAGCTTCTTACCGGAGCCATTCGTGGGGCCTGTGTTGGCTTTGCTGACAATCATTGTAGGTTATGTCATTTCTAAAATCGCAGCGGCGATTGTTTCAAACGCGATTAACCGCACAGGCCTTGGCCGTAAAGCCAAAACAACGGGCGGTAATATTGGCAAATCATTGTCAAAAGCTGTGTTTTGGGTATTATGGCTCGTCTTTATCCTTATGGGCCTAAGTCGTTTCCCACAATTGTCAGAGCCTCTTGAAGGTATTAAAGGCATGTTGGACGATATCTTTGAGTATCTTCCAAATATCGTCGGTGCTGGCTTTATCTTCTTCATTGGTTGGGTTTTGGCTAAAATCTTCCGCGAAGCAACAACTGCAACGCTAGAAGCTGCGCAAATTGATAATATTGCTTCACGTCTAGGATCAGACGACGACGTAACAGCTTCAACAAATAATATTGCTAAGACAATTGGCGGCGTTGTGTTCGCATTTGTATTGTTCTTGTTCGGTGTTACGGCTCTTGATGTTCTCAACATTGATAGTATTACTGGTCCGCTCACTGGCATGCTTGATCAAGTTATGAACTATATTCCACAACTTTTCTCTGCATCTGTTGTCCTTGGCCTTGCTGTATTCATTGGTAAATTTGTTTCTAAACTTGCGCAAAACACATTGCCAACACTCGGCATAGACAAAACGCTTAGCACTCTTGGTGCGATTGATGGCAAGTCGAGCTCAAATGTTGTGCCGTCTAAAATCATTGGTACATTGGCATTTGTTGGTATTTCTTTGATGGGCGCAGTTGCCGCGATGAATATCCTCGGTATCGAACAGCTTACAAACATCCTTAATCAGCTTCTCAGCCTCGGTGGTAACATCACATTAGGTGCGATCATTATCGGTGCTGGTCTTTTCATTGCTAACTTTATCTCTAGCATTGTTGGACAAACATCTGGCGAACTTGCTGGCCGGGTAGTGAAATACATTACTATGGTGCTTGTGACCTTTATGGGTCTTAGCCAAATGGGTATTGGTGACGAAATTGTAAACACTGCATTTAGCTATGGCCTTGGTGCTGCTGCATTTGCTGCTGGTGTTGGCGGTGCGCTTGCCTTCGGTCTTGGTGGTCGTGATTGGGCAAAGTCTAAATTAGGCGAATGGTTACCTGTAAAAACGAAAACACGCGCTAAAAAATAATACGCTTTATACCGTATTTAAGTTTATGAAACCGTCTCTGAGATTTCAGGGGCGGTTTTTTCTGTTTTATCAATAATAATGCCATTATTTCTGCGTGAAATTTGATTTTTTGTATAAAAATGGTGTGCAAATGATTGCGCCTCGATGAACAGAGGCGTACAGATAGGGAAATGATTAGCCTTTATATTGGAGATACCCATGGCACGAGCAAAAATAGCCCTTATCGGCGCAGGCATGATTGGCGGAACACTGGCCCATGTTGCAGCAAGAGAAGATCTTGGTGATATCGTAATGTTTGATATTTTCAAAGGGCCTGCACAGGGTAAAGCTCTTGATCTTAGCCAAGCCAGCGCTGTATTTTCTAATGACAGTAATTTTAAAGGTACTGATGATTACGCTGATATTGCGGGCGCAGATGTTGTTATCATCACTGCGGGTTTCCCACGTAAACCAGGCATGAGCCGCGATGATCTTGTGTCTAAGAATTTGGGCGTGATTAAACAGGTTGCTGCGGGTATTAAAGAATATGCGCCGAAAGCATTCGTGATTTGTATTACCAATCCGCTTGACGCGATGGTCTGGGCGTTGCAAAAATTCTCAGGTCTACCGCCGCGTAAAGTTGTGGGTATGGCAGGGGTTCTTGATAGCTCTCGCTTCCGTCATTTCCTTGCGGATGAATTCAAAGTCTCTATCGAAGATGTAACGGCGTTTGTTCTTGGTGGTCATGGCGACACAATGGTGCCGTTAATTCGTTACTCCACAATTGCCGGTATTCCTTTGCCAGACATGATCAAAATGAAATGGACAACACAAGAGCGTATTGACGCGATTGTTGACCGCACGCGCAAAGGCGGCGGCGAAATTGTTGGTCTTCTTGGTAATGGTTCTGCGTATTACGCACCTGCTGAATCCGCGATTGAAATGGCGAAATCATATTTGAAAGACAAGCGCCGCGTCCTTCCGTGTGCAGTACGTCTTGCAGGTCAAATTTCTGGTGTACGTGGTCTTTATGTCGGCGCGCCGGCAATCATTGGCAAACGTGGTGTCGAGAAAGTTCTCAATATCCGCCTTAACAAAGTCGAACGTGAAATGTTCCTCAATTCTGTTGCTGCCGTTGAAGGCCTTATGGATGATTGTAAGAAAATGGACCCTGATCTCAACGATTAGTCTGGTACAAATTTAAGTGTTTTGGCGGGCTTATAGCCCGCCTTTTTTTTACGTGGAACAGCCAAAATGGTGTAATATGGAAACCCAGTTAGAGACCGAACGCCTCATCCTTCGAAATATTAATGCAGATACTGATTTTAGCCCTTGGGCGGAGATGATGGCTGATGCTCAGACTATTGCGTATTTGTGGAATAATACTCCCTATAATGCAGAGGCGGCTTGGCAAAACATGGTGATGAATATTGGCCATTGGCAAGCACGCGGCTATGGGTTTTTCTCTGTGATTGATAAACGTAGTGGGGAATGGGTAGGGCGTGTTGGCCCGTATAATCCACATGGCTGGCCTGAACCTGAAATAGGGTGGGCAGTTCACCCAAATCATACGCGCAAAGGGTATGGGTATGAGGCGGCGAAAGCGTGTATTGACTATGTGTTTGATACACTCGGTTGGGAGAGGCTTACCCATGTTATTGTTGAGGAAAATATACCGAGTATAAAACTGGCTGAAAAATTGGGTTCACGCTTTTTATATAAAATTGATGATTGCAAACATGGACGCACACGTTTGGTCTATGGTCAAACAAAGGAATAGACATGACACATGTAATTTTAGAAACCGAAAGACTGATCCTGCGTGATATTGACCCTGTTGCGGACTTTGAGGCGTGGGCAGATTGTTTTTCAGATGTAGAGACTATGCGTTATATTGGCGGCAAGGTGATGAACCGTGCAGAGGCGTGGCGTAATATGGCGATGGTCATTGGGCATGGTGTTATTCGCGGATATACGTTTTTAAGTGTGATTGAAAAATCGACGGGATCATGGGTTGGTCGCGTTGGGCCTTGGTCGCCAGAGGGGTGGAGCGAGCCTGAAATAGGTTGGACAATACACCGAGATCATTGGAAAAAAGGGTATGCCAAAGAGGCTGGGCAGGCCTGCCTTGATCATGTTTTTAATACACTTAATTGGTCACGGGTTATACATACGATCATAGACGGAAATGTGGGGAGTATAAAAACAGCCGAATCTTTGGGCTCGAAAATGCTTTATACACTCGACGGCATCCCTGCGATTACGGACGAGCTGTGTTGGGTGTATGGACAAGAGAGAGACGCGCAATAGAGGGCGCGTGAAAATGATACTTGAAACCGAACGATTAATACTTCGCCCCCTTGATGCAGATAAAGATTTTGAGGGTTGGGCCGAAATGATGGCTGATGCACAAACCATGCTGTATATAGGCGGAAAACCATTGAACCGTGCGCAAGCTTGGCGCGCTATGGCTACTATGATGGGGCATTGGGATATTCGTGGATATGGTATGTTTGCGGTGATTGAAAAAACAAGCCGTCAATTCATTGGCCGTATTGGCCCTTGGTATCCAGAGGGATGGGAAGACCGCGAAGTTGGTTGGGGCCTCAACCGCAAATATTGGGGCAAAGGGTATGCGAGTGAGGCAGGCCGCGCCTCTATTGACTATGTGTTTAATGTGCTGAAATGGGAAGGTGTTATTCATTATATCGACCCCGGGAATACAGGCAGCATGGCCGTTGCTGAGCGGCTTGGTTCCAAGCGCCTTAGAATGGTGACAAATGTTGGGGGTGTGTTTGAGGGCGATTGCTATGTCTATGGACAAGAAAACCTGCACTTAAAAGCTACGGTTTAAAGGCTAAAGCCAGCCAGCGTTTTTCACATGTTTCAAACCTGCGCGGCTAATGGGTACAGGTTTGTCAGAGTGTAAAGTGATTTCTGATTTTGTAACTTTCTTAGCGCCTGTTTCGCTGACCCACCATGAACGGTGAGGAGAGAGGCCTTGGAGAGGTGCTGTTTCTTTGATGGCGTCCAAAAGGCGCATAAGGATAAGGTCATCACCTTTGGAGGTTATCACGCGCACATAATGATCTTCGGCAGCAAGGGCGTAAATTTCCGATGTGCGGAGTGCGGGCTTAAGGCGCTCAAAAATGGCGGGGCGTGTGTGGGGGGTATCGCCTTCTTTTTGTCGACGCAAAAGGAGTCCGATGAAACAAATCGTGGCAGAGATGACCCAGATATAAAAAAATAAAATCACAAAATTGCCAAGACTGTAAAAATTTTTTGCGTAAAGAGAGAACAGTATGATGGTAAAAACGACGGCGAGGCTTGAGGTTAAAGATTGGGCGAGGGCGCGTAGCCAGTTTTTGCATTCCCATCCTGTTTTTAGAATAATGATGTCGCTTACATGTGCACCAAAACCACCTGCGAGACACATGCCCATCCAAAAGATAAAACGGTGTGCTATCGAAAAATTTTGTGTGTCATAGGGGGCAAGTATGGTGAGAACCAAGCCTGCAATACTACATGTGATAAGCATTGGCGTTAATTGCTTGAATGTGTTTTTCATTAAGTCTCAATTTTCTTGTGCACGTTTAGCCTTGTGGATTCACAATGCCAATAATTTTGTAGAGTGCAAGAAAGTTTTCGTGCCGTTCACGCTGCGCGAACGGGAAAACGCGTTATTCACGTAGCAAAACGTCTGGTTTACGCATGTCCGCTTTTGTTTTGGAAACTCTCGGTCATAGTTCAATTGTTCTCAAACGGGGCAAGAAAATATGGAGTTGAAAATGAAAAATCTATCTACAAAATTTATGATGACTGCGGTCATTATCGGCAATTTCTCACAGGCAGCATTGGCAAATGACGGCAGTGTCAGAGATGTGTCGATACAGGGCGGGGCGCGTATTTCAGTTGTCATTACTGATGTAAACGTATTGAGCGGTGATGTCAGACTTGGACTGTATAATAGTAAAATGAATTACAAACACACTCAAGATTTTCGCAGCATTGATACGACAGCGAGTGCAAATACTGTACGTCTAAGCTTTGAAAATCTGCCAGCTGGAGAATATGGTATTCGTTTGTTTCACGATATTGATGGTAATGGCGAGTTCGGTATGAATAAATTTGGCATCCCCACAGAACCTTATGCATTTTCAAATAATGCGAAAGGGCTTATGGGGCCTGCGAAATGGAACCGTGTAAAATTCAACGTGAACGCAGACGAAACTGTCGTGCAAACAATTTCTTTGAAGTAGAGAGTAATTATGAACATTGAACCAATCTTACACGCATCTTTTGCTATCCAAATTCATTTGGTGCTCGCGATTTTCTCTTTAGTCTTGGGAACAATTATGTGGTTGCGCCCCAAGGGCACAAAATCGCACAAACTTATCGGACGGATATTCGTGACCTTGATGTTTTTTGTTGCGATAAGTTCGATTTTTATTCGCCAGATTAACAGTGGGCAATTTAGTTTTATCCACATATTTGTCATTGTGACATTTGTTGGTATTTTTCAGTGCTTTTGGCATATTCGCAAACGTAATATCAAGCGGCATGTAAGGTCGGTTAAAGGCTTGTTCTTTGGAGCGCTCCTTATTCCTGGTGTGCTCTCTATGATGCCCGGGCGTATTTTGTACACGATGATGTTTGGTGCTTCGTAACTTATTTATGTGCTTCAAGAAACGCGTATACGGCTTTCCAAGTTGGGGCGACATCGCCTTTGGCACGGTTGGGGTCGAGCATTGATGCGCCGTGCACCCCGTCTTCGGAGATGAAATATGAAAGGCCTTGTATATCGTACAGGGCTTTTTGTGCTTGTCCGTTTTCGTTCATTTCAGAGCGAGGCCGTAGGCCAAGGGCGGGGATTTTGACATGGGGTATAAATTGATTGGCGGCGCAGGCTCCCATGCCTGACCCTGACGCAGGGGAAAAGGACAATACACCCGCAAGGTCATCGCCGTGTTCGCCCGCAAGCTTAAGTGACAGGGCTGCTGAATACGAACTCCCCCACGCAAAACGTGCCCCGCTAAATCCATTTGTTTTTACATAGGAGAGCGCCCCCTCCATATCGGCGTAGGCGGGGCAATAGGTGGTCGCCTTGCCTCTGGCCTTGACGGTTCTATTCTGGGCGGTTCTATTCTGATTGCCGAAATGATTGCCACCGCTGCGTTGGTCAACTTGCAAAACACTATATCCGCGTGCAACGAGTTTGGTGGTTATGTTTTGATATTCGCCGCGTCCATTTGCACCTGCCTGGTGAAAGAGGATGATGAGCGGCCCTGATTTCCCCTGTGACGAAATATATAAATCAGCAAAGACTATTTGTCCGTCGGTCGCGTTGAAGTTCACTTCATTTGTTTGTGTGCGAATTGTTTGCTGTGTCGCTGCTTTGGCAGGAGGTGTTGAATGCACTTTGTTTTGTTGTGCATTATTACAGGACGTAAGGGATGTTGCCAGCATTAGGCTTGTTAGTAAAATCCGTATCATAATCTGTCCTCCTGAGTTTTCAAGAATATGAGGATGGCTTGCTTTACGGTCAATTCACATTTTGGTGATTCTTTTTTATACGGTGTATTCAAATTAAGCAGAGCGTGTTCATTGCGTTAAGGGCACTAAACTTATGCAAGAGCGCTGAAAAACAAGACAAAGGCACGTTATCCGCAAAAATATTCTAAATGCGGGCTTTATACGGTTGAACCGCATGTTTGACGGTCTTATACATATTAGTAACGAGTCTAGTGTTTTGCTTCACACGCGAAAGAGAATGAAATTTAAAGAGATGGTCGCGGTTAGACGTGGCAGAAATATTTAAGGAAAACTCAGGAAAAAACTATGGATATCCACGAATATCAGGGCAAAGCTGTCCTAAAATCACTCGGTGTACCTGTTTCAAAAGGTATTGCTATTTTTGATGCGAACGAAGCAGAGGCTGCGGCGAAAGAACTCGGCGGGCCGCTTTGGGTGGTGAAGTCTCAAATTCATGCCGGTGGACGTGGTAAGGGGACATTTAAAGAATCTGACGCTGGGGAAAAAGGCGGCGTGCGTTTGTCTTGGTCTGTTGAAGAAGTTGTTCAAAACGCTAAAGAAATGCTCGGCAATACGCTTGTAACACATCAAACAGGCCCCGCTGGTAAACAGGTCAATCGTCTGTATATCGAATTTGGTTCTGACATTGATAGAGAGTTTTATCTGTCTCTTTTGGTAAACCGTGAGACATCACGTGTATCATTCGTTGCCTCTACAGAAGGTGGTATGGATATTGAAGCCGTTGCGAACGATACACCTGAAAAAATCATTACATTCGATATTGACCCTGCGACAGGATTTATGCCGCATCATGGTCGTACACTTGCTGCTGCATTTAAGTTGAGCGGTGATTTGGCGAAACAAGCGGCTAAAATTGGCAAAATTTTGTATGAAGGCTTTTTGGCCAAAGACATGTCGATGTTAGAGATTAACCCGCTTATCGTGACAGAAGATCAAAACCTGCATTGTCTTGATGCTAAAATCAGTTTTGACGACAATGCATTATTCCGTCATCCAGATATTCAAGAGCTTCGTGACGAGACAGAGGCAGACGCCAAAGAAGTAGAGGCTGATAAATACGGCCTTTCCTATATCGCGCTCGACGGTACAATCGGCTGTATGGTCAATGGTGCAGGCCTTGCAATGTCGACGATGGACATTATCAAACTTTACGGTGAAGAGCCTGCCAACTTCCTTGATGTTGGTGGTGGCGCGACGACTGAAAATATCATTCAGGCGTTCAAAATTATTACCTCTGATGAAAATGTAAAAGGTATTCTTGTCAATATCTTTGGCGGTATTATGAAATGTGACGTCATTGCTCAGGGTATTGTTACCGCGGTCGGCGAGGTTGGTCTTACTGTGCCGTTAGTTGTACGTCTTGAGGGTACAAATGTTGACGCTGGTAAGAAAATTATCAATGACAGCGATGTTGATGTTGTTGCTGCGGATGATCTTGATGACGCGGCGCAAAAAATCGTCGCTGCTGTTCAGGCCAAACGTGTGTATACAAAATCAGCTTTGGATAAAATGTTGGAAGTTGAAGTCGTAAGTGTCGCCAATGCGAAGGGTCTTACGGCCAGTGTTGACGATTTGAAAGCAGATACAATCGCCGCGATTCTCGCGCAGCAGGAGGGCTAAACATGTCCGTACTTATCAATAAAGACACAAAAATTATCACACAGGGCATGACTGGTAAAACGGGGACTTTCCATACAGAGCAAGCGCTTGCCTATGGCACGCAAATGGTCGCAGGTGTGACTCCGGGCAAAGGGGGGCTTACCCATATTGGTCTACCTAATTTCAATACTGTGGCTGAGGCTAAACATGCGACGGGCGCGACTGCGACTGTTATTTATGTACCGCCGCCATTTGCTGCGGATTCTATTCTTGAGGCGATTGACGCTGAAATGGAATTGATCGTTGCGATTACTGAAGGTGTGCCTGTTCGTGATATGATCGCGGTGAAGCGTGCATTGAGCGGTTCAAAATCCCGTCTTATCGGGCCGAATTGTCCCGGTGTTTTGACCCCTGAAGAGTGCAAAATCGGTATTATGCCGGGTAAGATTTTCAAAAAAGGTAGTGTTGGTGTGGTTTCACGCTCTGGTACTTTGACCTATGAAGCTGTTTATCAAACCACGCAAGTTGGCCTTGGTCAAACGACTGCGATTGGTATTGGTGGTGACCCGATTAATGGTACCAACTTTATTGATTGCCTTGATATGTTCCTTGGTGATGACGATACAAAATCTATCATCATGATTGGTGAAATTGGTGGCTCTGCGGAAGAAGAAGCCGCTGAATACCTTGCACATCAAGCGAAAAAGGGTCGTTCCAAACCTGTTGTTGGCTTTATTGCGGGCCGTACTGCGCCTCCTGGGCGTACAATGGGGCATGCTGGTGCGATTGTTTCTGGTGGTAAAGGTGGTGCAGAAGATAAAATTGCTGCACTTGAGGCTGCCGGTGTTACGGTTTCGCCTTCACCTGCCAAACTGGGCATAACATTGATGGATGTGCTTAAAGGATAAGTAACTTCCTTATGGTTAATATATTCTAATATAACCGCAGACTAAAAATACCGAGGTCGTTTCATGGCGAATAAACCGCGTTCACAGCAAAATCAGGACTTTCTGGATACTTTATATCTGGACGGTGCAAACGCTAATTATTTAGAGCAAATGCAGGCGCGTTACGCCGATGATCCAAATTCTGTCGATGCGAGTTGGCGTCGATTTTTCTCTGAAATGGGGGAAGATCGTGCACAGGTTCAAAAAACGGCGGACGGCCCTTCGTGGAAGCGTAAAGATTGGCCTATTGATGACAAGCATGAGTGGACGCAAGCGCTGACGGGCGCTGTCAATGAAGATGTTCTGTCTGACAAGATTAAAGCAGCGACACCGAATGCCAGTTCCGAGGACGTAATTCGTGCGACAAAAGATAGTGTGCGTGCGCTTATGCTTATTCGTGCTTACCGTATTCGTGGGCATTTGATTGGTGATCTTGATCCACTTGGCCTTGTTAAACGTGACCCGCATCCAGAATTAGAGCCTTCGACATATGGGTTTACGGAAGCGGATTATGATCGGCCTATCTTTATTGATAATGTATTAGGCTTTGAAAGCGCGAGCTTGCGTGAGATTCTAGCTGTCTTAAAACGTACCTATTGTTCTACCTTTGGTGTGCAGTTTATGCATGTCTCTGACCCTATTGAAAAACGTTGGCTGCAAGAGCGTATTGAAGGCCCAGATAAAGAAATTTCATTTACGCCCGAAGGTCGTAAGGCCATTTTACAAAAACTTATCGAAGCGCAAGCTTTTGAGGATTTGTTGCAAAAACGCTATCCGGGTACAAAACGCTTTGGCCTTGATGGGGGCGAGAGCCTTATTCCTGCGCTTGAACAAATCATTAAAGTTGGTGGGGCATTGGGCTGTAAGGACATTAATTTTGGTATGCCGCATCGTGGACGTCTTAATGTGTTGGCGGCTGTATTGTCCAAGCCTTATCAGGCGATTTTCTTTGAATTTCTTGGTGGTGTAAGCTCTGGCGCGGATGATTTCGGTTCTGGGGACGTGAAATACCATTTAGGCGCTTCGTCTGACCGTGCATTCGACGGTAATGAAGTGCATTTATCCCTTGCGCCTAATCCTTCTCATCTTGAAGCTGTCAATCCTGTTGTGATCGGTAAAACGCGTGCGAAACAGCAAATGATGCAAGATACGCACGAAAGTGTGGACGGCGCAAAAGTTATGGCTGTTATTTTGCATGGTGACGCGGCCTTTGCTGGGCAAGGCGTTGTGACAGAATGTTTTGGCATGTCTGGTCTGCTTGGTTATAAAACTGGCGGCACTATGCATGTTATCGTCAATAATCAAATTGGCTTTACCACATCTCCGCATTTTTCTCGCTCTACGCCTTATCCTACGGATGTGGCTTTGATGGTCGAAAGTCCGATTTTTCATGTAAATGGTGATGATCCAGAGGCCGTTGTTTTTGCAGCACGTGTGGCAACGGAATACCGTCAAAAATTCGGCAAAGATGTGGTTCTCGACCTTATTTGTTATCGCCGTTATGGTCATAATGAAGGCGATGATCCAAGCTTTACTCAGCCGATTATGTACAAAACCATTAAAGGCAAAAAATCGACCCGTGATATTTATGGTGAGCGGTTGATTGCGAATGGCACAATTAGTCAAGCCGAATATTTGGAAATGAAAGGGGCCTTTACCACTTTCCTTGAATCTGAATTTGATACGGCCCAAGCCTTTAAGAAGAAGCCACCCGATTGGCTTGCAGGGGTATGGTCTGGTATTCAATTGCCGAAAGGCGATGATAAACGCCGTGGTGATACGGCTGTTGCGCTCGAGACTCTTAAGGATATTGGTGCGAAAATTACGACAATTCCAGAGGATTCTGGCTGTCACCGTACACTGAAAAAACTGATTAATGCGCGTCGTGTGAAAATCGACGAAGGCAAAAATATTGACTGGGCTTTGGCCGAGCATTTGGCTTTTGGTAGCTTGCTTGTCAAAGGCCATGCAGTGCGCCTGTCGGGTCAAGATAGTGGACGGGGTACATTTTCGCAACGTCACAGCCATATTGTGCATCAAGAGACAGAAGTGCGGTATACGCCGCTAAACCATTTGTCTGATGATCAGGAATATTATCAGGTTCTCGATTCCATGCTGTCTGAATATGCTGTGCTTGGGTTTGAATATGGTTTCTCGCTGACAGAACCAAAGGCTTTGGTGATTTGGGAAGCGCAATTTGGTGATTTTGCCAATGGTGCTCAGGTGATGATGGATCAGTTCATTTCATCGGCAGAGCAAAAATGGCTACGTATGTCTGGCCTCGTTCTCTTATTGCCGCATGGGTATGAAGGCCAAGGGCCAGAGCATTCTTCGGCGCGCCTAGAGCGGTATTTGCAAATGTGTGCAGAGGACAATATGCAGGTTGTTAATATTACGACACCTGCCAATTATTTCCATGTACTGCGTCGTCAAGTTCACCGTAATTTCCGTAAGCCATTGATTATTATGACGCCTAAATCATTGTTGCGCCACAAACGATGTGTTTCTACACTGGAAGAAATGGGCCCGGGGTCATGTTTTCATCGTGTTTTGTGGGATGACGCAGAATATCAACCGCGTGAAGACGAGATTAAACTGGTTGCGGACACTAAAGTTAGACGGGTGGTTTTGTGTTCTGGTAAGCTTTATTATGAGCTGTTTGAAGAGCGTGAAAAACTTAAAATTAATGATGTGTATCTTATGCGTGTTGAGCAATTATTCCCGTACCCAGGGGACGCGCTCAAGGTTGAATTGTCGCGCTTTACAAACGCAGAGATAATGTGGACACAAGAGGAGCCTAAAAATATGGGCGCTTGGTCATTTATCGAACCGTTTATCGAAGAGACACTTGAGACGATTAAAGCTAAGCACGGACGTGCGCGTTATGTTGGGCGTAAAGCAAGTGCCTCGACAGCGACGGGTGTAGCGAGTAAGCATAAGGCTGAACAACAAGCCATTTTAGACCAATCTTTTGCAAAATAGAGTGAGATTATGACAGATATTACAGTTCCCAATGTTGGTGAGAGCGTTACCGAGGTCACGATTGCGGTTTGGATGAAACAAGTCGGTGATGTCGTCAAAAAAGACGAACCACTGGTCGAGTTAGAAACGGATAAGGCCGCACAAGAGCTTGTCGCGCCTGAAGACGGTGTTCTTACTGAAATTCTTGTACCTGAGGGTGAAAATGCTGAAATTGGTGTTGTGATTGCGCGTTTGTCGAGCGTTGGTGACGCACCTGTTGCCGATACGCCGAAAGCGGCACTTGCGCCTGCAGCAACTGCGTCAAAACCGTCAAGTGGTGGCGAGAGCGTGAATATTGATGTGCCAAATGTTGGCGAAAGTGTTACCGAGGTCACTGTTGCGACTTGGTTTAAACAAGCTGGCGACAGTGTTGCTAAAGACGAGCCATTGGTCGAGCTTGAGACTGATAAAGCGGCGCAAGAATTGGTTGCGCCTAGCGATGGTGTTCTTGCTGAAATTCTTATTCCCGAAGGCGAAATTGCTTTGGTCGGAGCGACGCTTGCGCGTTTGATTACAGGTGATGCACCTGCGGCGTCTGCGCCAAATGTTGCGCCTGTTGCAACCACGCCTGCCGTGTCTTCTGGCAAGGATCCAATGCCGTCTGCACAGCGAATTATTACAGAAAAAGGTCTCGACGCATCTGCGATAGCAGGCAGTGGTAAAGATGGACGTATCACGAAAGGTGACGCGCTTAGTGCGAAAGCTGCACCTGTAGCCGCTACGCCTGTTGTTATCGCGTCAGGTGCGCCAAGTGCGCCGCGTGAAACAGGGCCGCGTGAAGAACGTGTACGCATGTCTCGTTTGCGTCAAACAATTGCACGCCGTTTGAAGGACGCGCAAAATACAGCTGCTATGCTGACCACCTATAATGAGGTGGATATGACCAATATTATGGAAATGCGTAAGCAGTATAAGCAAGTCTTTATCGACAAACATGGTGTGAAGCTTGGCTTTATGAGCTTTTTCGTCAAAGCGTGTGTGACAGCATTAAAAGACGTTCCGAGTGTGAACGCTGAGGTCGATGGCACGGACGTTATTTATAAAAACTTTTATGATGTTTCGATTGCGGTTGGCACGGAAAAAGGTTTGGTTGTGCCTGTTTTGCGGGACGCAGATATGCTCTCGCTCGCAGGGATTGAAAAAGGCATTGGTGCGTTGGGTAAGAAAGCGCGCGACGGTAAATTGTCTATGGACGATATGAGCGGCGGTACATTCACGATTTCTAATGGTGGTGTCTATGGGTCTCTCTTGTCTTCTCCAATTTTGAACCCTCCGCAATCTGGTATTCTCGGCATGCATAAAATCGAAAAACGGGCCGTTGTTGTTGACGACCAAATCGTTATTCGGCCAATGATGTATCTCGCTTTGTCATATGATCACCGTATCGTAGACGGCAAAGGCGCGGTAACATTCCTTGTACGTGTCAAAGAATGCCTCGAAGATCCGGAACGTATGTTGCTTGATCTCTAATACGTGATCTCTAATACGTTCTCAGGCTTTCAAACACGTCAAATACATGCTAAATCTCTCTTATAAATAAAATAAGGGAGATGTTATGTCGGAACATATTGTGAATAAACCGAGTGTATGGTTTTGGGTTTTAACTGTAATATTGGCACTGTGGGCGTTAATGGGCCTATGGGTGTTTTATGATTTCATGACAACAACGCCTGAGAAAATGGCTAAATATGTCGTTGATGGTACATATACTCAGGCCTATGTTGAGTATTATAACGATTTCCCTATATGGCATACGGTGGTTTTTGGCATTGCTATTTTTAGCAGTGCGTTCGGGGCTTTGGGGTTAGTATTACGCCGCGCTTGGGCTGCGCCGCTCTTTACATTATCATTAGTGTGTGTGGTTATTTCAACATTTGCGACACATGCAATCGACAAAGCCCATACAATGATGAGCACTGGGCAAACCGCAATGTCAGGCGTTGTTCTTGGACTTGCTATACTCGCATTTTGGCACGCAAAAAAATCAAAAGCCAAAGGTTGGTTGAAATAAGAGGGGGATTTAATGCTCACAGAAAATGATAACCAGCCCGCGGCGTGGTTTCGCATTGTTAGTCTGACTGCGCTGATCTGGAACAGTTTAGGAGCAGGGCAGTTTCTTGCGAAAATTACGATGACCAATGATATGATTGCTAAGTTACCGCAAGTGGCACAGGATGCACTTGCGGCAGAGCCATTATGGTATACGGCCGCTTTTGGTGTTGCGGTTTTTGCTGGCGTCGCTGGGAGTTTGTGCCTTTTGCTTAAGAAACGTTTGGCGCTAACATTGCTGTTGACTTCACTCGTCGCAGTTCTCGCTCAGCAATATTATGTGTTCGGTATTAGTGGTATTGGGCATACTCTCGTTGGTGCTAATATGTTGATGACGCTTGCTATTCCTGCTGTCGCCGTCTTGCTGATTTTGATTGCGCGTGTTGCGAACAAACGAGGGTGGTTGCTCTAAAATCAATATTTGTTTGAAATTTGAGCCTGCACCTTCTTGGATGCGGGTTTTTTTATGGGTATAGCTTGTGCTTGACTCTAGAGTATACATACCGTACTTTATGGTATGTAATTGACGGAGACGCATATGCAGACATTAGCCTTGCCCCCAATCAACCCTTATTTATTCATCGGTGGCATGTTGAGTTTTATGGCGGCTTTCCTGCATATCCTCTGCATTATTGGTGGCCCTAATTATTTGCGGTTTTTTGGTGCAGGGGAAGGCTTTGCGCGGTTTGCTGAGACGGGATCGTGGATACCGGGGGTAGAGACGCTGATCATTGGCATAGTGTTGATCATTTGGGGCGTGTACGCGGTAACAGGGGCGGCAACGCCTAACGGGGCTGGTGTGCCGTTGGCTCTACCATTCTTGAAATGGATATTAGTAGCAATTACGGCTGTGTATCTTGTGCGCGGACTGGTGTTTGTGCCTGTGCTCTTGCTTGTAGGCGGGAATATTTCTCCATTTGCCATTTGGTCAAGCGCGATTTGTTTAGGTTTGGGTATCGTTCACGTAATCGGTATGTATCAAATATGGGGGAGGTTATAATGAATATTTGGTTTTTAGCGGCCAGTATCGCCAGTTTTAGCATATGTTTGCTGCACATATTCGGCGGCGGTAAAATCGCTGCGCGACCATTACTGAATTCTAGCATGGGCAGGGTTTCGAAATATACCAATTATTATTGTTGGCATTTGGTGACGATTACGCTTGTGGCGATAGGGGCTATGTTTTTATGGGCGGCAGAGCATCAGGACGGTATAGAGCTAGCATTCGCCGCAACGGGGTTGTGTATGGCCTTTATGATGTGGAGTTTTGGCATTGTTGCACTGAATAAATGGCGTTTTTTTGATTTTCCGCAATGGTTGTTGTTTCTTGTTCCTTTGGTTTTAGGTGTTGTCGGGTTTAAATGACACGGTTTTCAAAAACAGATTGGCTTGATCTTGGCCTTAAGGTTCTCTCGAAAGAGGGGGCGCTAGCTATTCGTATTGAACATCTTTGCAAGCTTGCCAAACGTACCAAAGGCTCGTTTTATCACCATTTCAAAAGCCGTGATGTGTTTGTGGCGGATTTGCTGGCGCATTGGGGTGACCGCTTTACCCAATCTGTCATTGATCAGGTGGAAACACAGGCTTCACCAGTAGAGAAACTGAAATCTCTGAACGCAATCACTGCGGCAATGGATATGGGGGTGGGGCGTGAATTGCGCCGTTGGGCAGGTGCGGATACACAAGTGGCACGCGCGATCGAAGCCGTTGATAACCGCCGTATCGAATATGTAGCCAGTCTTTTAAAGCAAGCCAAAAACATTAGCTCTCAACACGCCATAGACTTGGCTGTGATGAATTATGCGACCATGATTGGGTATCAACAAATGTATACACCGATCAATTTGGAACGGCGTACACGTATCGAGCTTTTATATGTAGAAATCCTACAAGGCTTGCCAGATTATTAGACAAGGCTTGCCAGATTATTAAATGGATCATTAGCGGCATTACTATGCATAGCTTTATTGCATTATTCTATCTTGACGATTGGGCTCAATCGGGGCAATTTAGCACCAGAGTATTCTCTAAATAGAGCGAGGCCTATTATGTCTGAAATATATGATGTTGTTGTTGTTGGTGGTGGCCCTGGTGGTTATAATTGCGCGATCCGGGCTGGCCAATTGGGGTTGAAGGTTGCATGTATCGAAACGCGCAAAACATTGGGCGGAACATGCCTGAATGTTGGTTGTATCCCTTCAAAATCATTGTTGCACGCGTCAGAAATGTACGAGACCGCGCAAAATGACTTCGCAGGCATGGGTATTAAAGCCACTGTCGAACTTGATCTCCCAACCATGTTGGCCGCCAAAGAAAAAACCGTAGAGGGCCTTACCCAAGGTATCGCTTTCTTGTTCAAAAAGAACAATGTCGAACATATTTTCGGCTTTGGTAAAATTATTGACGGCACGACCGTTGATGTTGATGGCAAACAGCTAAAAACTAAAAATATTGTAATTGCGACAGGTTCAGAAGTGGCGACACTTCCGGGTATTGAAATTGACGAGAAACAGATCGTGTCCTCTACGGGCGCGCTTTCTTTGACCGAAGTGCCAAAGAAACTCCTTGTGATTGGCGCAGGGGTGATCGGGCTCGAGCTTGGCTCTGTCTGGCGTCGTTTGGGTTCCGAAGTAACTGTTGTTGAATATCTTGACCATATCTTGCCGGGTATGGAAGGCGAAGTGCAAAAACAGGGTGCGCGTTTGCTTAAACGTCAAAAAATGAAATTCGAACTTAAACGCAAAGTCACAGGCATTAACAAAACCAAAGACGGTATTGTCGTCAAGACAGAGGCATCCGCAGGTGGCAAACCGAAAGATATTGAAACCGATGTGGTGCTTGTCTGTATCGGGCGTCGTCCGTTCACAACAGGGCTAGGCCTTGAGGGCGTAGGTGTCACGACGGATAAACGTGGTTTTATCCAGACGTCTCATTTTAAAACCAGTGTTGATAGCATTTGGGCGGTGGGCGATTGCACACCGGGGCCAATGCTTGCCCACAAAGCCGAAGACGAAGGTGTGGCCGTGGCTGAGCTGATCGCTGGCAAAGCAGGACATGTGAATTATGATGTTATTCCGGGTGTGGTCTATACCAAGCCTGAAATCGCCAGTGTCGGGAAAACATCCGAGCAATTGAAAGCAGAAGGCATTCCGTTCAAAGTCGGTAAATTCCCATTCGCGGCCAATTCTCGCGCCCGTGCAAACCACGAAACAGACGGTTTCGTCAAAATCCTTGCACATGCAGAGACAGACGAAATCCTTGGCGCACATATGATCGGTGTTGGTGTTGGTGAAATGATTGGCGAGGTGGCCCTCGCTATGGAATTCCGTGCCTCATCGGAAGACATCGCCCGCACCTGCCACGCCCACCCCACCTGCTCCGAAGCCGTCCGTCAGGCCGCTATGGACGTCGAAAAATGGGCTATGCAGATGTAGGGAAGGGTTATTCTTCTTTAGTTAGGTTGGTTAAGTGCTTTTGCCAGAGATTGTTTTTTTTAATGACTTTTGTACGTGCTGTAATAGTTCTATGTAATTCTTGACTGTTTAAACTCCCGCTTATTTCTGGGGGAAATTCGGGATCCCATAAACAATTTGGTATTACGGCATCAAACATTTCAAGGTTGATCTTTGTGCCTACGAATTTAACTTTGCTAAGAATTGTTTTTGTTAGCAAAGGGGTCTGGAAATCACATGCTAAGAATTCTGCGGAGGTTAAATTTGCTTCAGATAAGTCTGTGTATGAAAACGTAGAGTCCATAATACATGCCTTTTTTAGTGAAGAGTTTTTAAAAGTTGTTCCGGTAAAGTTGGCGTTCATAAAAAGACAATCATAAAAATTTGATTTTAATAGATAAGAATTTTTTAAACACGTTTCAATAAAAATTGATCCTTGCAAATTTGCTGAAACTATTTCTGCTTTCTGTAATTTAGAATTTGAAAAGTCAAATTCTTGCAAGTTTACCCCAGAGGGTAATTCGAGCATAGGTAAATAACATTTACGTAAATCGACACGTTCATCGGTAATGCCTTTTCTTACTTTATAAGGAAACGTTCGTGCGATAACACGTATCGAGGATTCAATATCTGTTGCCACACGGTCATCGTCGTTTTGGGTTTCTTCACTTGGTATAATTGCCCTCATGCGAATAAATGCAGCAAGTGTTTCGAGTAAGCTATTTAGGTAGGCTTTATTATCTTCGTCTCGTGGCAAAGCTATCGCACTACGTGCTAGATTTTCTATTGAATATAAACCACCTAATCTAATTGCCATTTCTTTATGGCCTAGTTGCTCTACTGATCTTGCGAAAATATCTGCGTCGGTTCTTCGGCGTTCGGAGGTTTGTTCTAGTTCTAGGCGTCGGTGATCGGCGTCTATTTGTTTATCGGTTTGTTGGGTGCGGTGGATGGCGTTGACGAGGCCGAGGATTGCGAATGCGCCGCCAAGCAATAGGCCATATGTCCAAATTATATTCTTTAAAATCTCGGCTTTGTTTGTTGCGTATTTATTGAGGCCGAGTTGATGCAGGCTCAAAATATTTACGCCCTGCCAAAAAAAGGCGTAAACGAAAAACCCAAGATAGAGGGCTGCGAGTAGAGCCGCGACTATCAAAAGCTTGGTGCGTAATTGCGCTTCGAACCAATTCCAATTTTTGGATGGTTTTGTTTTTGATTCTTTTTTCATGCGCTACTTATACCTGTAATACAGGTTAACCGCACTCGAAAATTCGAAAACCTTGAATCAAATGAATCGGTTACACGGCTTTCTTTAAGAAGGCGCTGATGAGGACAATGCGGGTGCCGTTGACGCGGCCTTCGATATGTTCGGGGTTTGTGGTGAGGGAGATGTTGCGTACAGACGTGCCGCGTTTGGCGGTAAAGCCTGCGCCTTTGACCACAAGGTCTTTGATAATGGTGACGGTGTCGCCGTCTTTTAGCTCTGCGCCATTGCTGTCGAGTGTCGGTGCGTTTGGCGTGTCGCCTTCGTCGGGCAGGCCTGCTTCGGCCCATGTTTTTATATCGTCTTCGAGATACATCATGTCGAGAAGATCGCTTGCCCAGCTCTCGTTTGAAAGACGGGTGAGCATGCGCCATGCCAGAACTTGCACAGGAATGACCGTGCTCCACATTGAGGTTTCGAGGGATTTCCAATGATCAGAATTTAGCGCGCCGCCGTCAATTTGGCCCGTGCACGTTTGGCACGCAACGATGATTGTATCATTCGGGGAGCCTGCGTCGGGGCCGACAATATAGGCGGCAAGGTCGTCACTGGCGCTACACAATTCACAAACATTATTGGCGCGTTCTAATAGGGAGGCATCAATTGACATGGAGTGTTCCTAACAAAAATCCGATACAAGGTCGTTGCCTTGTATCGGATTTGTTTTCGAAAGACTATGTATTAATTGCGTGTGGGCATGGGTTTAGCGTTTTCCCAAATATGTCCAACTGCGGAGTAGGTTTTCCATAAGGCCACGTTTGAAATATATACGCCAGACACTGGCAAAGATAATGGTGAAAACGGCGACAGCAAGAGCGATAGCAATACATTGGGCGGCCCCTAATTTCGCGTAATAGCCAAGGCCGTATCCACAGAAAATATATGACATGAGCAAGCTTTGCATTAAATAGGCGGTGAGGGTGGCGGTGCCGCCCCTAGCCATAAATGTTTTAAAGCCCGTCATTGGCCCTTCTGACCATTTTGCGATTAGACCGAGATAGCCTGCTGTCGAAAATGGGGACGCGGCGGTCATGATGAACATGCCGAGCATCATCTCGACAGACATCATATCATCGGTAGAGGTATAGATATATGCGCCGATAGCACTGCCAATCAAGCCAATGGGGAGGAAAATTCTCCGAAACTTTGACCAGATCTGAGCGCTAGGGTTGGCAATAATCTCTGATTTTACGGCGGCAAGGCCAAACAGGAAGAAAGCAAATGCGCCAAAGCCTTGTATTAGGGAGCCAAAGCCTACGATTTGTAGCCATTGGGCGAAGCGAACCGTGGCTGCTTCTATGAATGTGCCAGAGCCAAATGCCGCAAGGGACTTTATGTCTGCCTCCTGCATGCTGACGAGTTCTGCTGCCATATCTTCAGCAGCGAATTGATGGCCAAAATAGATTGCGGCAGTGCCGAGGCCCATAATCACGGTTTGGAAGACGTAGACGCCAATGCCTGTTTTTATGAGTGTTTTGACGCTTGCGTCTCTGAACAAGAATAAAATTGTACCTAATATACCGTATAAGAACAGGATGTCGCCTTGGTACAAGAAGGCTCCATGAAGCGCGCCGAGTACGAAAAGGCCAAATATACGGCGTGAATAACGTGCGCCAAAGCCCTTGCCGCGCATTTGTGCGCCTTTCATTTGAAATGCAAAGCCTACGCCGAACATAAATGAGAATAATGTGTAGGATTTGAGGGTGAAAACCGAATTGACGAGGAAATCTGTGCCTTTATCAGCGAATGTCACCATTGCGCCGTCATGATAACCTGTATTTATAGGATAGGCGAGCAAGGTCACATTGACGAGTGCAATACCAATCAGCGCAAATACACGTACTAAGTCTGGCAAAAGTGTCCGTCCAGCCTCTTGGCTTTGTTGTGAATATCCCATATTTCTTTCTTTCTTTATAAACCCAACATAACGCGCATAGTGTCTAAATACGTGATCCATGCGGTGCGCCCGTCTTCTGTTAAATGCACGAGGGTTTGCGGGCGTTTGCCGTTATAGCCTTTTTCTTGACGAATATAACCTGCGGTTTCTAACTTGGTCAGGTGGGTCGATAAATTTCCATTCGTAGCACCAGTTCTGTTAAGTAAATCAGGGAAGCTGGCAGGGCTTGCAGTGGATAAATAAGCCATGATACCAAGGCGTAATCGCCCATGAATAATATCGTCAATTCTGTGAATGTCAGTACTCATCATTATACATCCAGACGCGGTTCATGCTTTATGCTGATGAGGGACGGAATGACGCCCACCGTAAATACACCGAGAGTGGCGATCAGGTAAAGTGTCGTGTTTCCGAGAAAATACATGCAGATTGGTACGAGGGCAAGTGCGATCATAGCGAAACTATACATCCATTTTTGGCCACTTATTTTTGCGATAAGTGTGTAGGCCAAAAAGTGGCACCCAAAGGCAAATGCGGGAATGGTGTCAAATAATAAGGGCGTGTTTTTTGCGAGTATATGACTGATGCCTACCGCGATGGCATAGGTGAAAATTAGGACTGAAATACTTGGCCACAGCGTTGAGGAAACGCGGTTTGCGACTGAGGACGCGCCTGGTTTTTTATCTATTTTTTTACCGAGTATGGTCGTAAGTATTCCGCCTGTGATCCCGAAAACCATCCAGATGAAACCGATATATTCAAAAGATATATTGATGTGTTTAGCAATAATTGCCCAATGGAGGAGTAGGGTGATCGTGCTGAGTATTGCCCACATCAGGCCGATATTGCCGCCCAATAGAGGTACGTTTTTCCCTTCTTCGGCCATGGATTTAATATAGGTGGATTTAACATAGGCGAGGTCATCAAGTATTTCTATTTTTGTCATTTTAATCTCCATTTTCGTAATGTTCAATATTGCGTTTATTGCAAACTAGTTTGAAAAACAAACTAAAGTATTCGTCTTAAACATAGAGCTCAAAGAACGATAATGTATCAGGTGTTTGAATCGTGTGGTGGATCTAGCCTGTTGTAATATAATGGTACTTCATAATGAAGTGCGACCCGTACCTTCTATGTGGTGTCGGAATAGTGGCTGATAAGGCTGAATATTTCAAAATTAGAGGGCTTTGATTCTAATTTTGGATGTAAGTAGCTGTAATTATAGGGGAACTACATTGGGGCGTGCGTGCTTGGATATAGTGTAAGCCCCGAAAATATAGGGATTTTTTGAGTCTGGTTTTGAGCCTAATGCTTTGTAATTATTAAGTTTTAACTGCGTGGGTGGTGCGTTTGGTGAATGCGTATCAGGCTTGAGGCATCGACATCTGTGTAAATTTGGGTTGAAGCTAGGCTGGCATGGCCAAGTAATTCTTGGATTGTTCGCAGATCACCACCGCCTGCAAGCAGGTGTGTGGCAAATGAGTGGCGGAGGGCGTGCGGTGTTGTTGTATGGGGCAGGCCAAGCTGCACGCGCAGGAGCCGAATGTTTTTTTGAATTGTTTCAGGGCGCAATGGCCCACCGCGTTTTGCACGAAACAGGGCGTCGTCTTTTTCAAATATTTTCTGGTGCGCGGCGGCGTCTTCATAGGCACGCACGTATTCAGTTATCGCGTCGCGGATAATTGGCAAGATGGGAACAAGGCGGGTTTTGTTTCCCTTGCCAACGAGGCGTAAACTGTCGCCAATATTTGTGTCGGCCCATGTGAGGGAGAGCGCTTCTGAAATACGAAGACCTGCGCCGTAGAGCAATGTGAACACGGCGGTGTCGCGCGCGGATTCCCAGTGTGAGGTTGGGCGTGGCGATGGTGCCGCGAGGAGCGCTTTGCTAGCCTCGACGCTTATCGGTTTTGGGAGGCGTTTGGGAAGGCGTGGCCCTCGGATTAATGTGACCGCGTTGTTCTTGATATCCCAGCGACGATTTAGATAGCGAAAGAAAACGCGGAGTGTCGAAAGATTACGGGCAAGCGAGCTTGCTGAAATGGCATTTTGGCCTCGTCTGCGGCTTGCCATATAACTTCGGAAGTCTGAAATGGTGATTTTTGCCAAATCGCCGAGCTTTAATGTCCGCCCCATATGAGTGCTCATAAAGCCCATAAAATGGCTAAGGTCATTTTGATAGGCAATGACGGTTTTGTTTGCCAAACGCCGTTCGCCACTGAGGTGGGCCAAAAAAAGCCGTATGGCTTCGTCGGTTGAAATTTTGTTGATTTCGGCGTGGCTGCTCATGCTGGGAAACTAGTTAATAGCCGTTAAGGAAGTATTAGCTATATTTTGGAAAGTTGGAGTTGTGTTGATTCGTTTTCAACACGCTGTGGGGTATTTTTTCAAGTTAAGCGTGTGTTTGTTGCGGCGAGCTTGGGGGAGTATGCGTTGAGAATGTAGCTAGGAGATTCGCGTGGGAATTCTAAGTAAATTGAGTGAGTCGACAAAAGGCATATCTAAAAAGTTTTTGGACAAAAACGCCCTTAGTGAAGCCAGTAATTTTAAAATTCAAAATATCAGTTTACAAGACATGGCTAAACCCGTGGTCGATAGAGCATCTCGGCGTGCCCGCGCAATGGATTTGCCAGCGGCAAAATCCGAGCAAATTCGCGAAATAAATACGCTGAAGCAGGATTTAAGTAAAACCGTCACGGCTTTACGGGAAAGCATGCGCTTAAACAAAAACTCGATTGTGGAAATTGAGAAGCTGAATGGCTTTATGAAAACATCAGAGTTGAATGTGGTCAGTATCGAGCGCCTTATGCCTGAAAACGCGGACTTGAAAACCCAGTTGGAAGTGGCGCAAAGCGATATCACGAATAAAAAAGTATGGATTAGYGAGCTYGAGAGTAAATCTGTTGCYTATAAAAACCGYTTYRAGGAAACGAGCCTTGARCTTGATACCWGTCGCGGGCAAATTTTAGARCAAGAMGAGCGTATYCGTGARCARATTGGTAAATATGCAAAYCTAAATGTRGAATATGATTTGTCTTTAAATGAAAAYCGTGGACTKSWKGTMAARCARKCRAGTYTGGAATCYGCACAATTGGTGTTGCAAGATGATRTYTCTTCGCTACGTGAARTCGAATTGTTGTTGTCWCGTCAAAATACTGAACTTGAAAAACAAWCWGGCATGCTKAATGCGCGYGTCGAGGATGAAAAGAAYGGCCGYGAGGCMGCTGAGGCTGATCTAAAAGTGCTTCGTCTTGATTATTCCGAGCTGAAATCTACACAAATCGAGGCTTTGTCGAAACTMGAGAAAATAAARTATGAGAGAAATACACATCAAACAAGYATGTCTGATGTAAGRCTCCGYAATGATGATAAAGTTTTCGCRYTKAATGCGATGATTGAYGGTCTGAAAGCKCARCTGAAAGTTAATTCTGAAATGAGYGATTATGACAARCTTGATAAAATGAAGYTRAARGCGAATGCRGAACGSAATGCMCGTCGYGTTGAAGAAATGTCAGRKCGWTTRGATMAAGARACCRYGGATTTAGCAGAAAACCGTRGSGCGCTTGCAGAWGTRGAAGCRAAYTAYTCCGCTTTGAAAGATCGTTTCATYAATTTACTGKCTGAAATGGAAGAYTTGAAGGYTGACCATCATAAGCAGGCTAAGAAATTGGGWGAGTATTCYTCMATTAGYGGYATTGCTGTTGGYCAAAGYTTYTAYGATAATGGRCGGGCWGGGCAAAACGGGRCGATTGGTCAGGCGCAYGYTACRACATCAARCAAWTCYTCTAYGCCWAGTTTGAAATTGGTTAAAGATCCWACAAAATAATAAGTAATATGCGGTGAGCGCATCCGAATCATTGTAAAGTCGCGGGGAATGGGAAATACCTGTTCCATGAGACTTATATTATGAGATCAATTGCGAAAATCTTGTTTCCGGTAAATGTACCCGAGCCATTTGACTATGTGGTGCCGCAAGGCATGCGCGTGGCCCGTGGAGACTTTGTTTTTGCGCCCATTGGTAAGCAGATGAAGCTTGGTGTGGTGTGGGAGCTTGGCACGGCGGAATCCGAATCCATACCTGGACGCAAGCTTAAGGAAATCGCAGAGCGTAAAAATTGTCGTGGTTTAAATGTCGGCATGTTGAAATTTGTTGATTGGACTGCCAAATATAATTGCGCGTCGCTCGGCATGGTTTTGCGTATGGTTTTGCGTAGCTATAAGGCACTAGACCCAAGCCCGATTGTCACCCTTTATCAACCTAGCACTACAGTGCGATTGGCAGGTTTAAGTCCAGCGCGTAAACGTGTGCTTGATTTAGAGGGCGTATGGCCGGCACGGGCGGCGGATATTGCCAAGCTTGCAAGTGTGTCCGCGTCTGTTGTGAAAACAATGGCAGGTGTTTCGGGGTTGTTAGAACAAATTACTGCGCCACTTGATCCGCCATTTGATGTACCAAACCCAGACTATGACGAACGTAAATTTGCGCTGACCCCGAAACAGATTGCCGCAGGGAAAGTCTTGTCAGATTTGGTGGCAGAGCAAAGCTTTAACATTGCGCTTCTGGACGGCGTGACGGGTTCGGGCAAAACGGAGGTTTATCTGGAGGCTGCGGCGCAAGCTTTGCGTCAAGGCGGGCAGGTGCTGATCCTTGTGCCTGAAATCGCACTGACACAGGCAGGGCTTAGACGATTTACAGAACGGTTCGACGCTGAACCTGCACAATGGCATTCGGCTATGGGGGAGGCCGCACGGCGGCGTACATGGCGCGAAGTAGCGCAGGGGCGTGCGAAATTAGTGGTTGGGGCGCGTTCTGCGCTTTATCTGCCCTATGCGGATTTGCAATTGATTGTGGTCGATGAGGAGCACGATAATTCCTATAAACAAGACGAGGGTGTGATCTATAATGCCCGTGACATGTCGGTCGTGAAGGCGAAATTGTCGGGGGCGTCTATTGTGCTTGCATCTGCAACGCCGTCACTGGAAAGCCTGACCAATGCGCGGACTGGACGGTATGTGCATGTGATTTTGCCAGAGCGACCTGGCTCTGCGGTTATGCCTGAAATCGAACTTGTGGATTTAAAAGAAGACCCGTTACCGTCTGGAAAATTCCTGTCACAGCCCCTTGTTGATGGTGTGAAGGCGGCGCTGGATCAGGGCGATCAAGCCATGTTGTATCTGAATAGGCGTGGTTATGCGCCGTTGATTATCTGTCGGGCATGTGGGGGCAAGCTGAAATCTCCTGATACAGATAGCTGGCTTGTCGAACATAGGCGTACAGGGCGTGCAATGTGTCATCATACTGGGTTTTCCATGCCGATGCCGCGTGCGTGTCCTGAGTGTAAAGTTGAAGATAGTTTGCACGCAGTGGGGCCAGGGGTTGAACGTGTGGCCGAAGAGGCGGCTATATTATTCCCCGACGCACGAATAGAAGTGCTTTCGTCTGATACAGCAGGTAATCCAGAGCGTATTCGTGCACGTATGGAAGCAATGGCGGCAGGCGATATTGATATTATGGTCGGGACGCAAATGGTTGTGAAAGGTCATAATTTCCCGCATCTGACTTTTGTTGGTGTTGTGGATGGTGATCTTGGTCTGGCAGGCGGTGATTTACGAGCAGGGGAACGGACATACCAAACCCTTGTACAGGTCGCAGGTCGAGCAGGTCGGGCAGAGAAACCGGGGCGCGCTTTGATCCAAACCCATATGCCCGAACATGAAGCTCTAGAAGCCTTGGCGGATGGTGACCGCGAGGGGTTTATCGCGGCAGAACTTGCTATGCGTGAACTGCTAGGCTTGCCGCCATATGGGAAATTAGCGGCGGTGATCATCTCTGCGCCTGACGCCAATAAAGCGGATGAGTTTGCCCGAAAGTTTCTTGCCAAAGCGCCCCGCGCTGAAGGAATTGAGATTATGGGGCCAAGTGAGGCGCCGATTGCTATATTACGTGGGCGGCATCGGCGTAGACTGTTGATTAAGGCAGAACCGAGCGTAAATCTGTCGGCCTATATGAATAGTTGGAAATCCCGTTTGCGGCCTCCAAATAAGACGAAACTCCAGATCGACATTGATCCGCAGGGGTTTATGTAGAGCTTGTCAAAATGTAATTATAAAGTGTTTTTGCTGGCGAACAGAGTGTGTATATAGTTTGTAACGAAAATATAATCTGTGGTGACCAACATGACGAGAATTACAACACTGTTTAAAATGTGGATAACGGGCATTGTTCTTTTGCTGTTCGGGGCGTCAAATGTGTTCGCTGAAACGGTGGAATATGAATTTGATATTGCGAAATCCATGGTTAATAAAACGGGTAAGCTTGTTCCTGGCATGACAGTCGGTGGACAGACGCCGGGGCCCGTGATTACGGCGCGTGAAGGCGATATTTTACGTGTGACATTCCATAATAAAATGGATGTGCAAACGTCGATTCATTGGCACGGTATTTTACTGCCAAATGAGCAGGACGGTATTTCGTATTTAACGACAACGCCGATAGAGGCTGGTATGTCCCATACTTTTGAATACCCAATCATTCAAAGCGGTACATATTGGTATCATTCCCATACAGGCTTGCAAGAGCAACGCGGTGTTTACGGCGCTATGGTTTTACATCCCAAGAAAAAGATGAAGCCTAAAATGTCTCATATGAATATGGGGGACAAAACTATGTTGCCCAAAGAGCATGTGATTGTGTTCTCGGACTGGTCGGATGAAGACCCAAAACAGATTATGAAAAACTTAAAAAAAGACGGCGATTATTACGCTCTTAAAAAGGGCAGCGTACAATCATGGGCGGGTGTGTTTGCCAATGGCGGTGAGGCTGTGAAAAACCGTATTAACGGGGCTTTGTCGCGTATGGGGCCTATGGATTTGTCCGATGTTGGCTATGACGCATTCCTTGTTAATGGCGTTCAGGTGCAAGACTTGGGCGTGCAGCTTGTTGGCGAGATGATTAAATTACGATTGGTCAATGCGGCGGCGTCTACTTATTTTAATGTAGAATTTGCAGGTGGACCTATGACCATTATTGCGGCCGACGGTATTGATGTAGAGCATATTCAGGTGACGCGTTTACGTTTGTCGGTCGCGGAGACCTATGATGTGCTTGTGAAATTGCCAATGGATATGGCCTATGAGTTACGTGCGACGTCAGAAGATGGCACGGGGTATGCGAGCGTGTGGCTTGGCCAAGGCCATAAAATGCCTGCGCCAGATATTGCACGCCCAAATCTCTATATCCAAAGCCATGATATGATGGGGCATGGGGATATGGATATGGGCGAGATGGATCACACCAAAATGGGGCATGAGGATATGCCTATGACAGCACCGATGCCTATGGATCATGAACAGATGGGTCATAGCATGATGAACCATACCGATATGGATCATAGTAAGATGGGGCATGGGGATATGGGGCTTATGCCTATGACCCAAAATACTATGAAGTCTATGGGGCATGAAATGCCGATGGAGATAGACACGTCGAAATCTGTTATTGCGTATATGAGCGATTATAAATCGTTGAGATCACCTGTGAAAACCAATTTGCAGCAAATGAATACCCGTACAGTCAATCTTTCTCTTACGGGTAATATGGAGCGGTATGTTTGGTCGTTTGATAATAAAATTCTGTCGCAAGCCGATAGCATTTTGATTAAAAAAGGCGAGACAGTGAAATTTGTGTTGAAGAATGAGACCATGATGCATCACCCGATACATCTTCATGGTCATTTCTTTCGTGTTTTGAATGGGCAGGGGGATTATAGTCCGCTTAAGCATACTGTGAATGTCGCGCCCATGAGTATTGTGATTATTGAATTCGCGGCCAATGAGGAGAAAGACTGGTTTTTCCATTGTCATAACCTCTATCACATGATGGGCGGCATGGCGCGGATCGTCAGTTATGAGGGCAGTACGAAATATACGAATGCTATCCGCAAGAAGATTGCCCGTAATCCGTGGTACGCGGCCAATGAACATACGCTTCAAAATAATATGGTTTTTGGTGAGGCGCGTATAAGCAATGCCAATACGGGCTTTGATATTGAATATGACTGGGACTATGACGATACATATGATGTGCAGTTTGTGGCCAAGCGTTATGTAAATCGTTTCTTGTCTGTCTATGGCGGTGTGCGTTCTGAGCAAGACGGGGGGGCTTCGTCCGAGACTCACGCCGTACTTGGTGTACAATATGTATTGCCGCTTTTGATTGACGCGGATTTGCAATTGGCGAGTGATGGTCATGTTGAGTTAGAAATTGGTTCGTCATTACAGCTAACGTCCAGACTGGCATTCGAGTGGGACGCCTCTACGGACGAGGAATATCGCGCAGGGTTAAATTACACTATTAATAATCATTTTTCTTTAGCTGCTGGCTGGGATTCTGATCAAGGCTATGGCGGCGGTGTTAAATTAAGTTTTTAGGTGAAGTTTCTCTGTATTCTACCTCAGAAAAACCTTTCATTAAGGCACAAGTAAAAAACACTTGAAAACAGGGCTTGGAATCACAAAAAACACATGCTAAGAGGCGAGTGCTTTACGGCTATTAGGGTCGTATGAGTCGATTTTTTAAGTTAATTCACCCAGCCTTGCCTAAGTTTTTACGGAAGCTGGTGATTTTAAAAGAGAGTTTAATTCATGTCGAACACTGATGTGATCGTAAGCGAAGCAGCAAAACGTTATGCTTCAGCCCTGTTAGAGCTTGCTGAAAGCTCTAAGTCTTTGAAAACAGTCGAAAAAGACTTGAAGACTCTTAAGGGCCTTTTCGCCAAGAGCGAAGATTTAACACGCTTGGCAAATAGCCCTGTTATTTCTGACGCTGATAAGTCAAAGGCTTTGTTGGCGATTGCTAAGAAAGCAAAACTCGGAAAATTGACAACTCAATTTATTGGTACATGTACGCAGAATCAACGTGCAGGAGAGATTCCTGCGATGATTAGCGCGTTTAATGAAATGGTTGCCGCAAAAAAAGGCACAGGAAGCGCGCAAGTTTTTTCTGCGACGAAACTAAGTGCCGCACAACTTACGTCTATTAAGACACAATTGAAAAAATCACTCGGACGCAATGTGGCTATTGAAACCCATATTGATCCGGAACTACTCGGGGGATTTGCCGTAAAAATCGGATCCCGTTATTTTGATAGCACTCTCAAGACTAAACTTGAGGGTTTGAAAATGGCAATGAAAGAGGCATAATCTCATGGATATTCGCGCCGCAGAAATTTCTAGCATTCTGAAAAAACAAATTAAAGGCTTTGGCACTACTGCTAAAGTTACAGACATTGGGCAAGTTTTGTCCGTCGGGGATGGTATTGCCCGTATTCACGGCTTAGACAATGTCGGCGCTGGTGAAATGGTTGAATTCCCAGGTGGTGTTAAGGGCATGGCGCTTAACCTCGAAAGCGACAATGTCGGTGTTGTTATCTTTGGTGATGACCGTGGTATTAAAGAAGGCGATACAGTTAAACGTCTCGGCGAAATCGTTGATGTTCCCGTTGGTAAAGGACTTCTTGGTCGCGTTGTGAATGCGCTTGGCGAACCTATCGATGGCAAAGGCCCTCTTAAAAATATTAAAGAACGTCGCCGTGTTGATGTGAAAGCGCCCGGTATTATTCCGCGTAAATCTGTGCATGAACCTGTGCAAACTGGTATTAAAGCGATTGACGCGCTTATTCCGATTGGCCGTGGTCAACGTGAATTGATCATTGGTGATCGCCAAACTGGTAAAACAGCTGTTGCGGTTGATGCGATCCTTAATCAAAAAGCTGCGTTTGATAATGATGACGAGAACGAGAAACTTTACTGTATCTATGTTGTGATTGGTCAAAAACGTTCAACTGTTGCTCAACTTGTGAAAACACTCGAAGAAAACGGCGCGATGGAATATTCTATCATCGTAGCAGCGACAGCGTCTGAGCCTGCACCTATGCAGTTCCTTGCACCATTTGCTGGTTGTGCGATGGGCGAATATTTCCGTGATAACGGTATGCATGGCTTGATCGTATATGATGATCTTTCAAAACAAGCGGTAGCTTACCGTCAAATGTCACTTCTTCTTCGTCGTCCTCCGGGCCGTGAAGCATATCCTGGTGATGTGTTCTATCTTCACTCCCGCCTTCTTGAGCGTTCTGCGAAACTTAACGAAGCAAATGGCGGCGGTTCACTAACAGCTTTGCCTATTATTGAAACACAAGGTAATGACGTATCTGCGTTTATTCCGACAAATGTGATTTCGATTACAGATGGTCAGATTTTCTTGGAAACAGATTTGTTCTTCCAAGGTATCCGCCCTGCGCTTAACGTTGGTCTTTCAGTGTCTCGTGTTGGTTCCTCTGCTCAAATTAAAGCGATGAAACAAGTTGCGGGTCCTATTAAAGGCGAACTCGCGCAATACCGCGAAATGGCTGCATTTGCACAATTTGGTTCTGATCTTGATGCGTCGACACAAGCACTTCTTGCGCGTGGCGAACGTCTTACAGAGCTTCTTAAACAACCTCAGTATTCTCCGCTACAAGTTGAAGAGCAAGTATGTGTGCTTTATGCGGGTACACGTGGCTATCTTGACAAAGTTGCAGTTAAACAGGTTCGTAAATATGAATCTGAGCTTCTTACTCATCTTCGTGGGCAGCAAACTGATTTGCTAAGCGCGATTAAAACAGGCAAGAAATTGACTGATGAGCTAGAAACAACATTGAAATCTGTTCTTGCAGACTTCACTGCGAATTTTGCGGGTTAATTAGGTTAATTTAGTTTAGGAGCGGCTATGGCCAGCTTGAAAGAATTACAAAACCGCATCAAAAGCGTTAAAAATACGCAAAAGCTTACCAAAGCTATTCAGATGGTGGCGGCGGCAAAATTGCGTAAAGCGCAAACTGCTGCAGAGAAATCACGTCCGTACTCTGATCGTATCGGCTCTGTGATCGCTAATCTGTCAGCATCTATGCTTGGCAGTGAAGGCGCACCAAAAATGTTAGTGGGCACTGGTTCAGACCAAGTGCAATTGCTTGTTGTTGCAACAGCAGACCGTGGGCTTTGTGGTGGTTTTAATACGAATATCGTGCGGAAGGCCCGTGAAGAGATCACGGCGCTTGAAGCGGCTGGCAAAACTGTCAAGATTTTCTGTATTGGTAAAAAAGGTCACGAACAATTGACGCGCCTTTATAGCGCTCAGATTGTTGAATTTGTTTCTTTGAGAGAAGAAAAACACCTGACTGCGGCAATTGGCGCTGCTCTTGGTGGCAAAGTGACTGAGATGTTTGAAGCCGGTGAGTTTGATGTCTGTAAACTTATCTATGCAGAGTTTGAAAATGTGATGACACAGACACCTGTTGTCAAAATAATGATCCCTGCGGCGTCAGAAGCAGCGGAAGGCGAAGAACTCGCTGGCCCTGATCTTGGTGGTGCGGCTTATGAATATGAGCCAGACGAAGAGGGTATCCTCAGTGTTTTGCTTCCACGCAATATTAATACACAAATCCTTTCTGCTTTGCTTGAAAATCAAGCGGGCGAGATGGGGTCTAAAATGGCTGCGATGGATAATGCGACCCGTAATGCTGGTGACCGCATTGATAAATTGACACTTACATTTAACCGTACACGACAGGCACAAATTACGTCTGAACTGATTGAAATTATTTCCGGCGCAGAAGCGCTTTAGAAAGAGGATCTAGAAAATGGCCCAAACTCCTAAAAAGACACCTGCCACTAAGAAAGCAGCCGTTAAAAAGGCTGTAACGAAGAAAGCTCCAGCTAAAAAAGCAGTGGCTAAGAAAACACCTGCTGTGAAAAAGACTGCGCTTAAGGCGACTGGTCGTATTTCACAAATTATTGGTGCGGTTATCGATGTGGAATTTACTGGCGAATTGCCAGCAATTCTCAACGCGTTAGAGTGTGAAAATCAAGGTCAACGCCTTGTTCTCGAAGTTGCCCAGCATCTTGGACAAAGCACAGTACGTACCATTGCGATGGACAGTACTGAAGGCCTTGTTCGTGGCGCACCTGTTGCCGATACTGGCGAGCCGATCATTGTGCCAGTTGGCCCAGCGACACTTGGCCGTATCATGAACGTGATTGGCGAGCCTGTTGATGAAGCTGGCCCGATCAAGACAACAAAGCGCATGTCTATTCATAGAGAAGCGCCTGCGTTTAAAGATCAAGCGACTGAATCAGAAGTTCTTGCGACGGGTATCAAAGTTATCGACCTTCTTTGCCCTTATGTTAAAGGTGGTAAAATTGGTCTCTTCGGTGGTGCTGGTGTTGGTAAAACCGTTTTGATTATGGAACTTATCAATAATATTGCGAAAGCATATGGTGGTTACTCTGTGTTCGCTGGTGTTGGCGAGCGTACACGTGAAGGTAATGACCTTTACTGGGAAATGATCGAGTCTAAAGTGAACGTCGAAGGCGGCGGCGGTGATAGCCGTTGTTCTCTCGTATACGGACAAATGAATGAGCCTCCAGGTGCGCGTGCACGTGTTGCGCTTACGGGTCTTACACAGGCTGAGTATTTCCGTGACGAAGAAGGCAAAGATGTTTTGTTCTTCGTGGATAATATTTTCCGCTTTACACAAGCGGGTTCAGAAGTGTCAGCGCTTCTTGGTCGTATTCCTTCTGCTGTGGGTTACCAACCTACATTGGCTACCGAAATGGGCCAAATGCAGGAACGTATTACGTCAACTAACAAAGGTTCGATTACATCTGTGCAAGCGATTTATGTGCCAGCCGATGACTTGACTGACCCTGCGCCAGCGACATCATTTGCCCATTTGGACGCGACAACAGTTCTTAACCGTGCGATTTCTGAAAAAGGTATCTATCCTGCGGTTGATCCACTCGATTCAACATCACGTATTCTTGAGCCACGTATTGTGGGTGAAGATCATTATGAAGTTGCCCGTATGGTTCAAGAAATTCTTCAAAAATATAAATCCCTACAAGATATCATCGCGATTTTGGGTATGGACGAGCTTTCAGAAGAAGATAAATTGGTTGTTGCACGTGCACGTAAAGTTGAGAAATTCTTGTCTCAACCTTTCCATGTTGCTGAAATCTTTACAGGCATGCCTGGCTTGCTTGTTGATCTTAAAGACACTGTGAAATCATTTAGAGGTTTATGTGAAGGCGAATTTGATCACCTTCCAGAACAAGCTTTCTACATGGTTGGTGGCATCGAAGAAGTTGTTGCCAAAGCAGAAAAAATGGCAGCAGACGCTGCTTAGTTAATGCAAGGGACGCCCCGACCAAAAATGAGTATTGAGGATTGTATCAATGATATATGTCCTTGGTCGGGCGACCCTGTTAGCGCTGATAGCCTTACGATTTACAAAGGCCACGTGGTTGGATTTTGTAAGCAAGGGTGTCGCGATAAGTTTGAAAAAGCGACCGCTTTGTTTGAAGCCAAATTAGGATAATTTGAAATGGCAGATAAATTACAGTTTTCACTCGTATCTCCAGTAGCCGAGTTGTTCTCTGGTCTTGTTGACCAAGTGGACGTACCAGGCAGCGAAGGTGATTTCGGCGTATTTGCTGATCACGCACCCTTCATGGCTGCGATCCGCACTGGCGCGATTACAGTATTTAATGAGGGCGTTGAGACAAAATACCTTATCCAAGGTGGCTTTGCTGATGTCATGCCAAGCGGTCTTACAATTTTGGCGGAACAAGCAACATTGCTCAGCGAAGTCAGTGCCGATGATTTGGCATCAGATATCGCTAGTGCCGAGCAAGCTCTGGCCGATTCCGAAGGTGACGCAAGCCTAGACGCCGCGCAACATCTTGACGGTTTGAAAATGGTTCAAGAAACACTTTAAAACCATTTCGTCGTCTTAAACTCGACATATTTTAGTATTTAAACGGGCTATGTTTACGCAAGCCCGTTTTTTTCGTTTTATGATTGCCTGTTGTGTTGTGGGGCTATTGTGCCTTGTCTATGGTTTCTTAGTCGAGCCTAAAACATTGAAAATTAGACATGTTGAAATTGTGTCTGAAAACTGGCATGGGGTGCCTATAAAAATAGGCTTGATGTCGGATATTCATATTGGCGGTGTGCATGTCTCTGCGCCGCGTATTGCTCTGATTGCTAAGCGTATGAATGCACAGGCCCCCGATATTATCCTTTTGGCTGGTGATTATGTAAATGGACATGTCTCTGCGGTGCGTCATAAGGCAAAATTTAATGCTGAAATCAAACAAGGTTTGCAAAACCTTGGCGAGCTACACGCGCCGCTTGGTGTCTATGCTGTTATGGGCAATCATGATGCTTGGTATAGCAATGATATTATCCGAGATACATTGAAAAGTGTGAATGTTCGTGTTTTAGAAAACGAAAACATCCACCTTCCCAGTAATTTAGATATATGTTTGGTTGGGCTCGCCGATAGTGACACAGGTGTTCGAGATGGACGTGCCTTTTTTTCCTGTGAGGCCTCAAGTTCAGTCATTGCCTTTATGCATTCCCCAGATAGCTTTGGGCTTATGCCTTCACATACAGCCTTAGCAATGGCGGGGCACACACATGGAGGACAGATTAATATTCCTCTGATTGGTCGCAGAGTGACGGCTACCAAAATTGGCCCCCAATATGCCTATGGCACCAACCATTATTGGAAAATACCGACATTTGTTACGGCTGGTATTGGCACCTCAATGCTTCCTGCACGTTTTCGTGCACCGCCTGAAATCGTCATCATTACTCTGCGTGGGACTTCTCATTAGCGACAATTGGAACAGTTCGGACTGACCAGATGAAGACGAGTAATCCTATGGCGACGAGAATGCCTGCGAGGAGAAAAGGTGCGCCGGGGAAGTTGATAGGGGCATTTTTAGCTGCAAAACTATGAAAAAGGTGGGTCATTATGAGGGGGCTACCAAGCATGGCTAAACCACTCAACGAACCAATTGCACCTTGGAGTTCACCTTGAGCATCATCTGCAACGCGAATAGACATAAGGTGTTGTATTGCTGGTGTTGCTAGACCGCCGAGAGCTGCTGGGATGAGCCAGAAATAACCTATCATGCCAGAGGTCGCGAAACCAAGCCCTATGAAGGCTATGGCGTTCATAAGGCTCCCAATGATTGCGCATTGTATCATGCCAAGTTTGGGAATGGCTATTCGTATCAGATAACCTTGCACGAATGCTGAACACACACCGAAAAAACCAAGTGCAATGCCTACATCGCTTGGAGACCATTCAAAAGTATGTTGTGTAAAAAAGGAAAAAACTGCGGGGTAAGAAAAATGTGCGAATGAGAACAGAAACATTACGACTAGAAAACCTTTGAGTTGCGGTAATGCAAGAATGGATTTAAAAGTGCCAAGCGGATTGGCACGATGCCATGAAAAGGCACGGCGGTTTTCAGGCTTTAAAGTTTCTGGGAAAAAGAAAAAGCCATAGATCGTATTTACGAGCGCGGCAATTGCAGCAGCGTAAAATGGTGTGCGAGGATTCATATCACCAAGCAATCCGCCAATTACAGGCCCCATAACAAAACCAATTCCAAAGGCCGCACCAATTACGCCAAAGCTTTGTGCCCGTTTGTCTGGAGGCGATATGTCAGCAATATAGGCATTAGCTGTGGAATAGGTTGCGCCTGTTGCACCTGAAATCAAACGTCCAAGATATAAGAGTGTAATCGTAGGTGCCCATCCCATAAGAAGATAATCGAGGCCGAGGAAGAAAAGAGAGAACAACATGATTCTTCTACGCCCGTATGCATCTGATAACCCCCCAATAATTGGCATGAAAATGAATTGCATCAAGGCATATGTAAAGGTTAACCAACCACCATGAATTGCCGCCTCATCAAGCCCTAGCCCTGTAAGTTCTTGGATAAGGTTTGGCAGTACGGGCATAATTATGCCGAGGCCGATTGCGTCGATTGCGACTGTTATCGCAACAAATATGAGCGCGTTTTTACCCGTTTGTTTTTTCATGATTTACTTTTCAAATTTTGAAAATTCTTTTGCAACTCGTTCATAGACAGAGCGTTTGAAGGGGACAATTAATTTTACTGCATGGTTGATATGCTCCCAACGCCACTCGGAGAATTCGATTTGTTCGTGAACGGTTAAATCGATTTGGGTGTCTTGGCCGTGAAAACGGTATGCGAACCATTTTTGTTGCTGGCCTTTAAATTCTTTGGCCATGCGAGACCCTGTTAGGGTGTCGGGAAAATCATAATATAGCCAATCCTCGATTTCGCCAATCGGCGTGACCAGATCAGGGGTAATACCCGTTTCTTCGGTGAGTTCACGTAGGGCGGCCTCGGCGGGCGTTTCGCCAGCGTCTATACCACCTTGTGGAAGTTGCCAGATATAGGGGCCAGACGCGCCTTTGCGGCGGCCAAGGAAGACTTTTCCGTCTTGATTAAACACAGCTATGCCTGCTGCTTTTCGGTACTGGGTTGGAGATGACATGAGTGCCCCGTATGTTATTTATTGGTTTTCAATGCATAGGATACGGGGGCAAGCGCAATATTGCTAGGCTTAGTTGCCAACCAATCTTTGATCCCGTCAATCGTGCCATCATAGGAAAACCCCATGCCGATGGGGATGGTTTGGGATTTGTCTTTGGCAAGGTTCGTTATGGTTTTTTGTACACTTGCTCTGTCATGTGTGGCGCTGTCTAGCAGGGTATTTGCACTCACAACAGGAAGTGATATCCTTGTGCCGAGGGGCTGAATGCGCGCACCTTTAATACTGCTATCATAGACAAAGCCAAGCCCTGCATTTTTAATATGCTCAAGAATTGGTTTAAGCTTTTGTTCGTTTTTAAAAATGACTTCACCGCCGTAATTGGTTACTGCGAAATATCCCTGTGCGCGACTTAACAAATAATCGACATCACGAATACTGTCACTTTCTGTCGCGGACGTGTTGAGGACATGTTTGGCTTTACTCTGGACGAAGTTTTTGTCTTCCATAGGGAGTTCAAGAAGCACTTCATGACCATGTGAGCGCGCGCGGTGTACCCAGATTTGTAAATTGGGGGCATGGGCTGCGAATGCCAAACTTACTTCACCGGGCAATTCGTCTATGGCGCGTAGGGTCAGGCTCTCATTGATACCAAGGCCGCCAATGACAAGCGAGGTATAGGAGATGTAGGGTTTTGCTGTGAAAGGTTTGGCGTATGAGGTGAGAACATTACGCCCATCGTCCGTAGGCGTCGGGACGAGACCAAATGGGGACATACGTGTTAAACCCTGAATTGGTGCACGAATAAGGGGGGTAGACGTATGCGTTGTATTGGCATTCCCGCCAAGAGGCTGGCCGTTAATCAAGATTGTTTTCGGCGTGGTACTTGATTGGATAACTTTGCCGATATCTCTCTGCGTAGGTGGTCGAGGGCCTTTATTATCTGTGACGTTGAGAGTTGGCGTGGGACCACCAATCATTTCGACGGGATCTGTCGGGTTAATTGTCAGGGGGATGTTATCGTCTGCAAGCAAATCGGGTAAAACTTCCATTATATTTTCTTTTGGAGGTTTGGGGGCGTTTAACGTAAATTCTGGCCCTGATTGCACAGGAATATTGACGCGCCTTCCAGAAATTTGCCCCCATGTGATGATGGAAAGCATAACAATACCCAGCAAGAGTAAGGCGCTAAATCCGTGCTTTCGCAAGGAGGGAAGTTTTTTGGATTGTCTATGTGTTATTTGAACCATGTTTCGGCTTATCGCGTGTCATTCTAAAACGCAAGGTGGCTTGCGTATAAAGTGCAGTCAAAAAAACTATTTGTCAAATGCGTGTTTAAGTTTTTGGTCAAAGTCTTTTGACTTCAAAATTTCAACTGCGCGCCGTAATTGGTAATCTTGGTCTTTAGGGTAATCTTTTGGACGATATTCGTGTTTTATATTTTTGGCTTTTATTTTCTCACCTTCAGTTTTTAAAATAATAGCATCCAAAGAATTGGGCAGGCTGGACTCGCGTATTGATAGTCGCTTTTTACCGTCGTCGGGGAAGGATTCAATCCAAACATCTGGCGTAATGCCAAGCCCCTGAATGGAACGACCCGACGGGGTGAAATATCTGTTGGTTGTCAGGCGTAAAGCGCCGTCTTCACCGCCTCGGAGTGGATAGACAGACTGTACGGACCCTTTGCCAAATGATTGTGTGCCAATGATCAGTGCACGCCCACGGTCTTGGAGTGCGCCTGCAACAATTTCAGACGCGGACGCAGATGTACCGCTAATGAGCACTACAACAGGGACGCCCTTAAGTCTTTCTCCGCGCTTGGCGTGATAACGGTCATTATCATCAGCGTCTCGACCACGTACAGACAGGACTTCGCCACCGTCTAAAAACAAACTACTTACATCAACGCTTTGGGTCAGGAGGCCGCCGCCATTGCCCCGTAAATCAAAAACAAGCCCAGGAAGTTTTCCGCCATGTTCTTTTTCTAAAATATCAATCGCTTCTTCCATGTCACGGGCGACATTGGCATTGTTAAATGTTTCAAGGTAAATATAGCCGACGCCTTCGAATATGCGGTTGCGGACAGCACGGCCTTGAATGACTTCGCGTATGATCACAATGTCACGAGGTAATCGGCCAACACTTTTGACGGTAATGGTAATCGGGTCGCCGGCGAGGCCACGCATTTTTTCAACGGCTTTATCTAAAACTTTGTCTTTTATACTGATGTTTTCGACATGGGTAATCAGGTCGCCTGCGACTAACCCTGCACGTGCAGCAGGGCCTTGCCTATTGGCATGGCCTATAAGAATGAAACCGTCTTCCATACTCACTTCGATACCAAGTCCGCCGTATTCACGGCGCGATTTCTTTTGTTGCTTTACGAAAGTTTCGGGTAAAGAATAGTGTGAATGTGGGTCAAGCGCTTGTAATACACCGTTGAGGGCACTGTTGAGCAGTTCATCAGAATCGACCTCTTCGATATAATTTTCTTCAATATGTGCCAGAGCATCTGCAAAGACGAAAAGTTGCTGATAGATGGCCGCGTTGTCGCCAGATTTAGGGGCGGCGAATGTTGCTGCTGATATACCAATCGTGGTGCCAAGGGCGACAAGTGATGTGAATTTCACAAATTTTCGAAAAGATAGACCCACGTGTGCGCCTCTTATGTTTTCGCGGCGGCAAGGCGGGTTTTATAACTGCCGTCTTTGAGTATTTCTATCGCACGTTTCAGTTGGAAGTCGTCCTTAACATCAAAGTCTTTAGGTGGGTATTCCACTTTCATTTCAATTTCTTTGTCTTCGGCTTCTTTAATTTCGGCCTGTTCGTTTTTGATCGCATTTGGCAAATCAGATTCGGAAAGGCGAGCTTTATTTCCTTCGCCGTCATTAAGGGCGTAAGAAACGGGGATGTCAGGTGTAATGCCTGTTCCTTGGATTGATCGACCTGCCGGGGTGTAGTAACGGGCTGTGGTTAGGCGTAAGGCACCGTCACGGCCATTGCGAAGCGGAATTACCGATTGTACAGAGCCTTTGCCAAATGATGTCAGTCCGAGGATAAGGCCACGGTTTCTATCTTGCAGAGCGCCTGCTACGATTTCGGATGCAGACGCCGAACCACCGTCAATAAGTACAATTACAGGAATACCTTTTAGCTGTTCACCTCGTTTTGCACTGATAATTTGTGTGTCTGCGGCGTGACGACCGCGTGTTGAAACAACTTCGCCGCCATCAAGAAAGAAAGAGCTTACTTTTACAGATTGCTCTAGCAAGCCGCCCGGATTTCCCCGTAAATCGAGAATGAGGCCCGGTATTTTCCCGCCAAGCTCTTTTTTGAGAGCTTTCAATGATTTGTCCATAGAACTCGCTGTCATTTCATTGAATTGTGAAACGCGCAAATATCCTAATCCGCTTTCAACTTTGTGGGTCACGACCGGGTTTTTGATGATCTCGCGGGTCATTGTAATGTCCATCGGGTCGGCGTCTGGACGAATAACTGTGACGGTTATTGCTTCTCCCGGTTTGCCACGCATACGCTCAACGGCTTCGGTGAGGCTAAGGCCAAGAATGCTTTCGCCGTCAATTGCAGTGAGATAATCGCCTGCCAGAATACCCGCGCGTTTTGCAGGGGTACCATCGATAGGGGCGATTACTTTTACGGCTCCGTCTTCAAGGGTAACAGACATGCCCAAGCCGCCATATTCGCCAGACGTTGATGTTTGGAAACTGTTGAATTTTTCTGCGTTCATATAACTGGAATGTGGATCAAGGCCTTGTAACATGCCATTTATTGCATCATCGATTAGATCTGCATTATCAACAGGTACGACATAATCATTACGCACACGGCCAAGTACATCTGCGATAAGGTCAAGATGTTCAAATGTCTTTTCTTGCGAAGATTTTTCTACGGCTATGGCGTGTTGCGATGTGGTTGAAAATGCAAAGAGCGCACTTGCAGCAACGATACCAATTGTTGGCAGTATATATTTCATAATATTCTCCGTGTCCTTAAAACTCGCAAGTTTTGGTAGGCTTGCACATTTTTGAGTGTGATTTGCGAGCGTGGATACCTTTGTTGCGTCTAGCCTAGCGTGTCGGCGTATGCATTTCCAGTGTTTAAGACAAAAACGTGTATGAAAAAACTGTCATGAAAATCATGGGTATTGTAAAATCTAGCTATCGGGTGAGGGCATTTCTAATCCATGGCTTTGGGTCAATACTGGCTTTATTTTTACGAAATTCCATAAAAAGTTCGGGTTTTGAACCTCTATTGGCTGGCATAAGGCCAAGGGGTTGACCTGCGTCAACATGTTCTCCTGCATTGGTAAAGGTTTCGCCCAGTCCAGTAAGGACGATAAAATAGCCATTGCCAACATTTAAAATGACAATTGATTCTGTATTGAAAACCCCAGAAAATTCAACACGCGCGGGAAAGGGGGCAATGACTTGTGCATTGGGACGGGCTTGTAAACTTATGCCTTTTGCCCGTCCGCCTTCACTGAGCTTTGCGCCAAAACTTTTTGATAATTTTCCAAGCACGGGTAAAGGCAAGCGTCCACGTGCATCGGTAAAACGCCCCGTGTTCTTTGGAATGTAGATGGGAGCAGGGGCTTTCCCTTTTGCAGGCTTTAAGTGTGGGCTTGGTGGAAAATGGCTTATTTTTGGCTTGACGCGCGGCGCGATCTCGCCTGCTTTTTCTTCAAACTTGGCGATAAGGTCACGCAAGTTTTTGGACTTTTGCGCCAGTGCCTTCGCATTTTGTGTCTGCTGCTCTTTGTCTTTGTTAAGGGAGGTGCTGAGTTTGGATTTGTCAGATAAAATGGCTTTGATGCTTTGCAGACGTGCGTTTAATTCTTTTTCATTTTCTGCGATTTCCAAACGGTTTTCGTGCATGTTTTCGCGAAGGATTTGGAGCTGAACCAGCTGCTCTTTCAATATTTCTGACTTTATTTGCAAGTCTTTGCTGAGTGTAGAGAGAAGTTTTGCGGCGCGGGCGGCATCAACTGCGTTTTTGGCATTATCAAACAGGGATGGGGGTGGACGTTTTTCTATTCGTTGCAGGGCGGCTAACATGTCAATCAGAGTAATTTTGTCGCTCATGATGATTTTAGTGAGTTTGATTTCTTCGTTTTCCAGCTTTTCCAATTGCGCTTGGGCCGTGTTTTGGGCGTGCTCATAACCTCGACTTTGGGCTGTGGCGTTTACAAGGTCACGCCTTAGGCCAGAAATTTCACCAAGGACTTTGTTTTGCTGTTGTGAAAATGCCAGTGCTTTTGTTTCGGCCTCTTTTTGTTGTTGCGCGAGTGTATCCAACCTATCGGGATCAATGGTTTGTCCAAACGCAGGGCTCGTGAGTGCAAGAAGTAGAAATAATGATGATACAAGGCGATTCATTTTATCAACCTAGTCTGGTTATGATGTTTTGTCAGCTTCTGTTCACCGTAAAAACGGTTCAATTTTCTTTTTGAGGATTTCAATGAGTTTTGTGTCCATATATGCATAGTTATCGGGAATGCCGAGGGTGATAATGCGCTGTCCATTTAGGTGTCTTTTGTATTTTTGGGACAATTTTTTACGGTGCATGTTCTCCATAACAAAAATAATATCGGCCCATATGAGGTGTTCCGATGATAAAGTATTCTCTGCACTGGCGTTTATGCCCGCAGAATCTGTTTCTATATTTGGATAGTCAGCAAAGATTTGTTCTGCTGTTGGGCTACGCAGTTTATTGGCGGCACATATGAACAGGACGTTTTTCATTGATTGGTTAGTCTCTGTGATAAGGGCTGCCTGATAGTATAGAAAGGGCGCGGTAGATTTGTTCGCAAATCATGACACGGACAAGCTTATGCGGCCATGTTTGAATGCCAAAACTCCATTTCACTGTGTTTTGTGGGAGGGCAGAGGGCTCAAACCCGTCTGCACCGCCAATGGCAATGGTCAAATGACGATGGCCATCATCACGCCATGCGGCAATTTGTTTGGCCATTTGGCGAGAACTCAGGGCTTTGCCGCGTTCGTCCAAGATAACAAGTATATCGCTTGGTAAAACCGTGGAGAGAATGGATTTTGTTTCGTCTGCGCGTGATTTAGCACTGCGAATGTCTACAGCGCTTTCTTTAATCTCGGGAATGCCGAGATTGCGAGAAATGCCATTAGCGCGTTTGAGGTAATCATCAATCAGGTCGCGTTCGGGCCCAGATTTAATAAAATTTGCGGCGCGGACGGTAATCTTCATCGGAAATTATGAAGGAATGATTTGCTTGGAATCATCAACACCCATTGTTGGCAATGACCACATTTTCTCCAAGTCGTAATATTCGCGTACTTCTGGACGGAAAAGATGTAAAATCACATCGCCAGCATCGATTAACACCCAGTCACATTGTACCATGCCTTCTACGCCAAGCTTGGCATGGCCAAGTTCTTTGAGGCCGCGCTGTACATAGTCTGCCAAAGCGCTGACATGACGGTTTGAGCGGCCAGAAGCCACAATCATAAAGTCGGCAATGGATGATTTACCTGCGAGGTCAATCGTTACGATATTTTCTGCACTTTGGGTGCTAAGAATTTCGAGGACGTGGTCGCGTACGACTTTTGGGTCGACGCCACTGGAAAGGGATTCTCTATCGCGTTTTGGTGCTGTTGTTTCAGTACTCAATGTCTTACTCCGTTAATTGAGGCGGCTTATGGTATAGCATGCCTTGGAAGTCAAGGCTATGTTGTTTCACCATCTTTTGCGGCGCGAATAGCACTGGAAGATAATGTACTCATAGGGGGGGTGAGATATGTCCATGCGGGGGCGTCATGCCAGACCAAAGCATGGGCTTGGCTTTCTGGAATGCGGGCGTGATCATAGGAACGCGCAGCTTGTGAGAGGCGTGCTTTTAACGTATCAGAGGTTTTTTGCTCAGGCCGTGCAATCACGGCGATTGGTACGCTTTCCATGATTTCGCGCCACCCTCGCCATTGTGGTAATTGACGTAAATTATCTGCGCCCATGAGAAAGACAAAGCGGTGACGAGGCCAGCGTTTTTTGGCGCGACGTAGGGTTTGGACGGTGTAATTTGTACCAAATTCCATTTCCATATGGCTTATGTGCATACGCGGTGGAAGACCGAGTGCGTCTACGGTTGCCACGCGCTGTTCATAGGGCGGTTGCTTTGGCTTAAGTGGGTTTTGTGGACTGACCATCCACCAAATTTGGTCAAGGCCGAGTTGTTGTAAGCCGCAATTTGCGACATGTAAATGACCTTGGTGGGCAGGGTTAAATGATCCGCCAAAAAGCCCGATGGTTTGTGCGCGGTTTTGTAATGCTTTGGCCATTAAGGACGGGTTTGCCCCGTACCCATAACGTGATATTTGTAACTGGTCAGATGTTGCGCGCCGACAGGGCCGCGTGCGTGCAGGCGACCTGTGGCAATACCGATTTCTGCACCAAAACCAAATTCACCACCATCGGCAAATTGGGTGGAGGTATTGTGCATGACAATTGCAGAATCTACCTCTTTTAAAAACCGTTTTGCGGCGTCGACATTGTTGGTGATAATTGCGTCGGTATGACCGCTGCCAAATTCCGCAATATGGGCGAGCGCTTCGTCAATATTATTGACAACTTTGATGTTAAGGATTGCGTCCAGATATTCTGTCTCGAAATCTTCTTGGGTAGCCAGATCAATTTTAGGTAAAATTGCACGCGCCTGTTTGTCACCTTTAAGTACGCAATTTTTGTCACGTAAAGCTTGGCCAATCATAGGGAGATGTTGAATGGCACCTGCGTCGATAATTAGGGTCTCTGTTGCGCCGCAAATACCTGTTCGGCGTAGTTTTGCATTCAACAATATGTCCCGAGCCATATAAGGATCAGCGTCTGTGTGGACATAGGTATGATTGCGGCCTTCTAAATGGGCCAATACGGGTACACGCGCGTCATCTTGTACGCGTTTCACAAGGCTTTTGCCGCCGCGTGGAATGATGAGGTCGATATTGCCGTTTAACCCTGCCAACATATACCCAACTGCGTCGCGGTTGGTCGTGTTGACATATTGCACACAAGTTTCAGGCAAACCGCTTTCGGCCAGCGCCGCAGTGATCGCAGCGTGAATAGCAAGGTTGGAATTTGTGGCTTCGGAACCACCGCGCAGGATACAGGCATTGGCTGATTTCACACTGAGCGAAGCGGCGTCTGCTGTTACGTTCGGTCGGCTCTCGTAAATCATGCCGATGACTCCGATTGGGGTGCGAACCTTGGCAAATGTGAGACCGTTTGGCTGGCTCCATTTTTCTTCTACTTTACCGATTGGATCAGGTAGTTTCGCCACAGATTCCAGGCCGCACGCCATAGCTTCGATACGTTCCAAATCAAGTTCAAGCCGGTCAAGCATTGCCGCCGTCAGCCCTTTTTTCGCACCTGATTTCATATCTTGGGAATTGGCCGAGAAAATGGCACCTGCATTTGCACGCACATGTTTTGCCATATTGTTGATGGCGTCGGCGCGTTGTTCGCTGCTTGCAAGGCGGAGGGCTTCTGCGGCTTTGCGTGCGTTTTCTCCGAGAGTGAGAAGTTCGGCTTCGAGGTTTTGCGATTTTATACTCATGTGTCTAACACCATATTGTCACGGTGAATAAATGGCATTGAGCCATCATAGCCGAGAATGTTGGAAATCTCTTTTGACTTCATACCCTTGATTTTATCGGCATCACTTGCAGAATAGCCAACAAGTCCACGGCCGATTTCTTGCCCTATCATGTCATGCATAACAACTGCGTCACCTTTGTCAAACGCGCCTTCAACTTGGATCACGCCTGCGCCAAGCAAGCTTTTACCAGACATAAGCGCGCGGTGTGCGCCTGTGTCTATGGTCAATATGCCCTTGGGTTTTAATGTGGCAGCAATCCATTGCTTGCGTGCAGCTTTGATATTGGTTTTTGCTTTAAACCAGCTTGCGAGAATGGTGTTTTCATCAAGAGCGGTTAGTGGATAGGGATGGCTGCCTTTGGTAATAACAAGGGTGCAACCTGCCTCCGTCGCAATTTTTGCCGCTTGTAATTTTGTTGCCATACCGCCTGTACCTGTGCCGCGTGTGCTATTCGCGTTGCCTCCCATGGCCATAATGTCGGGGGTGAGTTCTGTGATAAGCGGAATATGTTGTGCCGTGTTATCTTGGGAGGGATCTGTGCTATAAAGGCCGTCAATATCGGACAGTAAGACAAGCAAATCTGCCCCCACCATTTGCGCCACACGCGCCGCTAAACGGTCATTATCGCCATAGCGGATTTCGTCAGTTGCAACAGTATCATTCTCGTTAACAATAGGCACTGCACCGAGTGAAAATAGGGTCGTCAGTGTTGCTTTGGCATTGATCCAGTTGCGACGGTTCTCTGTGTCGTTAAGGGTCAGTAGGGCTTGGGCTGTGACAAGATTATATGGGCTGAGTACCGCTTCGTAGGCTTGGGTCAGTAGGGCTTGCCCTGCGGCGGCACAGGCCTGTTTCTGTGCCAATGTAAGTGTTGCCTTGTTCAGGTTAAGCCGTGTACGCCCAAGCGCGATGGCACCAGAGGAGACAATCAAAATTTGTGCACCTGCTCGTTTGAATTTCGCAATGTCTTGCGCGAAGGTTTGCAGCCATGTGTCATTAATGCGGCCCGTATCTTCATCAACGAGAAGGGAGGAACCTATTTTTATAATAATGGTTTTATAAGCGCCTAAGGTTGCCATTTGTCGCTTTCTGGCGCCAGTCCTTTTTCTTCGAGGGCTTTGGCTTTGAGAGCGATTTCGCGTTCTTTCTTTTCTTTGGCGCGGCGAATTTTTACATGGGCGAAAACTTCTGACAGCAACTCTTTTACGCCCATGCCTGATACGCCAGACATGGTATAAACTTCATGGCCGCATTCTGCTTCTAACTCAGCTTTATGTTTCGCGATCATGTCAGGCGTAATTGCGTCACATTTATTGAGAACGACGATCTCAGGCTTTTGTAAAAACTGCTCGTCATAATCGACCAATTCTTTGCGAATGACGCAGTAGCTATTGGCCGGGTCTTCTGCGGTTCCGTCGACCAAATGCAAGATTGCTGCACAGCGTTCGGCATGGCCGAGGAAGCGGTGGCCGAGGCCTGCGCCTTCTGCTGCGCCTTCAATAAGGCCAGGTAAGTCGGCCATAACAAAACGTTCGGCCGCGCCAAGTTCGACGACGCCTAAATGTGGACGTAATGTGGTAAATGGATAGTCTGCTGTCTTTGGGCGAGCTTTGGTAATGGCCGAGAGTAGGGTGGATTTACCCGCATTTGGTAAGCCGATCAGGCCAGCATCTGCAATCAGTTTGAGCCGTAGCCAAATCCAGCGTTCTTCACCTTCTTCACCGGGGTTAGCGCGGCGAGGGGCTTGATTGGTTGGGGATTTAAAGCGGACATTGCCCCAGCCGCCATTGCCGCCTTTGGCAAGGAGGGCCTTTTGACCTGGTTCGACCATATCGATCAGGAGTTGCTCGCCTGTTTCATCAAAAATTTGCGTACCGACAGGGACTTGAATGACAATATCATCGCCAGAGCCGCCCGTACGGTCACGTCCCATGCCATGCATGCCTGTGCCGCCTTTGAAATGTTGTTTGAAGCGGTAGTCAATCAGTGTGTTGAGGTCATCATTGACCACTGCCCACACATCTCCGCCACGACCGCCATCACCACCATTGGGGCCACCAAAAGCAATGGATTTTTCACGACGAAAGCTTACGCAACCTGCACCGCCATTGCCAGAGGCGACAAAAACTTTAACTTGATCTAAAAATTTCATTGTTTGGCCTGTGTCATTTTAAAGCTATTTGTGCTTGTAATCTTTACGCATTCGTATTTTGCATCTTCATGGCGCTTTTTCTATGTAAACGCAATTCAATTCCGCGCGCAGATGTGCCTCTGCCTATAGAATATAAGTGACTGAATTCGTTTTTGGAAACAAAACCAAGTTTCCCCAGAATATGCCCCGAGGCAGGGTTGTCATCGAAATAGCCTGCGTCAATATGTGGAATGTCAAGGCTGTCAAAGCTTTCAGCGATTATGGCCTTGGCGGATTCACTGGCATAGCCCTTGCCCCAATATGGTTTACCTATCCAATAGCCGAGTTCTTTGGAGCCATCTTTGGCGTTGAATAAACTGATATCGCCAATGATGTTCTTACCATCTGTGATGATATAACTGTGGGATACATCACGGTCCCAGTTGGCGAGTGTTTGCATAATCCAAAACTCTGCGCTTAACATGCAAAATGGATAAGGAATGCTCGCGGTCATGCGTACAATCGCCTTGTCAGAAAGAAGACGTGAAATTGTCTTTGCGTCACCCAGTGTTGGCTGGCGAAGCACTAATCTATCTGTGGTAATGACGGTACGCATTGTTAACTCCTCAAACGAAAAAAGGGAAGATGGCGATCCATCTTCCCTTTAAATCTTTAGGAGTTAAATCGCCAAATGCGGCGAATTAACTATCGCCTATATTATGCTTCTGCGGGCATCACAGATACGAAGGTGCGTTTGTTGCGTTTGGTTGTAAACGTAACGCGGCCTTCTGATTTAGCAAAGAGAGTGTGATCTCTACCCATGCCAACATTTTCGCCCGGATAGAATTTTGTTCCACGCTGACGAATAATGATGTTACCTGGAATCACGGCTTGTCCGCCAGATTTTTTGACGCCAAGACGACGGCCAGCACTGTCGCGACCGTTATTAGATGAACCACCTGCTTTTTTATGTGCCATTTCTGAACTCCATATGTTTGCCCGCTTATAGGGCTGGTGAATGAGGGGAGGCTGTGAAGCC
>NVXK01000017.1 GCA_002733905.1 Robiginitomaculum sp. | reverse complement strand
AATGAGTCTGAGATTTTATCGAAAGAAGCAACGTCTGATGACATTACTGTTGAAATCGCATAGATAGCAGCATTGTCTTTCGCATTTGCTACTTTCTTACCAGTTGAGATTTCGTTTTGTACTTGGTTCATACCCTTATTGATTCCCCGAAGAGTTTCAAGAGCGACCATAGCACTAGAGTTTGTTAAAATACTGGACATAGGTTTTCCCTTATATTTTACCCACAGCGACATTGCCTCGGGCTTTGTTTAAGTATGCTTCCCCACCATTTGGAAAAGCTAGTCGTTAGCCTATTTTCATCATGACTTCTGACCACCTACATCATCCTGATGCGTACCGGCAAACCGGCCAATCTTCCTAGACTGTTAACCCTGATATAAATCCTATTTGATAAATTTCGATTAACAGCGTGAATTAATTTTACGAAACACTAAACGTGGTTAATTTAGTATGACGCCACATTACCCGCGGACTGCTCCTGAAAATACAGATTTTGCCCCATACGCCCATATGCACCAACTTGCGCGCCCTGATGGGTTATCTTACGGACTCTATCTTGCGCAGATTTAATGCCGTTATAAACAGCCTTAAGCACAACCCCACTTTCCAAGCTCAATGCATTAAGCCTATCCAATTGCGGTTGCAGCGTTTTTACGGCGGCCCCAGCCTCTAATGCCGACATAAGCTCGCTTAGCTGGCGCAGTTTGCTACTCTTTTCGGCAGCAAAACGCTCAATTCCAGCAATATCACCACCCCGCAACGCCTTAAGCTCTGCCTTGAGTATATAAAAAAGTTCTGAAATTTTTGAGCTACAATCTACCAAGGTTGCCATTTTTAGTTTCTTTCTTCTCAATATGAGAATAAATTTTTTCAGCCAGACCAAACCCGCCACCCTCTGTGATATCCTTCGCAATCGCTTCAATATAAAATTGCGAAAAACTCGCGACATCCTCGCCACCCGACATCGTCAACGCCTTACCAAAGCCGCTAAATGTCAACATTTGAGAAATAAATGCTGCCTCGAAATCCTGAGCAGCCTGCCATGAAGCAGCATCTCTTTCGTTTTGAGCGCCGTGAAGTTTAGCTTCATGAACAGAATCTTTATCAGACATGGGCAAAGTAGACTTAACCGCAGGTTTGTCCGCATTCGCCAAAGATAAAAATTGTGATGAAAGTGTATCCATACATTAAATTAAATCAGCAAGCATTAAGGATGGGTTAAGTATATCTCTTTATGAAATATAAACATGAACGGACTTCAGAACACATCGACGGATACGATGTTTGCTCCACTTACCACGAACCCCCAAGAGGGTGACGTGAGTATGAGCGAATTTCAGAACAACAATTCGCAAGGCGACAACGCTTTCGCCGGCATATTAGAAAGCTTGGGCGTTGACAAACCTTTGCCGACTGTACGAAACTCACTCGTGCAAGTGGATATTCCCAATATTCAATCGACCATATCGACAATGCGTGAAAATGGATTTTTTACAGATACGCCAACACTGCATCCACACAATGATGTTACATTACCATATGCAGAACCAGACCTTCAAACACGACAAGACGCATTACTCGCGATTACAAATGCCATACATGAAAATGGGTTTCTTGCTTTTGACCTCCCCCTAGACAACGATTCAGCCAATATAGCGTCGCCTACAATTTCTGAAACTGTCGCACTCAATATCGATATAAGCGCACTTCTAGAGTCCATACCATTCTTTAGCGCAATGTTTAACGCAACGAACACCCCAACGGGCGAAGTCTTATCTGTTGAAACTTTATCTGACGAAGTCTTATCTGATCTGGTGCCAATTACAGAAACCGCAACCAATACATTACAAAACCCTTTACATCTGGCCATTGAATCCCTTTTAACAACGCGTGATTTACTCATTGCCAACGTTCCAATAAGCGAAGCATTTTCTTCACAGAGATTGGTTGCGACGAACACATCAACAGCGCCTCAGAACACGCTACAATCAACCGGCACACCAAACCTGCCAATAGAAGCAATTCTTTCCCAAGAAGATTTACTGACGTTAAACGCCCCCATTGGGGAATTATTATCTCGACCAATACTCGTTGCAACTGATGACACGCCTCAAAAAACGCCGTCATTTAAAATACCTGTCTCCGAGCCTGCTGAACTTCAAAAACAAAACATTGATACAACCGCCCCTACGACGACGGAAGCTTTGTTATCTAAATTCAATATTGAGACACTTTCAAACCCGTTTAGCAGCCTCAATACGCAGAACCATCAAACAATTGCACCTGTATCAGAAGCAAATAATACGCCTCCCCCTACAACACAAGTTTCAATGCTTGCTACTGAATTGACGGCTCAGAACAACGGCACACAAACAAATTTAGGTGGTGAAAACAAACAGAACCAACCTATTCCAACTCTCTCGCCCCTTAACAATGAAGTTACAATTGCTCCCAATACGAACATGGGTACAATAGAGCAAATACAACAAATTTTTACAGCGGAAACATCTAACTCGGTTCTATCGACTTCAACAAACGCGGTAAAATCTGTGTCTTTTTTCCCCCCATCGACACTCTCACACATAGCTGTCCAACAGGTTGGCAATGCTCTCTTGCAAACTGGTATTGAAAAAAATAGCGATATCGTCATCAGATTAGATCCTGCCGAATTAGGCCGTGTTAATATCAGCTTTACATTCGACAAAACCAACGGCGTGACAGCCAATATTATTGCAGAAACATCAAGCACAGCCGCTATTTTAAGAGAACGTGCAGACGTACTTGTGACGCAATTAAAGCAAAGTGGATTTGACAATGTTAATCTCAACTTTGATACACGCGGTGACAGCCAATCAGACAAAGGGTTTGGTTCGCAATTTTCAAACCAGCAACAAGGTCAGAAAACCCCACAACACCAGCCACGCATCTTTGATATAAATTCCCAGTTGATACAAGAGACTTCGCAACCAAACACCATGCGCGCACAGAAAATGTATTCGGCTACAGATGCAATTGACATTAAACTATAGGAGCTTCCAATGGATATGAGTGGAACTGTAAATCTTTTAAAGAACCAAGCCGCAACAGAAATAAAAGAGCGCCTTCAAAACCAAACAGGTGCTTCGAATACGGCTCTTAAGGCTGAAGATGTAGATGGTACAGGCACAACGGTTTCAACAACAACCAGTGAAGCGAGTGAGCAGTTTGATACTTTTCTCACACTGTTAACCGCACAAATTAAAAATCAGGATCCGCTTGCGCCACTTGATTCAACACAATTTGTTCAACAATTAGCAACATTCTCTGGCTTGGAGTTACAAGCGACAGGCAATAATACCTTAGATACAATTGCGAAATTACTTGCCCAACAAATCGCACTTACCAATCCAGATGGCGATACCACGGATACCTCGACCGACAGCACAGCCTAAAACCTCATACATGCTTATTGAATGTTAATTTAAACCGCATCCCATATAGGGGGAATGCGGTTTTTTTATACCTATTGATCTTGTTTCGAGAGATCTAAAATCAATACATTTTCAACACCACCTAGTAAAACTGTGGTCGTAGCAGCCAATAATGTTGTTTGAATATGGTCATACGTCTCTGGATTGGTTAAATCATTTGAGAACGTGCCCTCATGTGAAAGTTGAAGCAATCCACGCATTAATGCATCTCGCAGCTTTGGTTCGAATGAGTGCACATCATCTGGCGCTTCATCCGTAAGTTCAAGGTTCAAATTTAGTAAAACAAGTGATTGCGTTTTTCCATTTTTTACAACGGGAACAACAAATTGACGTTTAAATTTCAAATAAACAATAGCCGACGATGATGATGATGCTCCACCATGCCCATCATCAGCCTCTTCGCCATGGCCACCTTTTTTCTTTTTCTTTTTTTTCTTTTTACCATGGCCATCATCCTTAGCCTTCTTGCCATGACCATCATCTTTCGATGCTTTTCCGTGGCTGTCTTTTTTCTTTTTCTTTTTTCCATGACCGTCATCTTTGGCCGCCTTACCATGCCCGTCAACAGTCTCAGCATGGGCATCACTTGCAGACGCAGCGCCTTTATTACGCAGAAAATCAGCAGCAACACCACCAACAACCACGACAAAGATCAATACAATCGGAAACAGAAGTTTTTTAATCATGTTAGCCTCTTAGCGTGTTAGCCCTTTAGAATGGCAATAATTAGAATGGCAATAATTTTCCCAAAAGTTTATTACCGAGTTTTGGTTTTACAGAATTGGTCAACTGTCCTTGCCCACCATAGAAAATTCGCGCTTCTGCAATCTTGTCATATGTTACCGTATTAAGTCTTGAGATATCCTGAACACGGATAAGTCCTGTCACTTGCAAATAACGAACTTCATTATTGACCATGATTTCCTGTCGTCCAATAAGGCCTAAATAGCCATTAGGAAGTACAGCGTTTACACGTGCAGCCAATCGAAGTGTTAGTTTTTCTTTCCTCTTCACATTGCCCTTACCAGACAAACCCTGTGTTTTCGAAATATCAACAGCCGGCGTCAAACTCGCACCAGCTGGCAATGTACCTGCGGCAATTTGCGGCAAACCAAAGAATGCATTTATCCCTAAATTATTATTATAAGCACGGGTTGTAGACACAGAGTTTTGCAATTCCGCCTCTTCGTCTATCTCGATAACGACTGTAAGAATATCCCCAAGCTGGCTTGCACGGCGATCTCCAAATAATGATTTAGGACTACTACTCCACAAAGATGTCATTTTTGCTGCTGGGCGAACCATTTCATGACCAATACCACCGTAAGCACTTGTTCCGCGTAGAGCCGCATTTGAATAACGTCCAGGTAAAGGTGCATCCTCCATATGCCAATTCGCAGGCATAGATTTTGGCACTTCGATAATTTTAGCAGAACTGCACGCCCCCAAAAGACTTCCTGCAAAAACAAGAGTTAAAAACTTTATATTCATCGGGTGACCTCCACCATTTCAGGGCCCATAATTACGCCGTAAACTTTCTTACGTGAGCCCGTATTCATTACTGTTATGGTATCGCCAACGGCACCACCATTAAGCGCACGACCTTTCGCCGTAAGCTTCATTGAGCCATATGTGTAAACCATCGTCACATTGCCGTTTCGCTTCACAACGATTGGCGGCCCGACATAGGCATGGCTTATCTTGTGCCCTGCATAAATTGTCCGTCTTAATTCTTGCCCAATATAAGCTAACCGCACAGCCGAAAAATCTTCATGACTTTCAATTTTAATATCAATATCTGCGTCCGAAATTATTGTACCTTTTCGCAAAAGCACAGAGGCCGTAACCTCTGCGCCTAAAGCAGTAAAGGGTAAAAACAACAAGCTTGTAGACAACAAAGCCAAGGATACATTCAAAACCTTCATCTAGCGCATCCGTGTTGTTGTAGAGTACATTTCATCGGCAGCACTAATCACCTTAGAGTTCAATTCATAGCCGCGCTGCGCCTCAATGAGTTCGGTAATTTCTTCAACCACGTCGACACCAGAATCCTCAAGATATCTCTGCCGCATAAAGCCAACACCATCTGTCCCCGGCTGACCTGTAAGTGGTGTGCCAGAAGCATCAGTTGGCCTAAACAAGTTCCCGCCAAGAGCTTGCAACCCCTTTTCATTGGCGAATGTTGTCAACGATATTGTCCCGATAACTTGTCCTTCGGTCGCATTGTCAAAGAATACAGTGACTTCCCCATCACGACTAATTTCAATTTGGCGGGCATCATTTGGAACCGTGATATTATCAGCAAGGGCAAAGCCATCTGACGTCACCATTAGCCCCTCCGCATTACGGTTAAAATGACCATCGCGTGTAAATGCGGCGTCGCCGGCTGGCATAGTAATTTCAAAATACCCCCGCCCCTCAATCGCAAGGTCAAGATCCCCCCCAGTAGGGCTGACCGCGCCTTGGCTAATCTGCATAGAAACACTCGTAGGTCGCACGCCCATGCCGATTTGAATACCCGCAGGAACAATTTCGCCTGTCTGCGAGGACAATGCACCTGGTGTTTGTTTTTGAATATAAAGCAAATCAGCAAATTCAGCCGTTCGCGGCGCATAGGCTGTCGTACTCATATTGGCAATATTATGGGCGATGACATCAACCCGCATTTGCTGTGCAGCCATACCTGTGGCTGCGATTTTTAAAGCATTCATTTCATACTCCTTCCTAGAGCGTAATAATAAGCGTGTGTTTTTCACAACGGCTTACAGCCTTATAAAGTCCTTACTTAATGGCTTGCCTAATGGCAGATATGGTTTTACTAGCCCGTTCATTTTCAAGGTCTAATAATTTTTGCCCAGCCTCATAGCTGCGCTGCACTTCAATCATTCTCGCGATCTCATTCACAGGGTTTACATTTGACCCTTCCAAAAACCCTTGCAAAATACGCGCGTCTGCTAATGGTTCAGCGCCACCAACGGCTTCCCATAGATTATCACCCATACGTTTTAAATTCACATCTTCCGCAGTAAAAACACCTACACGACCAACAGGGCTACCATCAGCACTGATTGTGCCGTCACCCGCGATTGCGATAGACATGGCCCCTTGCGGAATCTGAATAGCACTACCTGCTGCGTCCAAAACGGGATAGCCCATTGGCGTCACCAGAGCATTTTCACTATTAGTCATGAAATTACCTGCGCGTGTTAAACGAGGCCCTGCCTGCGTATCCACACTAAAAAAACCCACACCGTCAATAGCAAGGTCGAACGTACCGCCAGTACGCTTCATATCACCAACCGAAAAATCACTAAAATGCGCCCCGAGACGCCCAATTGACGTACTTGATTCCGCGTAATCTTTGTTTCCCGCACCCGCTAAATTTCCGTGTGCATTTACAAACTCAGTAAAGACAGCACCTTCACGTCGATAGCCCGTTGTACTAATATTCGCGATATTATTCGCGATCATAGACAACTCTTTCAACAATCCTGATTGGCGTGCAATGTTGATATAACTTGAATTATCCACCATCGACATATTCCTTTATGATTTTGATATCTGCATCTAGAAAACTCTGCAGCCGTTTCAACTCATCAATACTTTGACCGACCTGCACTGGCGTTAAATGCGGAGACGGCACACTCAAAGCAGACGCAAGGTTTTTCTCTGCCGCCCTCGTATTCTTCCCGTTTTTTTCTACTTTGCTTAAATCCGTAATTGTATCGCGTGCAATTCCCCAATATCCTGCTTCCCAAGCTTGATTTGCAGCCATCTCTAACGCCTCTTCATTCTTTGGGATGTCCCGTAAAACAGCCATGGCGTGTTTCGGTCTCTTCTGCTGAAAGGCCCTTTTAATTTCTAACACATCAAATTCTGACCCAACAAATGCTGTCTTAGGCAAATACGTTTTTAATTCATCAGGAAGCTGTAGTGCAAGGCCGCGAAGAATATGAGCATCTAAACGCCCCCATTGTTCGGTTGGCAAAACTTTCGGTGCAAGTTCCGTTAACCCCAAATCCAAAGTAGCACTTATGCCCGCAGACCGGAGCGGAAATCCATCCACTAGAGCGTCAAAGAAAATTTGTTCACGCAATAAAACATTTAGGGCATTCAATTTTTTTTCACTATCCGTACCCAAGAAATGCCCTTGCATCGTCGCACTCACGAGCACGACACTTTCGAGATAATGTGCATCTTCAGGGGAAAACTTTTCCTTTGTCATGCCAATCGCCTGACTCACATTCCCTGTTGATACAAAAAAGCTAATTTTGTCTGCAAGCGCCTGCTTGCCTTCTGGGTGTTGCGCGAAAACATGCGCTGCGCCGTCTAAATCTTCTTCAAAGCCAGGGTAATTCGCGTGTCCTGCTTTCAAATCAATAGTCGACAATTTATTAAGCGCGCGCACTTGGAACGCCCCGTCTTTTTTCGCCAAAGCTTTTAAAATATGCATTGCCATAGCATCGCCATGCTCAATCATATACATAGCCTCAAAATATTTACCTTCATCATCGAATGGGCCGACATTATCTTCTTTGCGCTGCCTTGTTTTCAGAAACTTCATAAGGCGCGTTGCCGTCTTCATGTCACCCTGTTCAATTGCGTGCAACCCAATGCGCTTTGCCATAATAACGCCTAGCGCTGTTGGCAGTTTTTTGATTTGTATAATTTGAGCCAAGCTAATCACCTCTTCAGCACTGGCCTTATTTACAGGCACATGCGCAGCACCTTCTGGATCATCAGTTTTATCCGCGCTTTTCACGTCAGCGTGCTCAGCACCATGATTTTCCACTGCTTTATGAGAGACCTCACCAACATCTCTCGCCGCCGATTCATCCTGCGCAAGCTTTGAATGCGCGTCATATTGAATTTTCGTAAATTTCCCCCAAAGGCCAGCTGCCTCATAACATCCAGCTTGCCGCATGATCATACGTACGTCCCGCTTACGAACCAAACCAGCGACGGAACGCCCCATAGAGTCCAAAACCACCTTCTCACGCCCAACAAGGTGTTCAGAAAAGACTTGGGCTTCTTCACCAAACCCAAGCCCTAAATACGCAAGAACCAATAAACGGACTTTATGGCTATCGATACTACGCGGCCCTGTAACAATCGTATTTTTAATATCAGTTAAGTCGGAATACTCAGCAACGTAAACACTTTGGGGAAAATCAAATATCTCCTCAGCGACACAATTCCCATGACCTTGCGTTGGTGAACGCTTAACAGTGACATGCTCATGCCCTCCGCCTGAATTGGTACTATTTTTTTTCTTTGACGTTCCGTCGCGAGAAGATTGCCGCGATACAGCAGCTTTAATCAAAGCGTTTAACCGCCTTTGTGTCGCGATCATATCATCATCGCTCAAAGCCTCGGCTTTGACATCAACTTTCTTGGGTGTTTTCTGCAAAACGGTTTTATGTGTATCAACTTCACCTCCATCATGCTGATGAGGTGCCTGAGGTTTTTTTTCATCAGCAGACGCACTGATAGACGCGCTGAAAAACAAGCACCCCCCTATCAGCAGTGTCGCTAATCGCTTCATATTACGCAGCCTTTTTAAGGGATTTTAGCGCCTCTTCCATATCAGAGAAACTTGGGCGCTGATGAGACGGCGCACTACGGCGAGCAACTTCAATACAAATATTCGTTGGGTTTTTATGGAGACTAGAAACAAGCACCTCACGAATAAGCATATAAAAATAATGCTCCTGATCACGAATAGCCGCAACCTTACTCGCCATAGGGCCAACAAAGGCATAAGCAATAAACACGCCCAAAAACGTACCAACCAGCGCAGAACCAATCATTCCGCCCAAAATCGCAGGCGGTTGATCAATTGAGCCCATGGTTTTAATAATACCCAAAACCGCGGCCACAATTCCAAGCGCAGGCAAGGCATCTGCCATGCTTTGCAAAGCATGCGAACCATGCATTGCGTCTTCCTTCATGCGTTCCAATTGCTTATCAAGCAATTCTTCCACCTGATACACATCATCAAAATTCATAATCATAGACCTGATCGTATCGCAGATAAGATTCACAAACGCTTTGCTCTTGAGTATTTTCGGATACTCTTGAAACAAGCTAGACTCTTCAGGGTTTTCAATATGCGCTTCGATTTCAACAGGGCTTTCGCGCGAAATTCGCACAAGCTCATGCATTAAGCATAACAGATCGCTATAATCGGACTTCTTCCATTTCGGCCCTTTAAAGACCGAACCCAAATCGCCAAGAGTTTGCTTAATCGCATGTGCGTCATTACCAACAAGAAAAGCGCCCACAGCAGAACCGCCAATAATAATCATCTCGTGAGGGGCTGCATGAGAGATCACATCCATTTTGCCCCCAGCAAGCATAAAGCCGCCGAACACCATAATAAACGTCAGGACAATGCCAATAATCGTAGCCATAAATACATTCCGTTTCTACTCCAGCTGTATTCCGTCAGCTGTTCTCGTTAGTCATATATTAGTTATGGTTAACAAACCCTTTCCACCGACAGTTTTGGGCAGGTAAAACCTAGCAGATTACTGCTGTTTTTCAGCAAAGAAGCTCACACACCGTTAACAACGACTTAACCGAGCATAAGGTCGCCAATGTCCGATAAAAACTCGGCGTCAATATCATCAAGAAGCTTCACAGCCTTGTTTGACTTAGAAACCCCAAGCGTAGACGTTGCGAGCGTCTGCAACCCCGTCTTGGTTTCAGTACTCACGCTAAGGCGTTTATGCGACGCACCTGGCAAAGCGATAGTCTGCCCAAGCTTTAAACGCGTACAATCTGCTACGGACATTCTCAACACTTCCACAACCACCTTCAACGGCAAAGTAGACCTCATCACCGTACCGTGCATATGCGCAGACCAAGGGTTCGTTGGATCAAGAACAAGATCGCCCCCACCCGATGACAACGCCATAACAAGCGTATCCGACATGAGCGAAGACAAGAGCAGTGTAATACTCAGCTCTTTGTCCATTTCTTTACTAGGAGCCTCTTTCAGCACAAGAGAGAATTTAACCTGAAGCCATTTCTCGGCCTCATCAACACCCACGACGTTCTCAAGTGAAACATGTCGCGATTTTGTTTCCAACCCAGCACTATCCCGCCCAAGAAGCCCTCTTAACGCGCCAAGCACATTACCAACAGTGGACTGCAACAAAATCAAATCAAGCAACCCCAAAGCACGATCTTCGCCCTGCCCGCCTTCTGCCGCCTGCGCGCCCAGTTTTTTCTCAGCAACCCCCATCGCCAAAGGTTTGGAAATTTGAAGTATCGCTAAGATTGGATGATCAGCAGTGCCAAACACAAAAGCGGGCTCATCCATGTTTGATGTGTCAAAAATCGCCTTATAGCGCCCCGCCACAACACTTGCTTTACTCATCAACAGAGGCAATTCAGATATAGGCTGCGCAAATTCCAATAACGCTTCATGCACCCCCCCCAATTGAGACGCAAATGCGGCGTAAGATTCAGGCACAGCACTGACGGCCGACATTTTTTTAGCGAGAATACCCATAGTCTTCCAATTTTGACCATAAAAGAAACCAGTTGTTAACTATGTTCCTTTCATAAACATTAACCACGTCTCTTACGCGGCCATTTAGCATGTTCACTTACTTTCTTTTAACTAAATAGAACCTATAAATTTATAGCAGGTTAACAAAATGACTGACACAACAGAAGAATTACGACCGATAATCATAAGAAAAAAGGTTATCAAAGTTACCGCTGGTCATCATGGCGGTGCGTGGAAAGTTGCTTACGCCGACTTCGTGACTGCGATGATGGCCTTCTTCTTGATGATGTGGCTCCTCGGCTCGACAACCGAAGATCAGCGCAAGGGCATTTCCGAATATTTCAACCCCAACATCCCACTCGCAGCCACCTCTGGCGGCGGCTCTGACATTTTGGGCGGAAGCAGTATATTCACCGAGAACTCCAAAGCACAAAACGGCACAGGCGCCAGCAGCACAAAAACCTATGCCGAAGAAGTTATAAAGGCACAAGGCGCTGCACAAGCCCAACTCGAAGCCAAGGCCACAGCAGAAGCCGCCATGCTCGAAACAGCCGAGGCGTTTAACGACGCCCTTAAAGAAGCTGGCGATGAAATTTCAGATCACATGCAAATGAAGGTTACCGTAGAAGGCCTTGTCATCGAACTCATAGATAGCGACACAGATCCTCTTTTTAATATCGGCGACGCACGCCCGTCTCCATTATTAAAGAAACTCATAACCATCGTCGCCAACTCTTTTCAAGGCGTTGACAACAACATTAAAGTCGTCGGACACACAGATAGTCGCGCTTATATCGGGACAGACTATTCGAATTGGGAGCTATCGACAGACCGCGCCAATATGGCGAGACGCTTGCTGATAACCAACAATTTCCCCCACAGACAGATTGTCGAAGTATCAGGAAAAGCCGACACAGACAATGTAACGGAAGACGGCCTTGCCGCACAAAACCGTCGTATCTCAATTACAATATTAAACTAATTACCCCCAAAGATTAACGTGCACTCACGCAATAGCGAAGAAAATCACCGTAAACATTGATTTTTATACTTAAATTTTTATTAACCTTGAACGCCTAAGCTAAACCTGTTTTAGAAAATTAGTTTAGGATAAACTTATGACAATATCTTCCGCCCTTAACGCTGCCGTTATGGGGTTGCAGGTCAACGCGACTCGCTTGGCCACAATCTCTGACAATATCGCAAACTCGGCCACAATTGGTTACAAACGTAGCGATGTCGACTTCTCCTCTATGGTTATCAATCAACGTGCCAGCATTTACTCTGCGGGTGGTGTACGTGCGACAGCTTATAAAGAAATTTCAAGTGAAGGCGCCCTGATCGGGACAGGTAATTCCACAGACATTTCCATTAATGGTCGCGGTCTTATTCCCGTCACAGATCAGTCTGGCGTCAATGAAACGGCACAAGAACGCGCACTTATGCTTTTGCCGACAGGTTCATTTGCCGCCGATCAAAACGGTTATCTAAAAACACTCAGCGGCCTTACGCTTCTTGGCTGGCCAGCAGACGCATCAGGTAATGTTTCAGAAGTGAGTCGTGATAGCGGCGCAGGCCTCGTCCCTGTAAACATATCGGTCAGTCAATTTACAGCGTCTCCGACGACTGACATTAGTCTCGGTGTTAACTTACCCGCGAATGCGAGTGTCGCAGGCGAGTCTGGTGATCCATTCACACTTCCCGTTGAATATTATGACAACCTTGGTCGCCCACAAACTATTTCCTTCAAGTTCACGCCTGATGTGTCAGGTGGCGGCGTTACCGATACTTGGGAAATTGAAATTTTTGACAGAGCAAGCGCAACACCAGATGTTGCTGTTGGCACGCTTAGCCTTAAATTTAATGATACACCCGAAAATGGAGGGTCTATCGAGAGCGTTACCCCTGGAGCTGGCATTACATATGACGCAGTAACTGGTGAAATTACATTTGCAGCCGAAAATGGCCCAATGGCTGTATTTGTCGGCAAGCCTAATGACGTAGCAGGCCTCACACAATTGGCAGCTCCTTTTTCGCCCTACAATGTAACAAAAACAGGCGCGCCAATTGGTGATTTGAAATCAGTTGAAATTGACGATAAAGGTTTTTTAGAAGCCGTATATGATTCAGGCTTCCGTCGTGTTCTTTTTCAAATTCCGATTGCTGACGTGCCAAATCTTAATGGTCTCACGGCACAGAACAATCAAGCATTTACAGTTTCCAAAGATAGTGGTGATATTTATTTTTGGGATTCTGGTTCAGGTCCAATTGGCACTTTGACAAGCTATGCTCTTATGGAGTCCAACACGGATGTAGCGACAGAGCTTACCAATTTGATTGAAACACAACGTGCATATTCATCAAACGCTAAAATCGTTCAAACCGTTGATGAAATGTTACAAGAAACAACCAATCTCAAACGATAGGTAGTCATTAATGTCCCTTAGCTCTGCACTAAATGCCGCTAATTCTGGGCTCGCCGTAACGTCACGGCGTGCCGACATTACGGCAGGGAATATCGCAAATGCAACAACGCCGGGCTATGTCCGGCGTACAGCAATTATTGGGGAAAATGTACTCAATGGCCAAGGCGAAGGTGCACGTTTTATTGGCGTCGGAAGAACCCAAGACCTCGCTCTTTCTCGTGAACGCAGAGATGCCGGCGGCTCTGCTGCGCGTGCTGACGTGCTCTCACGCGCCTATAACGATCTAAATCGCGAGCTTGGCGCGCCTGACGATACATATGGCTTGTTCTACGCCTATCAAAACGTGGAATCAGCAATACGCGATCTTGCTGTTACACCAGAATCCTCCGCCTATCAAAACGCGGCCTATAACAGTTTGAACGCGCTTACTACCCAATTTAGCGAGTTGCAAACCATTGGCAATAATCAGCGGATAAATGCAGATAATGCGATTGCACGGTCCGTGCGTGACGTAAATGATAGCCTACATAAAATTCAAGAATTAAATTTACGTATATCAGGGCTAAGTGGATCTGGTGAAGGTTCTGCCAGTCTCGAAGATGAACGCCAGCTTCTCCTCGATAAAATTTCTCAAATTATCCCTATCAAAGACTATCCACGCGACAATGGCACTGTCGAAATCATTACCAAAGAAGGTATTTTTCTCCTTGCAGGAAGCGTACACGAACTAGAGTTCACACCTGCTGGTGTCATCCCCCCTGACGCAAGCTATTCACCAACAGGCGGCCTACTTTCGGGAATTACTGTGGACGGGGAAAACCTCACTCCAGGAACAGGCAGTTTCGCAATAAGTGCTGGTTCTCTCGCAGGTTATTTTGAAGTGCGCGACAACGTAGCACCAGATTTTCTTGCAAAACTAGATTCTCTTGCAGCAAACCTTGTAACACGGTTATCAGGTTCTACAATTGATCCAACAAATGGTGCGAGTTCACCAGGCATACTTACAGATGCAGGCAACGCCGTTGATCCCCTTAATATTGTGGGTATTTCTGGGCGGTTACGCCTGAATGCGGCAATTGACCCCAACCAAGGCGGTACACCAACACGCCTTAGAGACGGTATTGGCGCAACAACAACAGGTCCCGCTGGTAATGCAGATATATTGAATAATATTCTCGACGCCTTAACAAGCTCGGAAACAGCTCCAACGGGTTCAGGTCTACTCGGCAACCAGACTTCAACCGAATTAGCCGCCGGATTTTCATCATTCATTGGTGAAGCCCGCGTATATGCAGATGCGCTCGCGGCATCTACAAACAGCCGCGCCGTCACACTCTCTGATCTTGAATTATCAAAATCGGCTGTAGATACAGACACCGAATTGCAAAGCCTCATGCTCATTGAACAGGCTTATGCTGCAAATGCGCGTGTTATCCAAACCGTCGGCGAAATGCTCGATATTTTAATGCAACTCTAAAGGCACGATCATGTTATTAAGTGGTTTCCCAGACCTTCTCAGTTTCAACCGACAAACACGTCAGAATAGCGACATTAAAGCACGCCTTGAAATAACGTCTCAGGAAGCCGTCACAGGCTTTCGTGCCGATCCGACTGCGGCTATGAACGGTGATATTGGTGGCGCCTTACTCTTACAAAAAGCACTGGATGATATCGAGCAAGACAAGCGCATCAATACAATTACATCATCTCGGCTCGGCCTTATGGGATCAATTCTTACGTCAGCACGTTCCGCAATTTCCGATGTCGGTACGCAAGGGCTCATCGCTGTTGCAACAGGAAATTCATTTGCCCTTGATGCTGCGGCAGACACAGCAGAAGCTAATTTACGTAATGTTTTTTCTCTTTTTAACTCCGCCCAGGGAAGTCGAAAATTATTTGCAGGTGAAGCGACAGACACATTACCATTAACCTCAGTCGACACCTTACTAACCGATATTCGCGCAATTATAAGCGGCTCACCTACACCAGCCTCCGTCGAGTCGGCCCTCGAAACTTATTTCAACGACCCTTCAGGCGGGTTTGCAACAAACATATACCAAGGCGGAGATAAAAATGCTGCGCCGTCTATATTGGCTGATGGTTCAAGAATCGAATTCACAATTCGCGCAGATAACCAAGCGATCAAAGATACATTACGTGGTCTTGCCCTTCTCACATTAACCCGTGAAAGTGGGCATGATATTACGAGCCCTGAATACGAAGCCCTATATTCACAAGGCACAACCCTTGTCGAAAAAGGCAAGAGTAACATGATCAAACTTGAAAGTGAAATCGGCATTTCGGAAAGTCTTATCGAAAAAATAGATACACATCAACGTAGTGAAAAACTTGTATTAAGCACAGCAATTACTGGTCTTATCGGACGAGATCAATATGAAGCCGCTACGGAACTTCAATTACTTGAAGCGCAATTAGAAGCCTCCTATCTTATAACATCGCGCCTCTCCAATCTCAGCCTACTCAACTTTATACGGTGATGTATGAAATCCAACTTCCTTAAAATACTATCAAGCCTAATGATCTGCCTGTGTGCATTCACAACCGCCCATGCCCAAGTCAAAGTCAAAGACCTTGTCGACATAGAAGGGGTACGCGGTAATGATCTCGTGGGGTACGGCCTTGTCATTGGCCTGAATGGGACTGGCGATTCCATTAGGAATTCACCTTATACAGAAGAAGCACTTTCAAACTTACTCGAACGCTTGGGTGTTAACATTCAAGGCAGTGACTTTCGTCCAAACAATGTAGCTGCTGTCCTTATCACAGGCAGTCTTCCCCCTTTTGCCCGTATTGGCTCCCGCCTCGATATTAATGTGTCATCAATCGGGGACGCGAAGAACCTTTCAGGCGGCACGCTGGTTATGACGCCCCTCAAAGGCGCTGACAGCAATGTTTATGCTGTTGCACAAGGCAGCGTCCTCATTAGCGGTTTTAGCGCCGAAGGCGAAGGCGCAAGCGTAACAGAAGGCGTACCAACTTCAGGCACTATTCCTGGCGGTGCATTAATTGAACGCGAAATTGGCTTCGATTTTTCCTCTATGCGCTCAATTCGCCTTGCGCTACGCGCACCAGATTTCACCACAGCGGCGCGTCTCGAAAAAACTATCAATACCAATTATGGACGACCACTCGCGCGCATGCTTGATTCGGGTACAGTTGAGCTTGATCTTACAAATATTGATCGCTCACCAGCCTCCCTTCTCGCGGCTATCGAAAACTATAAAATAGCACCCACACAAAAAGCACGTGTCGTGATTGACCAACGTTCTGGCACGATTGTACTCAGTAGTAATGTAAAGGTTTCACCTGTCGCAATTGCCCAAGGGAATTTATCAATCACCATTGCCGAGGCCCCTCTCGTGTCGCAGCCTAACCCATTCGCCCCTGGCGAAACAATGGTCGTACCGCGCACATCAATCTCTGTCCAAGACGGTGAGCCAGGTAATATTGCAATCATAGAAAGCAATGTAACCCTGCCAGATCTCGTTGCAGGCCTGAACGCACTTGGCGTCTCTCCACGTGAAATGATTGACATTCTTAAAACAATGAAAACCGCTGGCGCATTACACGCTGAACTCATATTACAATAAAACAGCACATACATATCAAACAAAAAGCGTTTCGGTTTTATGCCAAAACGCTTTTTTTATATCTGATGATTATTTTTTACGTAGCAAAGAAGGGAATTTTATTCACCTTCCTCGGCGTCCATCGTCGGCAAATCAATATCCATAGCAAAATCAGCCGCCCCTCCTGAAGACTCAGTGGCTTCAATATAAGCAATTGTCCCTGCTTTCTCGAGGCTAGAGATAAAAGACATTACTGCAATAATAGCATTATCGGATTCCTTGTCCGTCATAGGTGCTAGCGCAGATGCATCTTCTTTGTATTGATCTGCCATTCTCTGGGAAATATTGCCATACAAGAAACCTACAGTCATAGGGTCAGACGAATCCCCCGCTTTAAGTGCAGCAAGTAGAGCAGATTTTTCCATATCCCGGAAAATAATTGGGATAGCTGATTTTGGCAAGCGCGTTGGCAAGTCTTCAAACGTCAACAGACCTCTACGAATGAGGTCAGCTTGAACAGGGTTTTTTTCTTCGATAACATCCATAAGACGGTCACGGCGCCCTCTTGGCAAGACCCCCATTAAATCAGACATAAAGCTAGCAGAATTCCCATTTGCGTCACCAGCGTCTTCAGTCAGGAGTTCCAGCTCTATAACTTCAGCAATGGCGTCCTTCGTAGAATCATCAGCATTACTGCCCTCGGCCATTAAATAGCCACCTGTTTCCGCAGCTTCATCAGACATTTCACCTAAAATTTCGCCAGCCTTAGCAGCGCTCAAACTCGACAGAACAATGCTAATCACTTCGGGACGTTGCGAATTCAAATAATCCGCAACTTTTTCCGCTTTTTCATTAGCAAGTTTTTCCCATGTCGCGTCGGCGGCACATGTTTTTAACGGCTGATCCGGCGCACCTGTTAACAGGCGTGTTGCACGATCTGAATCCAGTAATCCCTCAAGGAGCTTACGCGCCTGTTCTTCACCACCACGAATACTACCGCTACGGGCATTCATATTTGTGATAAAGTCCGCAACAGTCGCCAATAATACAGGGCGAGGCACAAGCGGCAACTCTTCCATAGCCAACACAAAAGCACGCATATGGCGATCTTCAATTGCGCTAATAAGAGGTTTTGCCGTCTCAGGCCCAAGCATAGCAATGATAATGGCAGCCTTTTGAATGCGCGTCAGGTTTCCTGCGCCCATTTGTGCATTGTGCACAGCCGAAGCCGTATTTGTATTCATTTCATCCAACATCAAAGATATCCTGCAATCAATGCTTCTGTAATTTTCAACCACCCATCCGCAACAACGAAAAAGGCGAGCTTAAACGGGAGAGATACCACAGCTGGTGGCACCATCATCATACCCATTGCCATCAATATAGAGGCAACAATTAAATCAATTATCAAGAAAGGCAGAAAAATCACAAACCCGATTTGGAATCCTCGTTTAATTTCGGAAAGCATAAATGCTGTCACAAGTAAACTAAACGGCGTTTCTTCTTCAAGATTATAATTACGGTCTGGCATAGTATCCGCTAAGCGCTGAACCGCATCATCCATAATACGTTTTTCCATAAACACACGAAACGGCGCCAGAGTACGTTCTGTGGCCTGTTCTTGTGTAATTTCTCCGTCCATAAACGGCGTAAGCCCCTCTTCCCAAGACTGGGTGAATACAGGCTGCATAATGAAAAATGTCAGGAACATCGCAAGTCCCATAATCATCATATTCGGTGGTGATTGTTGCAAGCCGATGGCTTGCCGTAAAAATGAGAATACAATTACAATAAATGGCAAACAGGTAATCATCATTGCAATTCCTGGCGCAAGGCTAAGGACAGTTACAATAAGGAAAAGTTGAATAATACGCGCGTTCAACGCCGTACCTTCAAGAGCAGGCAACCCGTCTAAAAGATCAGGTACCGCAGGGTCAGGGACTTGCCCAAGAGCATTCCCAACCATAAACAAAACTGCCGCCAACCAGATGGCAGCAAATAAGCTAAGATGTAGCTTGTTTATTTTCACTGAAGCATATCTTCGGAGACATCAACAATCTCGGTAAGCTGCACACCAATCTCGCCTGTTGCAGGATCAGTTTCAATAAGCTCGCCACGTGCAATCACACGATTGTTAATAACAAGATCAACAGGATCTTCGAGCTTGCAATCAAGCGTAATAAGTGAATCGCGTTTCATTTGCAATAACTCACCAATTGTTGGCTGCGCCGTACCAATCACAACTTGTACATTGACTGACAATGCATAGATAGACCGTTTATACTGATTTGCACCATCTGCATCACGACGTTCCTGCACGGGGCTGTCAGCGCCCTCAACTTCGTCTTTTTTATCTGCTGCTTTTGCCATAATGGCCTCCTTAAACTCTTATTTTTCTGGTGTAATATCTTCAGGGGTTAAAAGTGCAAGACACTGCGTAACCGCCCCATCGATATCAATACTTGCGCCGCCGCTCTCCCATTTAGCATTTACGGCACTTGCCCCCATGCCTTCATCAGGCACAACACTAAATTCTGGCGCTTCGCCGCCCAAAGCAACCATTTCGTCAACGATCTTATTCATCTCGGATTCAAACATAGGATTGACGTTCAGAATGACTTCGCCGTGTAAAGCTTGCCCCGAAATTTGCGATAAAAACTGACTAATTTCATGGCCAGTATTTTGCGCGGCAAGTTGAGGAAGCACAGCACGTATCAATCCGGAAACCGTACGACGATGGCTTGATTCGATATGTTCACCCAATTCAACAAACTCTGCCTGAAAACTTGCGACCAATTCCGTAATGATTTTTAAGTTTTGGGCACTTTCATGCTGTGCAAGCAACCGACCATCCTGCACACCTTGTGCATATGTTCTTTCCACTTCGATTTCTCTGGCAGGTGGCAATTCTTCCACCCCCACAAATTGCTCATGAAAAATATCAAGTTCGGCGAGCGGTGTACGCTCTCCATCACTCTCGCCTGCCACGGTAAATGGCACCAAACGTTCATTAATTTTATTTTCAAGCAATGCACTCATTGAATTATCATCTTATCAAGCAATTTTTTGCGTTTCTATTTCAGGACCAGCGTCCAACCAAGAACTCAGCAAAGCTGCAGCTTCATTCGGATTGTCTTGGGTAACTTTTTTCAAGACATCCATTGGGTCTTCGGCAATGGCTTCATTCATTTCCGCAGCCAACGCAAGCGCACCATCTGCAGCTGCTTCAATTGCCCCTGTCGGCATAAGCTCCATAGGCAACAAGCCCCCTGCACCCTCGTCCGCAACAGCAGCCGTTTGCGTAAACAATGGTTTTACCACGAGCATGCCAAGCATTAACGCGATAAACCCTAAAAAGCCCGCCTGAACCATTGACCACAAATACATATCAAGGAATTGCTGCAACAACCCAGGAGGTTCAATCGCATCAACAAGACTAGGTAATTGAAACGCGAAACTTTTAAGTGTCAACACATCCCCTTGGTCAGCGTTAATGCCAGCCGCAGCCAGAGCAAGCTCCTCAAGAGATGCAATTTCTTCCACGCTCCGTGGCGTAGAAGTCGAAACACCATTTGCATCAACATTTACAATGTCATTAATCAAAATCGCAACGGTCATGCGTTTAACGGCGCCCGGTAAAATTTCGGTATTGCGAACAAGTTCCGACACTTCGTACTGGATTGATTCCGTCGTTTCGCCACGACTAGACGTCTGGCTAGTACCTTGTTGCCCATCACCCTCTGGAATATTACTCGCAATCGTAACATTGCCGCCTTGCCCGTTACTGCTATCCGTAATTTCTGTCGTCGTTTGCGACTTCACAACACGGCGCGCAGGATCGAATGTACGCTCAACAGTTGTTTCGTGTTTGCGTGTCAAATCAAGCGTAACACTCACACGCGCATTGCCGCTACCAACACGCGCCTCCATCAACGAAAGCAAATTAGCTTTAATCGTCGCCGCACGTTCAATCGCGTCCGTATTACCAGAAGATCGACCAGCAAGCATTGCACCGGCACTACCGGGCCCGGCAACAATACCGCCAAGGGCATCAATCACGACAACATCTTCAGGTGACAAACCAGCGACCGCTAAAGCGGTCAAATGCTGAATAGCCTTAGCCGTCTTTGCGCTCATTCCCCCAGCCGTACTCACAGTTACCGAAGCGGATTGCGCGGCAGGCGCAGATGAAAAACTTGCGCGCTTCGCAGTTCCCAAATGCACGCGGGCTTTATTGACACTTGCAAGACCTAAAATCGTACGGCCAAGTTCGCCTTCTTTAGCGCGCCAATAGGCCGTATTGAACATATCAGATGTCATTGCAAAACTATTCACATTGTCAAAAAGTTCATAGCCAGACATGCTTTGCCGAGGCAAGCCATCTTTCGCAAGTTCCATTCGCAATACGTCACGTTTTGAAGCCTCAGCATAAATCGCAGAGCCCCTTACTTCGTACACAACACCCTTTGCCGCTAATTCAGCGACAACTTCGCCAGCAACTTGCCCTTCAAGCCCCGCATAAAGCAGGTCCAATTTAGGCTCCATAGTTTTTTGTGCAAGTAGTGAAAAAGCAGCCACAACCGCTAAAGTTGCAATGATGGCAACCAGTTGTTTTTGCAAGGTCAAAGACCTAAAAGCCGTAAACGCATTCATGCGTATTATTCTCCCCATTCCTTGGTATATCGAGCGGTCATCTTGACCTCCCCTTTAATTAGTTAAAAGGTCTTAATAAAGTATTTACCATAACTGGTTTACCCACAGTTAATTGTGTTCAACACCTCTGCTTGCACAATTGGCAGGACGCCCTTTAGAAATACACATCAGACTTATGAAAAAACCTAAAAAAGAGAAGAAACCAAAAAAAGCCAAAGCCGCAAAAGGCGAAGGTGGTGACGCTAAAAAAGGCGGCATGATGGGCAAGGTCGCCCTCATACTTGTCATGGGCGCCACATCTTTTTGCACAGTGTTTTTTCTCCCACGTTCAGAGCCCGTTGTCACGATTGTTGCAGCTGACGCCGACGCTCACGCAAAGCCAGAGCACGAAGAAGTGCCTGAGCCAGAAAAAATACCAACAGCATTCCTCGACATGAAATCGTTTACAGTCTCCCTAAAAGGCCGCGAACGCGTTTTGCGCCTAGGCGTTGCCCTTGAACTTCCCGAAGAAATGATCGATTATGTCGATGCGGATGACGCTCAACTTCGTGATGCCTTTATGGGATATCTAAGCGCTATTGATATGCACCAAGTCGAAGACGCTGCCTTTCTCGTACGCCTACGCGCTCAACTCACCCGTCGCGCAAAATTCATCCTCGGTGATGATGCAGTTCACAACGTGTTGATTACCGACTTTTTGGTGCGATAAATGTCAGCGAGACCTCCATTCTTTGAAAACATACTTGCTTCCATAAGCCAAGGTAGCATTTTCGACTTTCTGTTGATTTTCATCTCGTCACTCGCCGTATTTTATTGCTGGCTTTTGAGCCGACGTTTGAAAGCGCTCCAAAGCCTCGAATCAGGCCTTGGCGCTTCGATTGTCTCTCTTACAGACGCCATAACAAAAACGAACAGGGCCGCCCTCGAAGCAAAACAGTCAACCGTAGAGACTGTGCAAACCCTCAAAGGCCTCCTTCGCAGCGCTGAAGATGCCATGCCTCTCGTCGAGGCGCGCCTTGAAAGCCTCCGCCATTCCCAGCGTTCGGCACAGAACAAGCATGATGAACTCGACGCAATCATGAAAAAAACCGTTGACCCTGCGATTAAAAACGCGAAAGCAACATCACAATCTCTGTTAGAGATTGTCCAAGAAATACATAAATACGAACAAAAAACAAAAAAGAAAAAAGGCTAGAAAGTCATGAAAACACGTATTCTCCCGATCCTCGGCGTTTTGTTTGCGCTTACAATCATTGGTCGCGGCGTTGCCATGTCAAGCGAAAGCGATACTGGGCACAAAGCGGCTGAACATGCCAAGGATGCACACGCCGAACATCCAGCCTCTGCCAAAGCTAATGATCACGGCACACCCCATGCAACAGCCAAATCCTCTGATAACGCTGATAAAGAACAATGTGTTACAGGTGATGTCCTAAAGGTAATCAATGCAAAAATGGCGGCGATGAAAACACGTGAAGAGGAAATGGCAAGAAAAGAAACCGCCTTTACCGCTATTGAAATGCGCCTCAAAAAAGAAATCGCAGTTATCGAATCTGCAAAAAATGCTCTCAATATGGGCATAGAAAAACGTTCCAAGCTCGCAATGAGCGACCTTAAACACCTTACCACCATGTATGAAAGCATGAAACCTAAGCAAGCCGCCAAAATTTTCGACAAAATGGATTCCAAATTTGCAGCAGGTTTTATTCGTGAAATGCAAAGTGGCCAAGCTGGCCTGATCCTTGCCTCCATGGACACGGAACAAGCCTATGAGGTTAGCCTTATCATCGCCAGTCGGAATGCTAAATATCGCCCACGTAGAGACAAAAGCCTACCTTAAACCCAAAAAAAGCACGCCCATTGTTGTTTTCATCGGTTCAAGCCGCGGAACGAATATCTCTTGGTTTTTTGTCAATTCACGTTAGGTTTACCCCGAACTTGCATTGGAGAACCCATTATGAAATGCGCTTTACTACTAACAGGCCTATTCCTAGCTGCCTGTAGCAACCCTACCCCATCAGAAAACACTGAAACGGTTCAAGAACACACAAAAATTGCAAAAATAAAACTTTACGCGCTTGAGTGCGGCTACGTCAATATGCTCGACCTCGGCCTTTTTGCGAGTAATGGCGCGTTTGATGGTCGTACCAACAATGCCATATCAAGCTGCTATCTTATTCGCCACCCCAACGGAGACCTACTCTGGGACACAGGCCTACCAGACGCCTTACACGCTGCTAAGGACGGTATAACCAACGGCCCATTCCACCTTTCAGTACCAAATACATTGTCAGGACAACTCGAAAGCCTCGGCGTCTCCGCACAAGACATTGAATATCTTTCACTCTCTCATACCCATTTTGACCATGCAGGTAATGCAGGACAATACGCGGCGTCCACATTCATTGTTCACGAATCAGAGCTCGCACATATGTTCCGTGACGAAGCACGTGCAGACGCCCAGCAGTTTCCAGCTTATAGCGCGCTTGAAAAATCCGAAAAAATTACATTCACAGACAATCATGATGTTTTTGGCGACGGAACCGTTGAAATTTTATCGATGCCGGGACATACGCCAGGACATACGGTCTTGAAACTAGAACTCGCAAACGCAGGGACAATTTTACTAACGGGCGATCTTTATCATCTCTATGAATCACGTACATTGCGTACAGTGCCCGTATTTAACACGGACGAGCCTGAAACATTACGCTCTATGGACGCATTCGAAGCTCTTGCCAAAGAAACCAATGCCAGAGTGATTATTCAGCATTCAGTCAAAGACTTTGAAGCCTTACCCAAAGCCCCGCGCTATTTGGACTAAGCCTAAACTGCACTCCCTATTTTACCGCACTTTCAAAGTGTGGTAGGATGGGGAAACATAACCAAGGTTTGATATGCGTAACTTACTCTTAATTCTTAGTATTTGTAGTACAGCCATGCTGTTCCCTGCTTGTGCAACCGTGCCCGAACCTGCAGAAGTCTGCTCTGCAGAGTGGATTAGTCCACGCGCGAACCGCGCTATGAACGAGTTTAAAAATGATGCACGCCCTGTGGTAAGAAAATTACGTAAAATAGGTAAAAAACTTGAATCTGGAGGCAGTTTTAAGCCTCTCGCCATGTTTTCTCTCATGAATTCCCTGCAAAACCTTGGTAATAAATTAGAACATGGCCGCGCAATGCGCGATATGCGCACACTTGCAACAACCTGCAATGACCCAACCCTTATCAAAAATGCCATGACCGATTTTTTGCGTGAACAAGGCATAGACGAGAAATTCATCAATTTTCTCAATAATTTCGAAGCCTATACTCAGCTTTTGGAAACAGGCGAGCGTCCAGACATAAAACTCTAGTCATTTCGCTTACTTGCGTATAAAAGCCTCACTGTATTACTCGGACTTGGAGGCCAAAATGAGTTTTTGCGTTGCCGCTCTCTATCATTTCACAACTTTAAAAGACTACACAGCCCTGCGCCCACCGCTGCAAGACATGTGTGATCTGCTAGAAATCAAAGGCACGCTGCTTTTGGCGCAAGAAGGTATTAACGGCACGATTGCTGGTACCGACAAGGCCATAGCCGAACTTCTCATATTTTTGCGAGCAGACCCTCGCCTCCTAAATCTGGATCACAAAGAATCGCGTGCAGGCACCATGCCTTTCTACCGTATGAAAGTACGCCTCAAAAAAGAAATCGTCACAATGGGAGTAGAAGGCGTTGATCCGAACGAAATCGTTGGCACCTATGTTGATCCCCAAGACTGGAACGCGTTGATCTCTGACCCCAATACGATTCTCATTGATACACGCAATGATTACGAGGTTGAAATTGGTACGTTCAAAGGCGCCGTTAACCCCAACACCGATACATTTCGCGAATTTCCGCAATGGGTCGCAGACAATAAAGAGCTTCTCGATAAACCCAAAGTGGCTATGTTCTGTACGGGCGGCATTCGTTGCGAAAAAGCCAGCGCCTTTATGAAAGCCAAAGGCTATGACGAAGTATATCACCTCAAAGGCGGCATCTTAAAATACCTCGAAACCGTCGAAGAAGAAGACAGCACATGGGAAGGCGAATGCTTCGTATTTGACCAACGTGTGGCCGTGGGGCACGGGCTTAAGCAAGGCCAATATGACCAATGTTATGCTTGCCGCTACCCAATCACTGATAAAGAAAAACAATCCCCTCTCTATATTAAAGGCGTTTCATGCCCACGTTGTCACAACAAGATGAGCGATGAACAACGCGCCCGTTTTGCCGAGCGTCAAAAGCAAATATCTCTCGCCAAAGCCCGTGGTGAAGACCATATGGGACGCAAAGATATTACATTAAGTGAGTAAATCAAACGCATGATAAGACTCTATTCTTTTCGCCGATGCCCTTACGCCATGCGTGCCCGCATGGGGCTGCACATTAGCGGTGTAGACTATGAGCACCGCGAAATCCTCCTGCGTGATAAACCCAGCCAGATGCTCGAAGTCTCCCCCAAAGGCACAGTGCCTGTTTTGATTTTACAAGACGGAACCGTAATAGATGAGAGCTTTGACATTATGCTCTGGGCTCTTAAGCAAAATGATCCTGAGAACTGGTTAACCCATACCCCTCTCGACACTATACGCCCCCTCATTGAAACCATAACCACTGATTTCAAACACCATCTCGACCGCTATAAATATGCGAGCCGCTATAATGAAGGCGACACGCGCGCGAGCATTGATCTCAGCCACCGCGAACAGGCCTGTAACATCCTACAAACTTTTGAAGATACACTTTCCGCGTCTCCATTCCTCATGGGTGAAAAAGCATGTCTGGCCGACTACGCAATATTTCCCTTCATTCGCCAATTTTCTAATGTTGAACGCGAATGGTGGGACAGCAAACCCTTCCCCTATATTCACGCATGGCTTGAAAACTTTCTCGCTTCAGAGATATTCAAAGCCATCATGAAAAAACACCCTATTTGGGCACCTGAACCCTAGTTAAACAACAGGTTCAGCTTTCTCTCAGCTGCAACACCCTATAGCATATTATAAGTTAGCCCTTATAGTATGGATATGATTATGAAATTCAGAGCCTTAATATTAGTCGCATTGAGCCTTTTGCTCGCCACCCCTATTTCCTCTTTCGCCCAATCACAGCAAAAAGATGATCTCGGCAATGTTATCAACCAGGTTTTCAAAGGGAAAATTCCAAACCAAGGACAAAGCCAAGATCAAGGGCGAGGGCAAGAGTCTCTCTCTCATATTGACAACATTCCCGTCAAAGTCTTTTTCGACACTGGCGCTCAGGGTTTGCCAGACAATGCAATCCTTATTGTCACAGCATTTGCGGCACCTCCAGCCAATGTGAGGCGCAGTTCACCGCTTATGCTTGGCGAGACACGCATTCTCCTCAACAGTCTCCGTGCGCCCCTAAAGCTTGTTATTGCCGCACCACGAGCAGTCACAGACACAATTGACTATGCCCGTATCGAAGCCAAGATCATCGATACCAATGGCAATGCCATCTATAAAATCAGCACCTCAGGCGAATATCGCGGTTATGAACCTGCCATAGCACGCCTTGTCCGCATTGGCGCTCCACAAACATTCCCTACTCACCCAAGCACGGACCCTATACGCGGCACAATTACACTTAATAGCGCCTCACCTGCATTTCGTGGGGCTAATCTTGTCGTTCGCCTTGTCGAAGACAGTCTTGCTGGTGGCCAAAACCCTATTATCGCCGCTGAACAAAAATTCAGCCTTGATCAAAAACAAGCACCATTTGACTTCAAATTTGATAATGGCATTTCATCGGCTCACGCCAATACACCCCTGACTTTCGAAGTTTGGATTGAAGACTGGGCTGGCCGTAAAACGCATCGATTACCGAGCCCCATCAGCTATAACGGTGTCTCTCATGCCTACCGTATGCGCCTTGAAGTCATTACAGACAACGCCACAACCAACGACAAATACAAGCACACAAATCAACGTGCAAGGCAAAGCCCGTTTCAACGCCTATAAGGGCTTGCCAAAAGGCGCAATACTCCTTGCAGACCTTGAACGTTCAATTGGCATTATCGCGGGTACGCCGCCAATCTCATTCGCCCAAACTCGTGTGCCATTGGACGACCTAAGCGGTGATGTTGACTTCCTGATCTCGACACTCACATCATCCCTCGCCCAAACCTTACCTCACCCGGATATACAGGTACGTATTGAAGGCCCGAATGGAAAAGTATTATTCACAAACCAATCCCCTAGCCCGTTAAAGCACGGCCTTAACACCATCTACCTACAACCGACCTCGGTTTATTAACGCGGCTTCTTAACTTTAGGTTTTTTAGGAGGCAAATTATTGGTAAATGCCAAGGCCATAGCGAGAACTTGGCTGCGAACATTATCGTCGGCCAAAACTTCGCCGAGACCTTCGACCAATCCCTTCATCGGGCGCCCTGTAAATTTCAGCTCCCCGATACCTTCGAGCGCCATTGCCGCGTCATAATTATCAGGGCCAACGCGGAACATCACCCCGTCTTCACCGTTTTTAAAATGAACACCGCAAAGCATATGCCCTCTATTCATGAAACAAAGACCACCAAACATTTTCTTCTCTATGACAGTTTCAATTTCAGTAAAATCATCCCGAAATATTTGGGCAAGCCCTTCATCATACGCCATCTAAAAGAGGTATAACGCCGCGCGTACCGCCATTGCTATCAAACACAGCGAGCCAAGCACGAAAAGACCAAAGCGAATAACCACGCGATTAGATGTGATCTGTAAGAGGCTATGAACAATGCGAATAATCACATATGCCCAAGCGAGATTTAGGAAAAATGCGCCCGTATGCTCGGTCATAAACAAATAGCCCATTAATGCGTAAAAGAGGACTGGCTGTTCATGCAGATGATTATAATTATCCGCAGCCCATCGTGCTTTGGCAGGTAATTGCTCACCTAATTTGGGGTCATCAATAAATTCTTGTGTATTTTTCGTAATGGCATTCATCGCAGGGATACGACGCCAATACATGACGGCCCACATCACAAATGTCCAAAGAATCAGTGCCAATACTGGTGTTAAAAAGTTTTCCATACTCAACTCCCCTGTTTTTTAATCATTGAAACCAGTATAGCTCAAATTGTCAAGATGTGCCCAGATAAGGCATAGCTAGTATTCAGGAGTGATACTCATCCCCTTAAATGCCATTTTTAACGTTGATATACGCGCCGCAATGTCTGTGTCACGCATTGGAGACAGCTCTTGCACGCCCCAGATCGGCCCAGGCCACGCAGGATCGTGGGCATAACGTACAATGTGATGTATATGTAATTGGGGCACCATATTGCCTAGCGCCGCCACATTCATCTTCTCGCCGTCAAACGCCCGCATTAACGCAAGGCAAAGCGCCCTGCTCTCTAATGTCACCTGCTGGTGATCCGCTTCGCTAAGCTGGTAGGCATCCTTAATATTGGGGACACGCGGTACAAGGACAAACCACGGATAGGCCGCGTCATTAATCATCAACAGTTTCGAGACTTCGAAATTACCAATGACAATGCCGTCTTTGGCAAGTTGGGGATGGAGTTTAAATATCATGCCCTAGCCTAGCACTCATTTTACATACGCGCATAAAAACTTACATGCCCATAAAGCTTACATGCACGCATAAAAAAAACGTGCCTACTCTTGCGAATAGACACGTTTCTCAAATCATCGCGCGTTCAAAAGAACACGCAAATCCAACTATTCAGCTAGTGCGATTGTATCGACAGCTGTTTTGCCAGAGCGTTCGTTAATAGCTGTGCTGAAAGAGACTTTGTCGCCTTCATTAAGACCTGTTAGGCCGCCATTTTGAACTGCTGAAATGTGTACAAACACATCGTCGCCGCCGTTATCTGGTTGAATGAAGCCGAAGCCTTTTGTAGTATTGAAGAACTTAACTGTTCCTGCTTGCATTTCGGACATGGATTTTCCTTTCACGTCACATTGTGTGATTTCCAACGCGGAATTCACGGGTACACGAGTAAGGAAGATACACATAGTCTCCGCACCTCTTACGAGGTTTGGGTCATTAGCCGATAATCAGGCCTTTATTCGATGCGCCCCAATACCAAGCCCTGTAGATAAAGCAAGCACCAATGTCATAATAAAGTTAACCTTTGACGTAATAACGCCATTTTTACCTGTAATTAGTTTAAAATTCCCCATATATCGCCGCTCTTACCGCTGAAAATCGGTATCCCTTGAAAGCACATACACATCCCTGCTAACATTTTCCCATGTTTTCAGTCTACATCATCACCAACAAACCTAATGGCACGCTGTATATCGGGCACACGGAAAATTTGGTGTTCCGCATGTGGGAACACAAAAACAAAACCTACAAAGGATTCGCCTCCAAATACAACCTTGATAAACTCGTCTGGCACGAAGAACACGAAAACCGCGAAGCGCATTCACGACTGAGCGTCAAATGAAGAAATAGAACCGCGCATGGAAAATCGAATCCATAGAAAAAGAGAACCCAAATTGGGATGATTTAACCGAGGTGCTAGGTGTGCATATTGGCTAACCGAGCAAAAGCGAAGCAACGTTTCAGAGGCCCCCACTCGACAACTTTTCCCGACACTCCCTTACTTCAGCTACACACTCATCTCCCCCACACGCGCTCTTACCGCTGAAAAGCGGTATCCCCCACCATCCTTGGCACCCAACTCTCACAAGATCCCGCATCAAGTGCAGCCCAAGACCACTTCCTACGGGCGCGGGAAGAGCGAAGGAGGTTAGAGAGAATTAAGCCCCCTCTTCAGCCTTCACAATCTTCTCGTCCAGATACAACTGGCTCCCCATTTCCTTGAACTTGTCACTCATTGCCGCCATGCCTTCCGCTGCTACAGCTTCGAGGCTGGATTTTTCGTTGTCGGAGAGGCCGTCGGCGTAGTCGCGGACATCCTGTGTGATTTTCATTGAGCAGAATTTAGGGCCACACATAGAGCAAAAATGAGCCACTTTGTGCGCGTCTTTTGGCATGGTTTCATCATGGTAGGCACGCGCAGTTTCAGGGTCGAGGGACAGATTAAACTGATCCTCCCACCTAAAATCAAAACGTGCCCGAGACAGGGCGTCATCACGCAATTGCGCCGCAGGATGGCCTTTGGCTAAATCGGCGGCGTGGGCGGCGAGTTTATAAGTAATCACCCCCACTTTCACATCATCACGGTTGGGCAAGCCAAGATGTTCTTTCGGCGTCACATAACATAGCATGGACGTACCAAACCAACCAATCATCGCCGCCCCAATACCAGACGTAATATGGTCATATCCCGGTGCAATATCGGTTGTGAGAGGGCCAAGCGTATAGAATGGCGCTTCGTTACACACTTCCAATTGCTTATCCATATTGGCTTTGATCTTGTGCATTGGCACATGGCCGGGGCCTTCAATCATGACCTGACAACCTTTTGCCCATGCAATATGGGTTAGCTCGCCAAGGGTTTCCAGCTCTGCAAATTGAGCACGGTCATTGGCGTCAGCAATAGACCCCGGACGCAAACCATCGCCGAGCGAGAAGCTAACATCATACGTACGCATAATATCGCAAATATCTTCGAAATGGGTATAGAGAAAGCTCTCTTTATGATGGCTTAGGCACCATTTCGCCATGATAGACCCACCGCGAGAGACAATGCCCGTAACACGGTGCGCCGTCAAATGCACATAGGCCAAACGAACGCCTGCATGAATGGTGAAATAATCAACACCCTGCTCGGCTTGCTCGATCAATGTATCGCGGAACACTTCCCATGTCAGGTCTTCGGCAACGCCGTTTACTTTCTCAAGAGCTTGGTACATTGGCACAGTACCAATTGGCACAGAACTGTTGCGGATAATCCATTCGCGTGTGTTGTGAATATTACGGCCAGTTGACAAATCCATAACATTGTCCGCGCCCCAACGGGTCGCCCAGACCATTTTATCCACTTCTTCTTCTACTGATGATGTCACCGCACTATTACCAATATTAGCATTGATTTTCACAAGGAAATTACGGCCAATAATTTGTGGTTCGACCTCTGGATGGTTGATGTTTTTTGGAATGATTGCACGACCACGGGCAATCTCACTGCGTACGAATTCAGGCGTCACAAATGCAGGAATAGACGCACCAAAGCTTTCCCCGTCATTTACACGCGCTTGTGCGCCCGGTACGGCTTGGTGACGGCCTAGGTTTTCACGCTCGGCCACATAAATCATTTCTTTGGTGATGATACCTGCACGGGCAAATTCGTACTGGGTCACCATTTCACCATCAAGGCCACGTAAAGGCTTATGCTTGGTTGGGAATTCACGCGCCAAATGTCGACCTTTTGCGCCGCCATTATCTTCGAACTTAAGGTTACGACCTTCATATTCTTCTACGCCGCCGCGCTCCATCACCCAAGCAAGACCCGGACGCGGAAGACCTTTTTCCACATCAATTTCAATCGCGTCATCTGTATAAGGGCCACTCGTGTCATAAACACGCACGTCCTCTTCCTTGGCATTTGGGTCAAGGGTAATCGCACGATGTGGCACCATTAGATCTGGCGCGTCCACTGGGTTTGTATACACTTTGCGCGACGCAATTAGCGATCCTGTTGTCACTTCTGGTGTTTGAAAAGCAGATTGGTCAAGTGGCTTATTCATGAGGTTTGTCCTTCGAAAATTGATCTTTTGGAGGTTGATCTTTTGGTATTAAAATTACGCGGCTCTCGCCCGGTTTAGAAAAATAGTCATATCCACTTTGGGATAGCCCAGTCGGAATTTTGATCGGCACGTGAATGCCCGTAGATGCCTTGGCATTAATGCGTGTTGTCAAAATTGTATTGCCAACTTCACTCCCAAAGAACCAATACGGCGGAAAAGCACGGTCAGTATTACGTGCCTGCCAATGGGCATTATGGGGTTTAAAATGGGTATCATCAGCGTCTGCGTCCCCCATATGCATCACCGTCACCCCATTATCGAGGGTCACGCGGAAAACAAGATTGGATACATCCGCCCGTGACGGCCACCCTGCATGGGGAATACGTACCACATCGACTTTAATTTTGCCCACGGTTTTGCTTTGCGGCGCGTCTTTGTATTTTAATGCAAAGCCCGTAATCCGCTTAAAAATTTCAGCGTCCGCTTTTGCGTCGCCATCCTCCATCTCACTTTGCATCATCTCTACACCTTGAGCCGAGATAAATAAATGCACAGACGGATGCGCCTTCATATATTTCACCATATCAGACACATCAAAATGGTCAGGATGAACATGGCTCACAAATACCGCGTCTACACTATCAAACGGAGCAGCCCCTGCCATGATTTTAGCTTTCATCGCGCTAGGTACTTCGAGGTACGTACCAAACCCCGTCGGGAAAAACGGATCAAACAAAACCTTCACATCCCCTTGGGAAATCAGAATAGCTTCATTGGCAAGATATGTCGCGTCCCCGTGATCATCATGCGCAAAAGCAAGCAGCCCCACCGCACTTAAAGCGACGATCCCGACGAGAGTTTGTACGATCTTCATGGTAACGGCTCCCTAAAGCGAGCCAGCTTAAGCCGAAATATTTCCGTCCTTACGCTGGTCTTATCCAGATCAAGTTATAAGGGTGCGTCTCAACCAATATAGGTGCCCCTCGGATTGCTCATTTATGGCACGCCAAGACGATTCTCGCAAGAGGTGAACGATTACTGATTTAGCCCAAGTTCTTTTTGCAGCTTCTTGGTCAGGCCAAGTGAAACAAGGCGGTAGCTATTGTCGAGATAATCTTTGAGATCGTCATCGCTCATGCTTTCGTCACTCGTGCGTTGTATCCATTTCATACCACGAGAAGCCAGATACGGCGCAGGTCTACATCCCGGTGCATCGCGCAGCATTTCAAAGGCAATTTCAGAGCATTTAAACGTAACGGCCAGTTCCTGAGAATCATTCCATCCACCAACGGCAAATAATTTCCCTGCAACTTTCCAAACATCCGCATTCCCCCACTGCACCACATGACTCGTATGCGCCGCCGCGCGGCAATATGCGTTAAATTCATCTCTCGTCATTTCGAACCTTACTCCCAACAACCCCAATCATAGGCCCCATTGCCCGCCCATAATCATGGCGGTTAAAATCAGGAACATAAACCTTGCTTACAGCGCCATCAAGGTATAGCGCATTTGGAGTCTTTAATACATCTTTGAAAATACTTGCGAACGTATAAAAATTTACAGTTTCATTGCTAATCACAAAATAAACATTGCGTCCGCTAACACCAACACCATTACGAATATATTTTGATTTCGAAAGCGCTTGAAACCGTGGGTGCAATTCTCCACCAATCACTAACAAGGGCCCCGATTGTGTGGCAAATTTCACCTTCCGTTTTGACGCCTTAAAGGAAGCGCTGTCCTCTATACGTACATCTGTACCGTTCAACGAAAACACGCCGTTCGGCATCATGTGAAAATTACCTTTTCCAGATTTCAGGTTCAGAGTTTTCAACTTCTGACCGTCTTCTACATATAGACCTACAGGGTTACGTTTCTTGTCATACATGCCCGCATTCATCCCAAAAAGAAGCACTTCATTTTGGGCCGCCAACGCCTTTTGAACATTCGCAAATGTGTAATACGGCCTTTGGTTTTCATCTGTCAAAAACATACGCATATCATCTTCACCAGCAATGAAATGGCAAACCATAAAATTTTGTTCTTTATATGTGATTTCACGACACGAGCTTGAATGGTGCGGAGCACAGCCCAGTCCGCTCAAAGCAAATACAAAGGCAACGAAACCAAAGCGTTTCAACATCTCATACTCATATGTATCTTTTCCTATCTTGTAGTATTGCATGTGCAGCATTATGTCCCGGCGCGCCCGTAACGCCGCCGCCCGGATGCGTACCAGAACCACACATATAAAGCCCCTTAATCGGCGATCTGTAAGAACCATGCCCTAGGACTGGACGTGCAGAGTATAATTGATCAACGCTCATAACACCGTGAAATATATCACCCCTTACGAGGCCAAATTTTCGCTCAAGATCAAGCGGTGATAATATTTGCCGCCCAAGAACAAGAGTTTTAAATCCTGGAGCATATTTCTCGACCGTATCCAATATATGATCAGCAACCCCTTCCCGTTCCCCGTCCCACGTCATACCGTTCGGCAAATCATAGGAGAATTGTTGGCAAAACAGGCTTGCAACATGCCTACCTTTCGGCGCGAGGCTATCATCAACCAATGAAGGAATAAGAATTTCAATAATCGGTTTATCCGACCATCCTTTGGTACGGGCTGACATCCACGCTTCATCCATATATGCGAGGCTAGGTGCAATAATGATACCCCCTGTTAAATATGGTTCGTCTTTAGGCGCATTAAGGAAATTGGGCAAACCATCCAGCGCGACATTCATACGGAATGTACCTGAATGTGATTTGTAATTTTTAATACGCGCCCTAAAATTTGTAGGCAATACATCAGGTTCAATCAGGTTTTCATAAAGAATTTTTTGATGAACATTCGAGGAAATAATTGGCGCTTTAAACAGAGTATCCGCAGTTTGAACGCCAACAGCCCTGCCCTTTTCAATACATATTTTTTCAACAGACATTTGCGTGAAAATATCAACGCCCTTCTCCTCGCAAGCGGATTTCATAGCTTGGGTAATCGCCCCCATACCGCCCATAGCATGTCCCCATGCCCCGCTCTCGCCGCACGCCTCGCCAAACACATGATGCAGCAAGACATAGGCAGAACCTGGTTCCTCTGGTGACGCAAAATGCCCCACAACACCGTCAAAACCGAACAACGCTTTTACCGCGTCATTTTCAAAGTATTGATCGAGAATATCTTTTGCAGACTTGGTAAAAAAGTCGAGAATATTTCGCTTCGTCTCAAGCGGTGCGTTGCGAAGCCTATTCCCTGTTTTCATCAAGGCATAAAGATCAGCAATACCGCCTCCAGTATTCGGCGGCACGACCAAGAGCATTTCTTTAAAATATTTAACAACCCCATCCAGAGTTTTTTCATACGCGCCATAAGCAAGCGCGTCTTTGGCGCTATGGCGTTTAATTTCGCGTAAGGTCAGCCCTTTACGTCCCCCTAAAATATACCCGTCCTCTAGCGGTAAAAAATTATTCACTTCGCGTAAAACGACAGTCAAACCATGACGGTGCAGTTCCATGTCCTCAATAATTTTTGGCTGTAAAAGCGAGACAGTATAGGACGCAACAGAGTTCCGAAAACCGCCATCATCATTGCGGTAAAATTCTTCTGTAATGGCCGCGCCGCCAACAATAGCGCTACGTTCTAACATACAGACCTTCAGGCCTTTGCGCGCCAAGTAGAATGCACAAACAAGGCCATTATGCCCAGCACCAACGATCACCACATCATAGTTTTTTGTACCCATATATCGCTGTTAGGCTAATTATGAGCGTTCGACAACGAAAACATATCCCCGCCAGAGATCAAATAGAGGGAAATGACGGGTCAGCAACTTAAACCCATTCACACTCAAAATCAGACAAGAGCGAGAGAGAACCCACAGATTAAAAACCAGAGCAATGTAATCGCAGAAATTATGGTTCTCGGAGCGTGCAAGCGCCCCCATGCGATGAGGTCATGAGTCATAGCCTCAGAATTCACATCTGCACCTTCCGCCATAATGCGGTTATTTGTTGGCATAAGTATTTTGAGAGTATACGGCCCGCTCGTTTGCAAAAACACAGCCCCACCGAACCACCACCAATTCTGACTAACAATTGAAATCAAAAGCGAGCCCCCTAAAACGACAAGTGACAATATCAACTGATAATGAGCAGATTTATGGAAAAATGGCCTGAACATATCCACAGCTGATTGTCGGGGAACTGCCAATAAAGATGGGTGAACAATCAATGACGAACACACGGCAATACCAAAAACGCACGCCATAATAAAAATATTAAAGATTATCAGAATTGTTAGTAAGCTCATGTCCACATCCACTTCAAGCTAAGTTGTTTTATCTAGATCATGTTTTTAATACTCTCAATCGTTCATGTCAATTTTATGCCCGCGACACCAATTTTTAGAGGGTTTCAAAACAGCTTAACACATCTACAAACGAGCGATCTATATTTGCACATTCAATAACTACATGCTAGACTTACGTGAACGGGAGATACTATGAGATTCATTTTTATTATCGGGGCGATATTTATTCTTTTGAACCAGAATGCATATGCACAAGTCGATGAAATTATTGTAACCGCAGTACGCACGAATAATGGCTCCGATAGTCCCGGTATTTTTCTAGAAAAAAAAGGTGACTTCCTACTTCTGGAAGTCACAATTGAAAATGATAGTAGGGAATTAAGCACGCGTTTGAAAGAAATCGAACACACCATCGACAACATGATTACCGCAGCACAAAAACAGCCTGACATAATACTCAACCTTATTGACGAAAATGATTTTGTTAGACCTTTAAGCATGCAAACCTTCACAGCGGGAATTCGCCGAGGTCGTCGCCCAGACACCTCAATGGCAACACTAAAGGTCAAAACGAATATTCCAAAAGCGGTAGGCGATTCGTATAAACTCGCAAGAAAACTTGCCGTATTTATCGATGGTATAACAGAAATTGGGCGTACAAAAATTCAGACGAGTGATGAAGCCGTTGTCAGCATTGTGAACCCTTACCAATACCGCGCCGAACTTGTCAGCAAGATACTCGCCGACATTAACACCACGAAAAATGCCCTTGGTAGTGATTATAGAGTTATTTTAAAAGGCATGGACAAAGGCATATACTGGACACGATCTGGAGATTTAAATCTTGCATTTTTTATGGATTATTCGTTCCAAATCATCCCGACAACTCTCAACTCTTACCAAGAAATAATTGAGGATTAAGGCGTGCAATAATTGAACTTACGCTCAGACTGCATTTCTATGAAATTAAGTATATCGGCCTTAAGGCGACTATCGTCATCGAAATAGCGCGATAAAACTTTCACGACATCAATATGGCTTAGCCCCACATAAAGTTGGGTCTCCACACTTCCGCCTTTTTTCAAAACATGCGCAGATACAGCGTCATTATGCTTGATGCTAACCGTTGTATCCTTATCCCCAATCGCCAAAAACAGCGGTGGCAAAGGCTTTGTCATATTCTTAATCGGCGAGTCTGTCCCTTGATGATGTTCAGGGAAAATCGTCAAATACGGCTCTTCAACCACGGGTAACACCCCATATGGTCCTGCCAAACCTACAAAGCCAGCAATACGTTCGCAGACATTCACATCATGTTTTTCAAGATAAGTGCGGTTGGCCAATACAAGCGACGCATTATACGCCCCTGCCGAATGCCCCATAAGAATAAGCGAGCGGTTTGGATATTTTGCTGCGCTCCACGCCACAGCCTCCGCCGTATCATCAATAAATTTTGGGAATTTGACCTGCGGATGAAGGCGGTAATTTGGTATGATCGTCGTATAGCCTTCCGAGGCAAAATTCTCACCCAGAAATTTATAGATATTCTTATCGCCTTCCGACCATGATCCTCCATGAATAAACACCAGTATTGGAGAATTTACACGCGCGTCTTTGGCGGTATACACATCCAAGACTTGGCGTGGTAAGGTTCCGTACGCCACATCCTTAGAAAGCACATACGCCCCCGACGGCGTAATGGCATTCAACACACTGACCGTAGAACACGAACTGAGCGCGCCAATTCCCAATAGACTTAGGAGCAAAACCCCTATGCTGATTTTTGTTCGTTTTTTCACCCTAACAACAGCTCTCTCTTTGACTTGGGTCTGTCGTCACTTTCGGTGCGCCTTGTTTTGTTTCTTGTGGATCTCGACGTCGCACAGCGCAATCGGGTGTTGTAAACTCTATGCGCTCGGTCACTTCAACGGCAGGCGCGATATATGTAAATTGTCCTGCATAAGGTTCGCACTGTAAAAGTTTAAATGTTTTCTCACACACCGCCGAACGCTCGCCGCGTCTGAACACATGACCATCATCATCTTGAATACTGCGCCAAGGGCCATTGTAAATCACCGCTTGGTTCTTCTCCAGACATTCGCCTTGCTTACCTTTATATGCAAGATATGTCGCCGCACGGTATTCAATACCCTCAACAATTTGCCAAGGCTCTAAGTCAAATTTATCGATGGTAATACCGTGAAAGCCTGCCTCTTCTAAGGCTTCACCGAATCCTTCTTCGGTCAGTGCACCAGAGATACAGCCAGACCATAAACGCGCATCTTGTTTCAAAGCGTCTGGACTATCTTCGTCGGATACAATATCGGAAACCGCCACACGTCCACCAATTTTCAAGACACGAAACATCTCGGCAAAGAGTTGTTTTTTCTTGGAATCAGAAACAAGGTTCAACACACAATTAGAAACAATCACGTCAATACTATTGTCCGCAATCATCGGCAATTCTGTTTGCAAACGCAATATTTCAGCCTCCATCGCCTCCATACCGCCTGCGTCCTTCACAGGGTTTTCAGCCAGCCAAAGGTTGAGCAAATCTAAATCAGTTTTTAAATCTTCAATATGACCGCGTTTAAAATCTATATTCGCATAGCCAACACGCTCTGCAATCACGGGGGCATTTTCACGGGCAAGCGCTAGCATATCGTCCGTCATATCAACGCCAATAACTTTGCCTTCTGCGCCAACAATTTGTGACGCAATGAAACAGATTTTACCGCCTCCAGAACCCAAATCCAAAACAATATCGCCTTCACGTACATAACGCGACGGATCACCACAGCCATAGTCGCGGTCAAGAACATCTTGCGGAATGATTTTTAAATATTGGGGATCATAATCCACAGGGCAACATAAAGCCGCCTCAACCGCGTGTGCACCTTGTGCATATCTATCTTGCACATCACTACGGACATCTGCATTGGTCGAGGTATTGAGAGGGGTTAAATCGTTCATAATGTGGTCCTATTTTAAATCTACATAGCAGAGAGTTTGGCAATCACAAAGGCGAGAATAAATGCCGTTGGTAAGGTCAGCACCCATGACAGAATAATCTGCAAAATTTTCTTCTTATGGGCCTTGCCGTTTTCCGCACCAATCCCGAACAATGCCCCTACCGATACATGTGTCGTAGAAACAGCTAAACCTAATTTTGAGGCAAAAATCACAAGAAAAGCGGTCACCGCATTCGCCGTCAGTCCTTCTTCTGCGTTCATTTGAGTAATTTCTTTTCCCATCACTTGCGCTATACGTCTGGCAAACAACACACCCCCAAATGTCATCACAACCCCAATGCTCACATAAACAGTAATATGCGACATGCCCGCCGCCCCACCGAGCAAAGCAATAGACGCAATTTTGGGTGTGTCATTCACTGCACGCGAAAAACACACGGCTGAACCTGACAATACATGCAACGTCCTACGCAGGGAGGAGGTCTCTGCAAAGGAAAAATATCGGCCAATTGTTTTCCACAAAACAAATGTCATACTCGCCGCAATTAATGGCGACATAAGCAATGGTAGCGCCCCACTTTTGATAAGGGGTTGTAAATTCACACTCCCATATGACAAAGCGACACCTGCACCCGCAAGGCTGCCCAGAATAGAATGTGTCGTTGAAATTGGGTACCGTAATATAGTCGCCAAAAACACAGTTCCCGCAGCCCCTGCCGCAAATGCAATTGCAAAACCAGAAGACGCTAGAACATCCGCATTTACGATATGCTTGCCAGAGAACATTTTAGCAACTTCCGCGCCGAGATACACAGCCAAAAGCGCCCCAAGTAATGTCGCACCATTCGCCACGATCCAGGCTTGACGATAGCTTAAATCCCCACCGCCCCACAAGGTAGCGACACCTTTAAAATTATCATTCGCCCCATTGGCAAATGCCAATCCAGCAACCACACAAAAAAATAAAAAATCCACACACATACCCTTTGACGTTCAAAAGGATGTAGAGCGAGAACTAGACCACCTCAAGCAAAACCAAGCCAGTTAACGCAATCGTGAAACCATGTGAAATAAATGTTATAAAGCTTAAGCTTTAAACGGGTCCCGCATAAGGATGACGTCTTCACGTTCTGGTGACGTTGAAATCATGGCAGCAGGGACGCCGATAAGCTCTTCGATACGGCGAATATATTTGATCGCCTGAGCAGGCAGCTCAGCTGTCGTGCGTGCGCCCGCAGTTGTACCACTCCAACCTTCCATAGTTTCATAGATAGGCACCACCGCCGCTTGATCCGCAGCACTCGCAGGGAAACGGCGCAGGCGTTTATCGCCAAGCTTGTACCCAACACAGATTTTAATTTCCGGAAAACCATCAAGAACATCAAGCTTCGTCAGAGCAATACCGTCAATACCACCAATGATGACCGCTTGGCGCACCATCGTAGCGTCAAACCAACCACAACGGCGCTTGCGACCTGTGACAACACCAAATTCGTGACCAACTTCTCCGAGACGCTGACCAACATCATCAAACAATTCCGTCGGGAACGGGCCTTCACCCACACGTGTCGTATAGGCTTTCGTGATACCAAGAACATAGTTGAGCGCACCGGGGCCCATGCCCGTACCGCCTGCCGCTTGGCCAGCAATTGTATTAGAAGACGTTACGAATGGGTATGTACCATGATCGATATCAAGCATGGCGCCTTGTGCGCCCTCGAACAAAATACGTTTATCAGCACGGCTCGCTTCATCAAGCCTATGCCAAACAGGGCCAGCAAAGGGTAGAATTTGCGGTGCGATTTCCATAAGTTTCGCGACAAGTTCGTCCACATCCGCAGGCGGATGCCCAAGACCTTTACGAAGTGCATTATGATGGTGCAACATATTGGCAACACGCGCACGCAAACCCTCTTCGTCCGCAAGATCGCAAACACGAATAGCACGGCGCGCAACCTTGTCCTCATACGCAGGGCCAATACCGCGTTTGGTTGTTCCGATTTTAATACCATCCGCACGATTTTCACGAATAGCATCAAGTTCACCATGAATAGGTAAAATCAAAGACGCTGTTTCCGAAACCACGAGGTTATCAGGTGAAATATGAACACCCTGCTCGCGAATACGTGCCATTTCAGCAATCAGCGCCCACGGATCAACAACAACACCATTACCAATTACGGATAATTTCCCACCGCGCACAACACCAGAAGGCAAGAGGCTCAGCTTATAAACTTTTCCGTCTATAACAAGTGTATGCCCAGCATTATGGCCACCTTGGAAACGCGCGATTACATCTGCACGGCTTGAAAGCCAATCGACAATCTTACCCTTACCCTCATCACCCCATTGAGAACCAACAACAACTACATTTGCCACGATAAAACCCTTCGTTAAAAGCGATAGGCAATCCTAGCTCCAAAATTATTTGAACCTTCATTCTCAGGACCACCAATTATATTCCCATGACTTAAATGCTCAAAGGTGATTTCACCAGCCAATTCTTTCGAAAAACGGTACCCTAAGGCAAGATTTTGACGAAAAAGCACGCGAGAGCCGAATTCAATCTCGCTAGCCCGCCGTGCCTGACGTATATTAATCTCTTCATCGGTCGTAGCTTCACTAGGATTCGGTGTACGAATGTGCCCAGAATGCATGACGAGTCCAAATGAATAATCACCGTAAACGTTGTGAAAAAAACTTTTACGCCACATGATACCACCACCGCCATGATGTGTTTCCCCCTTGGCATTCACAGTACCTCCAATATAAGGCCGCGCACCCCACACCCATTCTAACCAGCCAGGCGTATCCCAAATATATTCACCTGTAACCGAAAGGCTTTCCTCTTTGCCCGTTTTCCCTTTGAAAAACTTACTGTCATGTACACTCACACCTACGCGAACTTCGTCGGCGTACACCCCCTCAGCTCTGCACAAAAAAAATGTGAGTAAAGCTATAAACAGAAATGAAAACCGCCTCGAAAAAACCGAATCAATAAAAAATTTAGGTAAATTGCTCATGTAACGCCCCATTACAATATTAATACACAGGGACGATACCATGGCTCCCCTTAAAAACAAAGGGAACCATGCAAACTATATGTACGGCCTAAAAAGCAATAGACCGTACAAATTTAACTTGAGCAAAATCAGCGATTTTTGCCTGCACGGCTTCAGAGACAGCCACGTCTACGGAAACAAGGCAAATTGCACTACCACCTTCATGATCCCGACCTAAAAAGAACGTCGCAATGTTGACTTTGTTTTCGCCGAGCAAACTTCCGAGCGCACCGATAAACCCAGGTTTATCTTCATTACGCACATAAAGCATATTCTCGGAAAAAGCAGCATCCATCGTTACACCAAATAAATTGGTAAGACGCGGTTCGCCGCCATAAATCGTGCCAGACACTTCATATTTTTTGTCTTTAACCGTTAAGATTAACTTCACGATATTATCATGATTATCAGCAGTTTCGAGCGTAGATTCTTTCACTTCAATACCACGGTCCCGCGCAATAGCAGGGGCAGAAACCATATTCACTTCTGGCATCATTGGCTTCAAAAGTCCTGCCAACGCCGCAGCCGTCATAGGTTTGGTGTTCAGTTTAGCGACATTACCTTGGTAGCAAAATTCAACCGCGTCGACAGGCTCACTTAACAATTGCCCCGTCATCGTGCCAAGCTTCTCAGCAAGCGCCACAAACGGCTTTAAACGCGGAGCTTCTTCAGCAGAAATAGACGGCGTGTTGAGCGCATTTGAAACTGCACCCGTAAGCAAGTAATCTGCCATTTGTTCAGCAATTTGCACAGCCACATTCTCTTGTGCTTCAAGTGTAGACGCTCCTAAATGTGGTGTCGCAATGAAGTTTTTCGTGCCAAACAACACATTTTCTTTCGCAGGTTCTACACTAAATACATCAAGGGCAGCAGCACGCAAATGACCACTTTCAAGCGCTTCTTTTACAGCCTCTTCATCAACTAAACCACCACGCGCTGCATTCACAAGAATGAGGCCAGGTTTTGTCTTGGCAAGGTTTTCACGGTTGATAATACCACGCGTACTATCAATAAGTGGTGTGTGTAGTGTGATGGCATCTGCACGAGCAAAAACATCATCAAGTTCTACCTTCTCGACACCAATCGCAATCGCACGTTCTTCTGTTAAATACGGATCATAGGCAATGACTTTCATCTTTAAGCCAAGAGCACGTTCAGCAACGAGCGCACCAATATTGCCACACCCGATAATGCCAAGAGTTTTGTTATAAAGCTCAATCCCCTTAAAATCGGATTTTGGCCACTCGCCAGCTTGTGTACGCACAGACGCCGCAGGAATTTGACGTGCACATGATAACAAGAGCGCAATGGCATGTTCCGCAGTCGTAATCGCATTACCAAACGGCGTATTCATGACAACAACACCAAGATTGGTCGCAGCGACTTTATCAACATTATCCGTGCCAATACCGGCACGACCGATTACTTTTAACTTTGTCCCCGCGGCAATAATTTCCGCGTCAGGACTTGTTGAGGAACGGACAGCAAGGCCGTCATATTCTGGCATAATTTTAATAAGTTCTTCTTTGGACAAGCCCGTGATGACATCAACATCAACACCTCTATTCTTAAACACACTTATCGCAGATGCTGACATTTTATCAGCGATTAAAACTCTAACCATGAGAGTCTCCTATAATTTTAATTTTGTGAATACCTTTTAAAAGGTAGAAATATAAGTACTAAAAAGTTTGAGCAGCTACCGTCTCAAAACCCCATTCAAGCCATGGCAAGAGAGCTTCTATATCCGACTTTGGACATAAACCGCTTGCCCAGACACGAAAGCCCGGAGGTGCAGTTTTATACGCGCCAAAATCAAGGGCGACATCCTCATCCGCCAGCAATTTAATAATTGCTCCTGCAAAAGCCTTCTGCCCTGCTGCGTCGAGCGCAGTCACACGTGGATCCACAATTTTCATACACACACCAGTGTTCGAGCGTTGTTCAGCAACACTACACAAATTCTCAATCCACGGTGTACGGTCCATCCAATCCCAAAGAGTTTGGGCATTCTCGTCTGCACGGTCATGCATATATTGCAAACCACCACGTTCTTTAACCCATTTCAAACTATCGAGATGATCTTCGACACACATTAATGACGGCGTATTAATTGTCACACCTTGGAACAAAGCTTCGTTCAACTTGCCCTTGCTTGTCATACGGAAAATCTTAGGTAAAGGCCAAGGCGGTGTATAACTCTCTAAACGCGCGACTGCACGCGGTGATAAGATCAACATGCCATGCGCCGCTTCACCACCCATATTTTTCTGCCAAGAATAGGTAATAACATCAAGTTTATCCCAAGGCAAAGGCTGTGCAAATGCCGCAGAAGTGGCGTCACAAATCGTCAAACCTTCACGGTCAGCAGGAATAAAATCAGCATTTGGCACTTTCACACCGCCCGTTGTACCATTCCATGTAAAGACAATATCACGGTCACCAGTGTATTGGTTCAAATCAGGAAGCTGGCCATAATCAGCGGTCAAAATACGCACGTCTTTTAGCGGAAGCTGGTTTTGTGCATCAGTTACCCATGCTTGCCCAAAGCTTTCCCAAGCTGCAACATCGACGCCGCGCGGCCCAAGCAATGACCACATAGCCATTTCAACGGCGCCCGTATCAGATGCTGGAACAATCGCGATACGGTAGTCCGCAGGGACTTCCAAAACTTCGCGTGATAAATCAATTAATTCTTTGAGTTTCGCTTTCCCAAGTGCACTTCTATGAGAGCGGCCAAGAGCAGCGTCATCAAGGATTGAAGGTGTCCAACCGGGGCGTTTACGGGAAGGGCCAGCGGAAAAGCGGCCATCAACCGGCTTGATAGCCGGGCGGGATAGTGTCGTCATATCTGTTCTCCATACAGCCGTTTTTGTAACTGCATTAAAGTACGCTTTGGTGGGAAAGCGCGACCCACCTCTCCTATGATAGATTTCACATTGAGGGTCAAGGCTTTATCACCTCCGCACAACAATCACTCCCTCCCTCACACCTCGACGCACGCAATGCCCATTTTTTATGCATATGAGAAAAATCTGCTAAAAAATTGAACACTTTCCCAAAAAAAACCTAAATCTTTGAGATTCACACGCCCACATCTCGACTCTTAACAAAGTCTAGTTCTAGGTTTTCCCCACGTTAGGTGGGCACTTAAAGGCGAGCACTTAGAGACAGGTACTTAGAGACAAGCACTTAGAGGCAGGCACTTTAGAGACAGACACTTAGATACAGGCACCTAGCAGAATTTTATCAAAAGTGAGGGAGAGACGCATGAAAAAAATAGAGGCAATAATCAAGCCATTTAAACTCGATGAAGTAAAAGAAGCTCTGCAAGAAATCGGCATAACAGGAATGACTGTCGTTGAGGCAAAAGGTTTTGGTCGTCAAAAAGGCCACACAGAATTATATCGCGGCGCAGAATATGTGGTCGATTTTTTACCAAAGATCAAACTCGAACTTGTCATCCCTGATGATCAAGTCGAAATTACACTTGAGGCCATACAAAAAAGTGCAGGTACAGGAAAAATCGGCGATGGGAAAATTTTCATCTCGACTATCGAACAAGCCATTCGCATTCGCACAGGCGAAACAGGCGAAGCCGCACTTTAACCCCCAAATATTTAATTGGAGACTAAACTTATGTCAAAATTCAAAAAAATCGCTGCGGGGTTCTCCTTCGCGCTCCTGATGGCGGGGACCGCACACGCGGAAACACTAGATTTAGAAGCACTGAACGCGCTTGTAAATGCTAATGCCGAACAGGATTCTTATATCTTCGGTACACTTCTTTTCCTCATTGGCGGTTTCCTCGTTATGTGGATGGCGGCTGGTTTCGCCATGCTCGAAGCTGGCCTTGTGCGTTCTAAAAACGTATCAATGCAGTGTTTGAAAAATATCTCTCTCTATGCCGTTGCAGGCATTATGTTTTGGGTCGTTGGCTACAGTCTTGCATATGGCATCACAGAAGGCGCGTTTATTTCAACAGCCATTGGTCCCCAAGTCTTTGGCGCAGGCGCAGACAATTCTGCTGGCTATTCAGCCGCATCAGACTGGTTCTTTCAAATGGTCTTTTGTGCAACGACAGCCTCCATTGTATCTGGAACACTTGCCGAACGTATAAAGTTCTGGCCCTTTTTAATGTTCACCGCCGTTCTTACAGGCTTCATCTACCCAATCGTTGCATCATGGGAATGGGGCACAGGCTGGCTTGATGCTGGCGGCTTTAGCGATTTTGCAGGTTCGTCCCTTGTTCATTCCACAGGTGGTTGGGCAGCCCTCGTCGGCGCGATTATCCTCGGCGCACGTAAAGGAAAATATGAAAATGGCCGCGTAAACCCTATGCCAGGTTCATCAATGCCCCTTGCAACACTTGGTGTATTTATTCTCTGGTTCGGCTGGTTCGGCTTTAACGGCGCGTCACAATTGGCGATGGGCACGATCGAAGATGTTACTGCGGTATCCAAAATCTTTGTGAATACAAACCTTGCAGCATGTGCAGGCGTTGTCACCGCGATTGTATACACACAAATACGTTACAAAAAAATTGACTTAACAATGGCGCTTAATGGTGCGTTGGCTGGCCTCGTTGCCATTACAGCAGAACCGTTAGAACCGACGGCAGTTCAATCACTCATCGTTGGCGGCGCAGGTTCATTACTTGCCATGTTAACAGTGCCGCTTTTAGATAAATTCAAAATTGATGATGTCGTAGGTGCAATACCTGTTCATTTGGTTGCCGGTATTTTTGGTACACTCGTCGTTGCTTGGACGAATACCTCGGTTGGCTTTGGCATTCAATTAAAAGGCGTGCTTGCAATTGCAGTATTCACCTGCGTAACCAGCGCGATCGTCTGGCTTGCACTGAAATACACAGTCGGCATCCGCGTCTCTCCCGAAGACGAAGACATAGGCTTAGACCAAGCAGAAGTCGGCGTTGCATCTTACCCTGAATTCACAGCTTAAGACAAAATTACCTTTAATTGGGCAGTATCCCTGCCCAACAACCCTATTTAGGAAAGTACAATGAAAAAATTAACTTTGACCAACATCGCCCTCCCTCTCCTGCTCGCAAGTATCTGCCCAAGCGCCTTCGCACAAGAAGTCGAAGTCAGCATAAGCGTTGATTATGCCTCGGAATATGTCTTTCGTGGGACAACCCTTGCAGCAGACGTCCTTCAGCCCGGCGTTGAAGCTACATATGGCAATTTCACATTTGGTGGCTGGGCTTCATTCCCAATAGAAGAGAGCAATACTTACGATACAGAAATTGACCTCTATGCAGGATATGCATTCGCACTCTCTGACACGATCTCCGCTGACATTGGCGCAACACTCTATCACTATCCAGAAAGCGGTGGTTTGTTTGACATTGGCACAGACGCAGGTGATGCAAGCACTCTAGAACTTTATGCAAACTTTGGATTTCAAGGCGCGCTAGAGCCAAGCCTTACGGCATATTATGACCTCACGCTCGAAGCATTCACTGTTGAAGGCAGTGTAGGTTATTCTGTACCTGTAGCAGACAAGACCAGCTTTGACATTGGCGCAACAGTCGGTGCCGTCGCAGTTGACGGCAGTGGTGACTACCAATACGGTTCTCTAAGCGGTGCGCTCACATATGCAGTATCCGATGCCGTTTCAAGCTATATTGGCATCAATGCAGGCCTAAGTTCTGAAGACACGTTTCAAAAACTGTCAAACTTTACACCAAAAAGCTCTAGCGTTTGGTTCGGCGCAGGGATTTCTACAGGTTTTTAGTTCAAACCTTTAGTAATGCCTAAAACATTCAAAAGCGCTTGTCTTTGCTTTGCCTTAGACAAGCGCTTTTTTTTGCCTTAAGTGTGGAGCAATATCTACTAAGGCAAAACCATGCAGACCTCATCCCCTTCGATAAAAACCAATCGCCTCTATTTATATAGCATTATTGCCCTTGTCGTCTTCATTTGGGGTACGGGCTATCCCTTGATGAATTATGCCATTTACCAAAAAGGCTTTCCTGCTGAATGGATGCCAGCCGTCCGCACAACATTACCAGCACTAGCGGTAACAGCCTATCTCTATATGCGCGGCTTAAAACTCCCACCACTCAAAGATAAACGATGGTTCTGGTTTGCCTTGATGGGTTTTTTCGGCATGACGGCACCGTTTTATCTCATAGCAAAAGGGTTCGAGCTTGGCGTCGAAAGTGGAATGGCCTCGATCCTCGTCAATGGCGCTATGCCACTTTTCACCATTATTCTCGCACACTTTTTTGTACGCGCAGAACGCCTAAGCTGGCGTGTCACGATTGGGTTCATAACAGGTACATTTGGCGTAATCGTCCTCTTCCTTCCAGAAGATTTAAATTGGTCATTTATCGACAATTGGAGCGCACAGGGCGTTATGTTGTCGGTTGGCCTCTCTTACGCCCTCGCTGCAATCGTCGCCAAACGTGCGCCAGAAACACCCGCAAGCATTGGCGCAGCCATAATGCTGATTACAGCCTCGATTACGGCTCTCATGATTGCCGCGCCATCTGGCTTGCCCACCAACGCATTCCCAAGCGGCGTTATTATCGCCCTCTTTGCATTATCCATCATTTACACAGGCGTCTCGGACATTCTTTATCTTGAAATCATCAAGAGAAGTGGCCCGAGCATGATCGGGAAAATCAATTATATCATCCCCGTATTCACAGTCATTTTCGGCATCTTATTTTTACACGAAGGTTTTAGCTGGCGCACAATTGCCGCTATGATGATTATCATAACAGGCTTGCTCATTGCCCGTATTAGCGAAGAACCAAATGATGGGAAATAAAACGGAGAAATTTTCACTATCATTAGCATTTATGGTGCTGGTCACTATTGTTTTATGGGCCACAGAATATACACTTGTTGGCTATGTCGTAAAAACAATTTCACCCGCATGGATAGTCGCAATCCGCACACTTATCGCGGCATGTATTCTCACATTCTATGTATATTTTAGCGGCCATAAGCTTCCACCGTTCAAAGACAAGGCATGGCTGTGGTATGGAAGCATGGGCATTATTGGCATGACCATCCCCTTCTACCTTATTGCGCGTGGTGAAATTCATATAGACAGTGGCATTGCCGCGATACTCGTCGGCGTCACACCGCTTTTCATCATTTTACTGGCGCATTTCCTCATACCATCAGAACGCCTTACTCTGCTGAAAACTCTAGGGTTTCTAGTTGGATTCACGGGGACATGTTTGCTCTTCTTGCCCAAAAGCCTGTCTGTAAGCCTCGTAGAACATTGGCAAGCCCAACTCCTCTTGCTTCTCGCAGCATTAGGGTACGCCACAACAACAATTTTAGGAAAACGCGCACCCGAAATTCCTGCCAGTATAGGCGCGACGATAATGCTCATCGGCGCAGCTATAAGCGCAAGTATATGCGCCCTCACCACGGGCCTGCCCCATTTTCTAACGAACGGCACACCGCCCTTAAACCCTATTCTTGCTCTACTCGTCCTTTCCGTCGGCGCGACCGCCTTGGGAAATTTATTATACTTACGTTTGATCCAAATCAGTGGGCCGAGCCTAATTGCAAAAATCAACTATATGGTACCGATCTTTTCGATTCTTTCTGGTATCGTCTTTCTCAAGGAAGGGCTGAACTCGCGCACAATACTCGCGCTTTTTATTATTCTTGCAGGCCTCATCATTGTTCGTTATGGAGAAAATAAGACATAATATATTTCAGGCCTTAAAATGACGAACGCAACACCACCATCTTCCCATAACATACAAATGCGCCTTATCTTATATTGCGCTATTCTTGTTATTGTCTGGGGATCAGCATTCACCTTTATTGGCCACGCGGTCCAATATGTGTCACCTGCATACCTCGTCGCGTCACGTACAATTGTCGGGTCAATTTTTCTGACTATTTTCATGTATTGGCGTGGGCATAGATTTCCAAAACTTACAGACCCATTATGGCTTTGGTTCGCACTCTTAGGGCTAATAGGCATGGCCGCCCCGTTTCTTTTTACCGCCAAAGGGCAAGTTCATGTTGACAGTGGGCTCACATCTATTCTCATCGGTTTTATGCCATTGGTAACCATTGTTTTGGCGCATTTTTTCATCAAAGGCGAACAGCTAAGCCTGCGGAAACTCTTAGGGTTTATCGTCGGGTTTATCGGTATCGTTATTTTATTCATGCCTGATACACTCAGTTTCGAACTTATCAAAGATTGGCATGCCCAAAGCCTCATCCTCATCGCCGCTGTTCTCTACGCCTTCACGACAGTCATTATAAAAAGAGCGCCCGCAGTACAAGCAAGCGTAGGTGCGGCTATGTTAGTGATCTGCTCGGCCATTTGGTCAATTCTCTGGCTCATCTGCACTGATATGCCAACATCTTTGCCACCTCAACCCGCGATATGGTCATTAATTGCATTAGGAATTGGCTCAACAGGTTTTGCACAAATCACTTATATTCGCGTCATCCAAATGAGCGGCCCAACATTGATTGCAAAAATCAACTATGTTGTCCCCATTTTCGCGCTCATTTGCGGCATAACATTCCTAAACGAGCCATTTAACCCACGTGCGGTTCTCGCATTATGCATTGTATTCTTAGGTCTACTCATTGCCCGAAGCAGTAAAGCTAAGAACTAAGCCCGCCCCTTAAGTTTGCAAGTCTTTCAAGACAGCAAACGGGTTAGGTTTACCTTCGTCTTGCAGTGTATTATTACTACCCTGATCACCACTCCCTTGACCAAGTCCGTGATTAAGCGGCCCATTGCCCCCACCCAATTTAGGGGCAGTACGAATAGCTTCGAAAACAAATTCACGCCCTTCCTGTACAGCCTGCTCTATCGGTGCGCCTTGCGCTAACATAGCAGCGACCGCACTCGCGAGCGTGCAACCCGTGCCATGTGTATGACGTGAATAAATACGCGGTGCGCTCATTAATTGATTGCCTTCAGGCGTGACAAGCACGTCGATTATGCTCTTCCCCTTTACATGCCCACCTTTCATCAAAGCACCATAGGCCCCCATTTCAAGCAAAGCCTCCCCAGCCTTCATCATACCGTCAACATCTTCAACTTTAATGCCTGTCAAAATCTCTGCTTCAATTGAATTAGGCGTAATGAGATCAGCCAGAGGCAAAAGCTTATCTTTCATCACATCGATTGCACTCGCGTCCAAAAGCGCGTCACCGCTTGTCGAGGCCAGAACAGGATCTAACACGACCGTGATCGCCTCATCTTGTTCAAGAATAACAGATGCGACTGCCTCTATGATTTCCGCATTAGCAAGCATACCAATTTTAATCACGTCTGCACCAATATCGCTCAACACACTACGCATTTGTGCCGCGACCATATCTGCAGACATCGCCTCAATTTTTTGTACGCCGTGCGTATTTTGCGCCGTAATTGCCGTAATCGCAGTCGTACTATACACCCCAAACGCCGCACACGTTTTAATGTCCGCCTGTATCCCGGCCCCACCACTAGAATCAGAACCCGCTACAATGAGGATGCGAGGTGTTGTTTGTGTATGTGCTTCAGTCATTTTTTTATTTTCCGTATTGCGTGCCAAACCTCCACGGCTTGGACAGTTTCTTGGACATCATGCACGCGCAGGATAGAAGCGCCAAGGCTTGCAGCCCAAAGCGCGCTGGCAAGTGACCCGCCAAGGCGTGCATCCGCCGCGCTATTATCAATCTTGCCGATAAAGCTTTTGCGAGATGTTCCCATCAAAATAGGGCATCCGAGCGCATGAAAACTATCCAGTGCTTCGAGCAATGCCAGATTATCGTCTAAACGTTTGCCAAATCCAATACCAAGATCAATCGTGATATTGTCTTTCAGCACTCCCCCCCTGACACAATTATCGATTCTATTTTCTAGATAATGATAAACCTCATCCACCACATTCTCATAGAGAGGTTTATCTTGCATTGTTTCAGGCGCCCCCTGCATATGCATCAAGACTATTGGGCATGCCAGTTCCGCTGCAACAGAAATACTATCCTCATCAAAACTAAGCGCCGTAACATCGTTCCAAATATGTGCCCCTGCCCCAATCGCAGCACGCGCCACCTGTGAGCGCCGCGTATCGATAGAGATTTTAGCGTCTATACCCGCATCTACCAGAGCTTTGATAACAGGCAAGACACGAGCAAGTTCTTCATCGCCACTAACAGCTTCTGCACCAGGCCGTGTCGACTCGCCGCCTATATCAATGATATCCGCGCCTTGTTCACACATTTCGTGAGCGCGTTGCACTGCCAAATCTATATCGACAAACAGGCCGCCATCCGAAAAACTATCAGGAGTAACATTCAAAATACCCATAATTTTTGTGCGGCAGTTTAACATAAATCAACGATTATGGGCGCTGAGAAATCGACAGTATATTACCATCTGGGTCTTTGAACCACGCAATGCGCGTGCCATCTGGCGACGTCCAAACACAACGCGCGTCCATCTCCATCTTATCAAAAATTTCAAAGCGAACCTTATTATTCTCAAGTAAATCCATAGTTTCGTAAATATTAACCACTTGCCAGTCAAGCACTGTAAACGGCATAGGAACAAATGTAGAAACTTTGGAAATACGCAGTTCAACACCCTTTAAATCAAATACCAACGCATATTCATTCTCTTCACGAAGCGTCAGTCCAAGAGACTTCGTAAAGAAATTCAAACATGCATCACGCTTTGTCGTCGCTAAAAATACAGAAACATCAACGGAAGAAAACATAGCCATCCAACCTAAGCTGTGGGCTTGGGTTTAGGCTTTGGTTTACGTTTTGGCTTAACCGCATCTTTGATTTTTGTTTTTACCTTTGCTTTCGCTGTTGTCGGCACTGCTGACAAACCGGAACCGCCGCTACTTTTATCAAAATCAGGGCGTTTTGGTAAGATGTCATCTTCAAGAAGGTTTTTGATTTCATCACCAGACAGCGTTTCATATTCAAGAAGTGCTTCTGCTAATTTCGTCCAATCTTTCTTTTTCTTTTTCAAAATAGACGTGGCAGTTGCGTGGGCCTCCGTAACAAAGCGTTTAATCTCGTCCTCAATCATACGCGATGTTTCAGGCGAAATTGCGGTACCGCGACCAATGCCCGGCATAAAGCTCGACTGGTCAGTGTTCTTATAAGCAATGGGCCCGATTTTGTCGGATAATCCCCATTCCGTCACCATAGCGGTCGCAATGCTCGTCACTTGTTCAATATCGGATGACGCACCAGAGGTGACTTTATCATAACCAAATTTCAATTCTTCCGCCGCACGGCCACCCATAGCCATAGCCATACGTGCAATCATTTCTTCACGGGATTGCGAAATCTGGTCGCGTTCTGGAAGGTATTGCACCATGCCAAGCGCGCGTCCACGCGGGATAATTGTCGCTTTGTGAATAGGCAGACTACCCGGCATATTCATACCAACAATAGCATGACCTGCTTCGTGATAAGCTGTATTTGCGCGTTCTTCGTCTGTCATAGACAGCGAACGACGCTCGGCCCCCATAAGAACTTTATCACGCGCATCTTCGAACTCACGCATTGTGACTTTACGCTTGTTACGGCGTGCAGCCAGCAGAGCCGCCTCATTGACCAAATTGGCCAAGTCAGCACCAGAAAAACCCGGTGTGCCACGCGCAATATATTTATTATCAACATCTTTCGCAATCGGCACAGGTTTCATATGTACGAGCAAAATCTTTTCACGGCCAGAAATATCTGGAAGCGGCACTTCGATTTGACGGTCAAAACGACCAGGGCGAAGAAGCGCCTTATCAAGCACGTCAGGGCGATTTGTCGCAGCAATAATGATCACACCTTCATTACCGTCAAACCCGTCCATCTCGACCAAAAGCTGATTCAAAGTCTGCTCGCGCTCCTCGTGTCCACCCGATGTACCAACACCACGGTGGCGACCAACAGCGTCAATCTCGTCAATAAAGATAATACATGGCGCATTCGCTTTAGCTTGTTCGAACATATCGCGCACACGACTTGCACCAACACCAACAAACATTTCAACAAAATCAGAACCTGAAATCGTATAAAACTGTACACCAGACTCGCCAGCAACAGCGCGTGCAAGCAATGTCTTACCTGTACCCGGAGGACCAATAAGCAATGCACCTCTTGGAATTTTCGCGCCGAGACGATGGAATTTCGTTGGGTCTTGCAAAAACTCGACAATCTCTTGTAAATCTTCTTTCGCAGATTCCACACCTGCAACATCGTCAAATGTTATCTTGCCTTGGGCTTCTGTTAAAACTTTTGCGCGTGACTTACCAAAGCTCATTGCCCCGCCTTTGCCGCCGCCCTGCATGGATTTCATAAACCAGATCGCCACACCAATCATCAAAACAATTGGCAGAATGCTCATCACAAAATTTGCGAGCAAGCTTGTTTTTTTCAAAGCTTTCACATCATAAGGAACTTTTTTCTCATTCCATGCTTCCAACTGACTATCAGACACGATGATGTTGGCAGTGAAATCTTCTCCACCCTTCATCTTGCCTTTAACAATGCCGTTTTGACGATCAACACTTAAGCTTTCAACTTGCCCAGCATCTATAGCTTGGTTCAGTTCATAGGTTTTAATCTCTATACCTTGTACAGGCGAGAGAGATTTTTGCGACACGCTGATCACAATTAAAAAAGCTAAAAGAACAAACGCCCAAAGGCCAAAGTTACGCAATTGCATAGTATTTCTTTCTCAACCCCAGCTATTCATCAGCGAGAGTCTTTATATCCAGTCTTTTATATAGGGTCTTCACCTTCAAAGTTAACCCCTCTCGAGGCGAAAACTATGTAAAACCTACAGTTTTGCCATATTAAGTCACCATCGTTGTGAGATGCGCCTCAACATAGCACGACATTTGTACCAAATCGCCAGCAATTTGCCCATATGACCATATCACCTCGTCCCCCTGCAAAACACACGCCAATCCAGCCCGTGCAGGCTCTGGTACAGTTTTTAATATCTGTTTTTGCGTGGCGCTAAGGCTTTCATAATGCGCCATGACAGGCGAAAGCCTAAGGCCTTCTCCTTTTACATGAAATAACAACCGTCCATCCCACAATATAGGTTTTTGCGACGAAACCAGTATATCTTCATATGGTTTTTTTTGATGACGCCCAAAAATGTCACCCGGATCACGGACAATCAATAATTGATTGTCTTGCCATTTCACAAATTGCGCGCCCCCAAGGGTCGCTCCGCGAAATGTCTCACGACAAACACCCGTGGCAAGCCGCTCTATTTTTTCTACTAACACAGGCTGGGCATTGCCAGAAACTGCGCGTATAAGATATTTCAAAACCTCTGGCGCAAGTGACGAATGCGCGGTTAACCCTACAATATCCAATGTCACCCCCCCCCAAGGATACGACGTCAGATATTCAGCCAAAACAGCACGTATTTTCTCTTTTTCCTCAGCAAGGCAAGCCTGAGCATGTTTTGCCGTTAGTGTAAATTGCGTTTTAATTTCAGGCAATTTTGCCAATTGCGCACGCACACGCACACGCGCAAATTTATGGTTTTCATTCGAAGGGTCATCAATATAAGGCACCTCATTTTGCGCGTTATATTCACGCAACTCCACACGTGTTATCCCCAAAAGCGGCCGCAAGACTTCGATATCATAGAGCGCAGGCCAGATCGGTGATTGGGCACGCATCCGCATGCCTGCATACCCACGCCACCCACTTTGCATTTTGACACGCATGAATAATGTCTCTGCCTGATCATCTTGGGTATGTCCCAGCAAAAGCTGCGTGCAGCCTAATTCCCGACATGCATGACCAAGCAATGCATAACGTGCATAACGGGCTTTTTCCTGAAGAGCAGATGTCGGCTTTGGCCCGTCCCAGTTAAGTATATGCGCTTGCGCCCCCATCTCTGCGGCAGTTTTTGCAGCCGCAATACATTCCCCAACAGAGGCATCCCGTAGACCATGATCAACGATAAGGGCGAATACATTTTTATTATGAGTTTTCGCCCATTTACAAACAAATGAGAGCAGAGCCGCACTATCTCCGCCACCAGAAAAGGCAACCGCTATAGAATTGGAATGCCCGTCAATGAGCTGTGAAAGCGTATTATGAACCGTCTGCGTTAGCATCCGCTACGTTGTTTTTCCAACGATGCTTTTGATTTTACAGATGATGAAGCATTCGGGTACTGAACTGGGAAGCTTGCCAAAGTTTGACATGCCATTTCTGTTTGTCCAAGCGCACGCGCCGTAGCCGCTAAACGCACCATAGCGTCTGGCGCATATGATCCTTTGGCGTTGGCACGCATTGACGCAATATACGCATCCGCCGCATCCGCATAAGCACTCAACACATAATGGGTTTCCCCAAGCCAGTAATAAACATCACCACGATCCGCAGCTTTTGGATTCAGATCAAGATATTGTTTGAATGATGTTTGCGCATCAGAAAAATTACCCTCTGCCATTTGCTCACGACCAATCTCGGCCAGTTTTCCCATATCATTACCGACAGGCACATTAAGTGCAGGTGTAATAAGTGTAGGCGCCCCATCAATAATCATTGGCGGTCCTGCAATCGAAGACCCATTGCCGTAAACACCTCCGCCCACACGTCCCCCACCGTAAACACTGCCTCCAACTGGAGCAGGTTGCTGAGATGTAGGGCGACTTGCCACAACACTTACAGCTTTCAAATGCAGGCGCATATCCTCACCTAAGCTAAGTAAATTTGCAATATCAGACGCAAGAACACGCACTTCGTCTTGCAAACCATCACGTTCATAGCGAAGACGTTCGACCTCACCCGTAAGCGCACGCTGTCCAGCCTCAAGTGCGTCCATACGCTGCATCAAACGTTCTGCCGCGGGATCACCCGTCAACATTCTGTTTTCCAATATGCTAAGACGCTGTGCCAATATTACATTTTGCGCCGCAAGCTCTTTTTTGCTTTGAGCAAAAGCAGGCTGTACAAATAAACACATGGAAATCAAGAAAAAAACAAAAATGCGCATGACAATCCTTTAGACACGACCAAAAATAACTTTATACTTTATATAAGTCTTATAAGGGCAAAACTATGGCACGGGGTATTAAAATACAGTTAGACAAAAACCCAGATTCCGAAAAATCTGGGTTAATGACGAAACAAAAATAGAGAGTTGAGGTCTTAGCCCTCGCCCCCCACCAATACAGCTGAATGTGCATTTCGGTTTAACGCCCAAGAGGACTCATTAGAACCACCATCAATTGGACGCTCTTTACCGTAAGACACGGTCGTAATACGCGCAGGGGCTACACCTTGACTGACCAAGAATGCCTTCACTGAATCCGCACGACGTGCGCCAAGTGCCAAATTGTATTCGCGTGTACCGCGTTCATCCGCATTCCCGCCAATAACAAGAATTGATGTTGAGTAATTACCGAGCCATTGTGCCTGACGCCGCAATGTATCCCGTGCCGTTGTACTTAGATCATAACTATTATAAGCAAAATATACACGGTCCTCACCAGACACATATTTGAAATGATCAGCGCTACCAGCTGCTGGCCCTGTCGGTGCGGCTTGCACGATGACTTGTTCAACAGGTGCGACAGGCGCAGGTACAGTCACGACGGGTGCAGGTATTTGTTCTTGCACCGGCTCTGGTTCTTGTTGCACGATTTCTTTTGGTGCACTTGCACACGCAGATACTGCGACAACCATCATGCTTATCACAGCAAATTTCATTTTTCTATTCATATTCATCCCCATGACTTACCCCGATTAAAAGTATATTTTCTAGTCTATAACCTGTTCTAAAATGACTGTGCTTTTACACAGAGTCAAGTTGCCATTTATTAACCACAATCACACCAGTATCTACGGCAATATTGGAGACCAAGCTGGGTCAGACGCAGAACCAGGCGTAGCCACTTTCCGAAGATTAGCCCCTGTTAAATCAACCGACCACACAGCCGAACGTCCCTGCGCGCCACGGGTTTCACGGGTGAACAATATTACCCGTCCATTTGGCGACCATGTCGGACCTTCATCAAGGTAGCTATCCGTCAATAGACGTTCGCCTTTTCCGTCTTTCGCATTCAATACGCCAATATGAAAACGTCCTTTTGTACTTTTTGTAAACGCAATTAAATCCCCGCGCGGCGACCAGTTCGGGGCTGTATAACGACCTTTGCCAAAGCTGATACGTTTCACATTCGCACCGTTCGCGGCCATGATATAAAGTTGTGGTGAACCACCTCTATCCGAAGTAAACACAATACGTTTCCCATCAGGGGAAAAGCTTGGCGAAATATCAATGCCTGAATTTGTGGTTAAGCGTTGCGTAGATTTAGACGTTAAGTCCATGACATACACATCGCTATTGCCCTTTTTGACCATTGAAAATATCAATTTCTTACCATCAGGGGAAAAACGCGGTGCAAGCGTCATATTAGGGAAATTCCCTAAAAGCTCACGACGGCCTGTCTCGATATCAAGGAGGTAAACTTGTGAAACGCCTGTTTCCCAAGATAAATATGTGATTTTTTGCGCCGACGGCGAAAAGCGAGGCGTGAGAACAAGATCAGCTCCTGCCAAAAGATATTGTGAATTTGCGCCATCTTGATCCATAATTGCAAGACGCTTGCGGCGATTTACCTTCGGGCCGTTTTCGGCGATATAAACAATACGAGTATCGAAATACCCCCCCTCGCCTGTGATGCGTTTATAAATAGCATCCGAAATTTTATGCGCAATACGCCGCCAATTATCAGGAGTCGTCGCAAAACGTAACCCGTCTAATTGCTTGCCGCCATAAATATCCCAAAGTCGAAACTCGACCTTCAAACGATCAGCACTTTCACGCACAACACGCCCCGAGACCAAGACTCGTGCATTAATCAAACGCCAATCAGAAAAACGCGGTTGATAATTTATATCCGTTTGCTTTTCAATATACAGCGCCTGATCAAGCACATCAAACAAACCAGAACGCTCCAAATCATCAGAAATGACTTTAGCCATATCGCGGGCAATTTGATTAGTTTGTGGATGGGCACTTAAAAAATCGGGAATAGCCACAGGTGTAGCCTTGGCATTCCCCTTGGTGATATCGATTTCCAATTGCGCGAATGCAGGGCTAGACAGATTTATAACCGCGAAAAGAACAACCACGACATAGCCCCATTTTCGCCCCCAATCCTTCAGTGTTTTTTGTGCCATTTTATATCTCACTAGATATCTCCCGGTTGAAAATTCAACTTTATTGTTTTCCAAGTATGATAGTCCTGTGCCAAAAGTCCATCATATGGTTCACATTTATTCAGTGCCGTAACAACATTTTCTCGCGCCGCACGCCATGCGCTACTCGCAGACGCGATAATTTGCGCACCATTTTGGACATGAATATCAGCAATTTCACCATTTTCGCTCAATGATAAAACGACCTCTACGCGCAGGCTTTTATATTCTTTTTGCCCGGAATCCACATGCCAACACGGCTCCATCTTCGCACGAATATAATCAGGGATACTCACGGTTTGTTCCGTTGCCTCACCTGCGCCATTATGGTCATAATTCGCACGTTCAGCCTCATGCGTAAGTATTTTTCGCGTATTTACATCAGGTTTATCCGTACGCGCTTTGTCCACCATCTTTGCAAAACTATCCAAATCAAAACGTGGTGTTTCAGGTGTAACAGATTCTACTTTCATGCGTTCAGACTCTACATCATTAGGTTTTTCTAGCTCTTGAGGCTCCCTCGCCTCGACCGTTTGTTCAGGTATAATTTCCTGCGGTTTGAGAGGTGGTTTTTTTTCAACTTCAGTCTCTAGCGGTAAAACTTCTTTTGGAAATTCTTGTTCTTGAGGTTTTGACGGCTCTTTGCGTGTCATTTTTATATTTGTGAGCGCCGCCACGGTTACGAGATCGAGAGAAATAATTTTCACATCTTCAACAGGTACAACATTCCCACGCCAAAGCAACATTCCACCAGTAACAACCAATGTGTGCAATGCAACAGAGATGGGAAGGCCAAATTTCATCATACGCCTATTTTTGCACGACAGGATCCGTAACCAACCCAATATTGGTAAAACCAGCCGCATTAATCGTCGCCATCACTCTCATGACGGGACCATAATCACCGTCTTTATCACCACGAATATTGATCCGCTCCTCATAGCCATTGGCCGCCATAGCAATCAGGCGTGTTTTCAATTCTTCCAATGTCGTTTCGGTTTCTTGTAAATAAATTGTACCGTCTTTACGAATAGATACCGTTAATTCATCTTGCTCAGAGCTCATCGCCTGTGCATCCGTTTTCGGCAGTTCTAACGGCACGCCAACAGACAAAAATTGCGCAGTTAAAATGAACACAATCAAAAGCACCAACATAACATCCACCAAAGGCGTCACATTAATTTCAGAATTCATACCCCGCTTGGTGCGACGGCCTCGCCCCGTGCGCCCATGTCGCATTGAAGCCATACCTAGCCCCTCTTGCCAATTTTACGCGAAAGAATTGCGGACAGCTCATCGGTAAACCCGTCGAGACGACCAGCGTATTTATCCAAATCATTCGTGAATTTATTATAAAAAACCGAAGCAGGAATCGCCGCAACAAGGCCTAAGGCCGTCGCGAACAAAGCTTCTGAAATTCCAGGAATAACAACTGATAAATCAGCACTTTGCGCTTGGTCAATAGCGCGAAATGTATTCATAATCCCCCACACGGTTCCAAACAAACCAATAAATACGGACGCGGAACCAACTGTAGCCAATACAATCATACCACGTTCTGCTTTGTTAAGTTCGCGGTTCACCACCAAGCCCATAATACGGTCGATACGGTCACGAAGACCAGACACATCCGCATGCAGGCCCATTTCATGGCTCTCGTTCAATTCACGAACGGCTGCACTAAACACCCGCCCCATTGGGTCACGTGTATCGCCAGCAAGGCCTTCTGATAATTGTTCAAGTGTACGCCCTGACCAAAATGTCTCCTCAAAATCCGTTGCGCGTTTTTTGAGAATATGAAAACTGATGGTTTTATCAATAATAACGCCCCACGACCAAATCGACCCAAGAGCCAGAACAATCATAATCGTTTTCACCATGAGGTCTGCACGTACAAACAAAGCGGTAAAGCTATAATCCTGTCCGCCGAGGTTCGCGGAAGCAGAGACCATAATCTCAGGGATAAATGTCATGATTTGCATTGTGGAACTCTCCTAAAACCGCGTCAACCATACCTTCATATAGCAACAAGACGGGGCACTACCAATTAACACGCGTTAATATTACAGTTTGATAAATACATTCTTAACCATACGGGTACGCCATGTCTTTTCATGGTTCAATCCTTTGTTTTTACTATTCACAGTTTCATTTTCTAGGTTTATCCTCTTTCTCTAAGTTTTTTAATTCTGTTAGTCTTGTATTCATCCTGCACACGTCATAGTTTCGCCTTAATAACAGTGTTCTATGCACTTGACCCATTAGAAAGGCGCGCTCATGTCCAAATTCACGAAACCCGCATCAACCCTCTTTGTTGCAATCATATTGCCATCATTTTTAAGTGCATGCGTAACCACGCCCAAAGTCGAAGAAGTAGTCGAAATAATACCTCCAGAAGCTGTACAAACATGTTACCCTGTCGACTCTTTGGAGAAAGTCGTAATTCCTGCCGTTATCAAACGTGGATTCAGTATCGTCTCAATCGAAAACCCAGATGAATATTACACAGACCCAAAAACAGGTGAGACAATCACCATTAAAAACCCACCGATTGAAACCAAAACGCCATATTCAAAAATCGTGACCCCAGAGAAAGTGTATTACAAAGTCCCTGGCGGAGATACAGTCACCGATATTTGCGAGCATTATGTAGACGGCGAAGCCCCTGCAAGCGCACCAGAGCTAATGCCAACGCCCGAACCAGAGCCACGCGCCTACCCAATCGCGCCGCCAGAACGTGTGCAATAAACAAGCACGTAGGTTCTAACTGCTATCTACATCCAAAAAGAAGGGCGATAGCTTTTCTACCATTTTAGGGGTTGGCCGTCTTGGCCGCCCCGTCAAATCTATACACGCCGCCTCGCTATAGGCCGTCAGCAACAATTCATCCCCACGGTAGATTTCTTGGCTGACCCACAACCTCGCCCCTTTATATTTATCATATGTCGTCATTACAAGTAGACTATCATCTATGCGTGCAGGGCGAATATAATCGAGGCTTATTTTACGAATAGCAAAGCCCAACGGCTTTTCACGCGCCAACAACTCCGCATGGGTAATCCCAGCTAGCCTGAAAAACGAAGACCGCGCCCGCTCTAAAAACCGTAAATAATTGGCGTAATACACCACGCCTGTAAAATCTGTATCCTCGTAGAAAACACGCACAGGGTAATAGTGTTTCCGACCTTCAAAATACCCGATTGTTGGTTCGTGATTATCCATTTTCTACCCCAGTATCATATTTAACGTCCGTGAATACTTCTGATGTTACAAGGTTTAACGGAGCCGACAAACCCAAATGTGCAAATGCATGTGGTGTTGCAACACGACCACGCGGCGTACGTTGCAAAAACCCTTTTTGAATCAGATAAGGCTCGATCACATCGTCTAACGCGTCACGGGCTTCTGATAATGCCGCCGCCAAAGTATCTGCACCAACAGGCCCCCCCGAGAACATCACGCACAAAGCCTGAAGATAGCACATATCTTGCCTATCCAAGCCAATATCATCTACGCCGAGCCGAATGAGCGCCGCGTCAGCGACCTTGGCGTCAATAAGTGTCGCGCCTTCATGTTCCGCAAGGTCACGAACACGACGTAAAAGACGCCCCGCAACACGCGGCGTACCACGCGCACGACGCGCAATTTCACGCGCCCCCTCGGCACTCATTTCAATACCGAGTTTACGGCCACCACGGGCAACAATCTTGGTCAGTTCAATTTCGTCATAAAATTCAAGACGTACAGGAATGCCAAAACGGTCGCGCAACGGCGTCGCCAACAATCCCGCCCGTGTTGTTGCGCCGATAAGCGTGAATTGGGACAGATCAATTTTGATAGAGCGTGCCGCAGGCCCTTCTCCAATAATCAAATCAAGTTCAAAATCCTCCATCGCAGGATAGAGAATTTCTTCAACGGTCGCGTTTAATCGGTGAATTTCGTCAATAAACAACACATCACGCGGTTCTAAATTGGTCAATAATGCAGCGAGATCGCCAGCCTTAGAAATGACTGGCCCAGAGGTTGAGCGAAAATTCACCCCCAATTCACGCGCTACAATCTGCGCCAGTGTGGTTTTGCCAAGCCCTGGTGGGCCAGACAAGAGCAAATGGTCAAGCGCCTCGCCGCGTTTTTTCGCAGCAGATACAAACACTTTCAAATTGGCAATCGCAGCTTTTTGCCCGACAAAGTCGTCAAAATTTAAGGGCCGCAAAGCCTTATCACGATTATCCCCGTTTTGGGAATCCGCGCCTATAATACGTTCTTCGTCCATATTTTAGCTTCACCCATGCTGCATGGCTATCTATAAATTGCTCAACTCTTTCAACGCGGCCTTAACGAGTCCGTTAATATCCAGATCGTCATCACCATTCTTAGCCGCATTTGCTACGGCACGTAAAGCTTCGCTTTGACCAATGCCCAGATTTTCAAGAGCCGACACGGCGTCCCTCTGCATAGCCATGCCAGAAGGGATGACGGGTTGCGAGACAGTTTCACCATCGCCAGTATGCATAGGCATGCCAATTGTAAACCCACGACCAATTGGCGGCGCTTTACCTGCCAAATCCGCAACAATACGCTTAGCAAGGCTCGGCCCCACACCTGTGGCACGTGAAAATGCAGCTTTGTCTTCAAGATTTGCCGCAGATAATATTTCAGCAGGTGACAACACATCAAGGATAGCAAGTGCCGCCTTTGGCCCCACTTTTTGCACAGTTTGCAATTTCACAAACCATGCCCGTTCCTCCTCGTCCGTAAAGCCAAACAGAGTAATCGCAGTTTCGCGTACATGCGTTTCCACCTGCACGCTCACCGTCTCACCAACACTCAAATTAGACAGAGTCCGACGCCCACACTGCACCAAATACCCAACCCCATTCACATCAATGATCGCCTCGCCCGTGCCAATCACCAAAACCGTCCCTGTTAACATGCCTATCATATTTTAATCCGTTATAAGTGTGTGTGCAGGCGACGACGACGTAAATGTCACAATATTATATACTCCATCATAGCCATTCTCATTTTCAAAATGCATATGAACTGCTTTAAGTCTAATTGGCTCGCCATTTTTTCTAAATATTTGAGAAGACTTTTTATCTTTTCCGCGTGACGCCCCAGATTTATACACCTTACACATATTAGGAGTTTCCCCTCTACAATTCCAAGCGGTTCCACCAAAATGTTGAACATTCACCGTGACGACAGCATCTATTGGCAGGTGCTTTGCCATGAGGTCATACGACTTACTTTCATAGGGGTATGCCCCTCTTTTTGCGTGCAAGTTTCCAACGAGGGCAATCACTTTATTATCCCCAACTGCGCTCCATAAATTCTTCGCCATCTTTTTCTCATACGCCTGACCCTGCTCAGATCTAGAGAGTTTATCATACCCCTCAGTGGTACTTATATCCCAAGGCTGATATGCATGCAGACGCACATCATAACCTAATACATAATAGGATTTTATCTGTTTTATTAAGTCAAACATTGCCTGACTTGTACGACCGTCTTGCCATTCCCTTGTCCAAAACTTCTTAGACAGCAAAATACGTGCAGCAAGCGTCTCATCCGCATTATTAAGATACTCATCTAAATCACCTTGCTGGCCATAAGGGTATTCAAGCGCAAGAACGGTTGACTGGCCAGTTTTCAAAGACGCACAAATCATATCTGCAACAAATTGTGGAGGTTCTTTTGCGCCGTGAATTTCACCAAACACAATCAAATCAACACCTTCGCGTGTCAGCAATGCTTCTGCGCCTTGTATTTCGGGGCAATTGAGTTCTACCAAAGAAGGCGCGACAGTTTCCTGTCCACAGCCCGTTAATGCTAAACTGCCCCCTAGGCAAATTCCTATTCCCAACTCTTTTAATGACTTCATTATGCAAACCTCCGATGCAATGCGCCTGCCGCGCTTGCACGGTGGGCGTGGCATATGGCAATCGCCAGAGCATCTGCCGCGTCTCCTGCTTTGAGATTAAGCCCTGGGAGAAGCACATTCATCATGGCGGCCACCTGTGCCTTGTCAGCCTGCCCCGTACCCACAACGGATTTTTTTACTTTTTTCGCAGAATATTCTCCGACATAAAGCCCTGCCTGTGCAGGTGCCAACAAACAAAGCGCGCGTGCATATCCAAGTTTAATAGCGGAGTTTGGGTTGTTTTTTAAAAACATATCCTCGACAGCAGCCTCGTCTGGCGCAAAGTCTACAATAACTTGCTGAATACTATTATATAATTCATTGATACGTAGAGGAAGCTCTTGTTTGGCATTTGTTTTGAAAACACCGTGCGCCACATGTTTAATCTTAAGCCCTTCGGCCTCGACAATTCCCCAGCCGCATTTCACAAGACTTGGGTCCAGACCTAAAATACGGATTGCGTGACTCATATACCCTCCAACTTCAAAAAGAACATATAGGCAACATTCTAAAAAGCCAAGCGTTTTTGCGTTAACAAAACCTTACGATTTATGGGAAGAGACTTTGATTAAGCCTAGAGCGCATTCTTAAACGCTTTAGCTGGTATTTCCCCCCCCTCTGTCATCGGCTCTTTATCATTACCTCCCCACCACCCATCATGCCTGCCTTATTTCAACATCAAATCACCTTAAAATTAGCAAATTTCCAGCAAACCACCGCCTTATTCCTCTCCTATAACACAATCATAAACAGCCAGTAGGAGAGCAGATATGAAAACATTTTTAAAAACAACCGCACTTACAACCTTCGCAGTCTTGGCAAATATGCACGCAGCACATGCGTTCAGCCCAACCCAAGCCTACACCGACATTGTGAGTGTTGTACAAGAAACTTCATTTGCAACGAGACAACGCGCCCCTATTCTCAAATCCAACGCCAAGATCGGCATTGCACGCCTTGACCACGGACGGCTTATCGCCGCGCCAATAAGTGAAGTTCATGAATGGGACAGCCTGAACGCACGCACACAACACAAATTCGCAGTTATTAGCCCAGGCGCGGTTCTCAACAACATTCCAGCAATACCAATGAATGGCAAAGACAGCCTTAATAAGCTTGATGAAATTCGCATGACGGCTTCTGATCTTCGTATGGACTATGTCCTCGTCTACGGCATGGGCGAAGACGCACAATGGGGTAGTTTTGCAGGTCAATCCATGATGGAAACAGGTTTGATCGCCGATACAGGCACACTTTCACCGCGTGCAGATACAAAGGCCTTGCTCGTCAATACCTATACAGGCCAAATTTACGGCACATTGACCATAGATCAAACGACAGCAAGCATTGGTGAGTTAACAGACAAAGTTCAGGCTCTCATCACAGAACTCGCCGCGTAACCACACAATTTCAAACTAAAAATGGCCCCAAACTAAAACGGCGCATATAGGAAAGCCCATATGCGCCGTTTTTGAATTCGTTATGCAGTTTAAAGAGATGCGTTAAGCATCTTCTGGTGAATATTCACCCGCAACTACTTCATTTTTCGCAGATTCCATGACTGCCGCTTCAAGATCAGCGTCTTCTGCAAGTACGCCACCTTTAAGCTTTTCTTTCACAACTGCGAATGCAGATGACGCGGCTTTTTTACCCGCAAAGGCTTGTGCCGTGAATGTGTCTTTTTCCCACTCACCTTTTACAGTGTAATTTTTGTCTTCGTGGCTAAACTTTAAAGTTTTCATAGGTGTTTCCCCAAAATAGTCCAATTTCAATATTGCAGTATCACAAAAGCAAATCCCGTGCCAAACCCTTTAAGCAGTCACAAAATTCGCAAAAAATATAAATAAGTTTACTCTTCTTCTGCCGCCAAAGCCGCCATTGCCGCTTCTGACATCTCCATATTATGGTAGACATTTTGCACATCATCCAAATCTTCGAGCGCTTCCACCAATTTCATAATTGTGCCAGCCTTCTCAGGCGCGTCAATCGGCGTTTGCGCGCGCCAAATCATGTTCACACCCTTTGGCTCTTGGCCAAGCTGTTTCTCAAGCTCAGTTGCAACACTTGCAAGCTCTTCACGTGGTGAGTAGAATGTATGCTCAGGCTTTACATCAGGGTCTTCGCTAAGCTCATCTGACTCAACGTCGTCCGCCCCTGCTTCCATCGCAGCTTCCATAACTGCGTCTTCATCACCTGCATCCAAAGGAAAGGTGATCTCGCCAATTTGGTCAAACATGAAAGATACGCTCCCCGTTTCGCCCAAATTACCACCATTTTTAGAAAATGCAGTCCGTACTTCCATCGCGGCGCGGTTTTTATTATCCGTCGAAACCTCGACAATAATGCCGATACCCGCAGGGCCAAAACCCTCATAACGTATTTCGTCATAATCAGCGCCCTCGCCCTTACTACCTTTATCAACCGCACGCTTGATATTGTCCTTAGGCATGGACTGGCCTTTGGCATTGTTAATCGCAAGGCGAAGACGTGGATTCATATCCGGATCAGAACTGCCGAGTTTGGAAGCAATTGTGATGTCTTTTGACAATTTAGAAAACAATTTCGACCGTAATTTGTCTTGGCGACCTTTACGATGCTGAATATTTGCCCATTTTGAATGTCCGGCCATAAAGCCCTCCGTAGTCCGTATTTTTGATTTGCTAGCTGTGTACCCCATGCACGTACACGCTTCAAGGCTACAATGTACGGAACGGTTCGATAAAACACTTTCACAAATACGGCTTGACCAAACTACACTCTCATACGGTGAAATGAATCAAAAAACGCGCTCTATTGGTTAGTTGATGGATACGGGGTGCACTAAAAAAGAGCCAGGGTAAGTAATCCGCAAAATCACCCCATGCTATTGACTTACGCAACACTTTAATCAAAGCTAGTGTAGCTATAAACCGCACCTATAAATTGACACTTTTTAGTTCAGGATACTATATGTTGGGAAAAACATTAACTGCAACGCTCATAGCATTACCTCTTTTAGCTGGATGCCTAAGTACTGGGCCAAAAATAGGTAAAGAAATTATCCTTACACCCAAACAAATTTCAAATATAAAAGCTCTACCTTTCAAGGAAATTGACGATTGTAGAATGAGTCATCAATATGTTCTCAGTTACCTTGAAGAACACCCCTTAGAGGTAAGACATGCAATCAACAAAGCTACCTTAAAAGAACTGGCAAATAAAAAAGCTACTTATAAAGAACTCGCGACCCAAAATGCCATCTTCGTTGTGATTAATAGGGATGCAATATATAGATGGTTTCGGGTATCGCAATTTCACAATCAGTTAAATGATACTTATTTGGTCCAAATGGGAGACGAAAAAGAGGCTTATTATAAGGCCCCTTCGGCATTTATTAAATCTGTGGATTCACAATTTTTCAAAAAGCATGTAGAGAACGCCTTTGATTGTATTAAGAAGCTTGGGAGGCCACCTGAGGATCATTTCGGAGCTTTCGTAGAGGCCAAAAAATAATCACGAGCTTACAAAGTATGGCTGGTGACAGGATTTAAAGAGCTGTTTGTGAAAACCGAAATGCCTAAATACTCGATAGATAGCAATGAAAACAAAACCAACGTCAAACTATAACTCACAGATTTGCGTTTGTGATTTTTTAAGTTTGAAGACAGATTATTAAGCACTAAAGTATTGCAGCTTGTAAAGAAGTGAAGCGGATTCTGGCATCTATCGCGCCCTAACAATCGCTCTTTGATGCATTACCTCTGTTGTGTCCCAACTTATGTTTTATAAGAGGGACACATCCTCGTTGCTAGCATGCCTAGACACGTAGGGAACAAAAGAGAAAGAGCCTATTCTTAAAAACAACACTTCGCTCAACAGATTTTTTAACGCCAATACCTGTAACTTAAACCTCAGGCACATGCTCCATCAAATGCGGCCCTATACGGATAGGTTCGGCGCGGACGGCCAAGCCAGTATTGTTATCTGTTTCGACGAATATGCCGCAGACTGTGGCTTCGCCAGTGCCGACGGTAAAGCGGCCACCGCGCATACGGGTGGTGAAGCGGCGCATGGGTTCTTCTTTTTCCATGCCGATCACGCCTGAATAATCACCGCACATGCCAGCGTCGGTTTGATAAGCTGTTCCGCCATCAAGGATACGTGTATCTGCGGTTGGCACATGTTGATGCGTACCAACGACTAAACTGGCGCGGCCATCACAAACATGCCCCATTGCGCCCTTCTCGGACGTAGCTTCGGCGTGAATATCAATCAGGACGGCATCTGCCACCATGCCAAGCGGGCAAGCGTCAAGCTCTGCCTGTACCGCGACAAAGGGATCATCGAGCGAATCCATAAATACGCGCCCTAGCACATTGACCACAAGCATGCGGTAGCCATTAATTTCATATAAATTTGCGCCTTTGCCCGGCACAGTGCCTTTTGGATAGTTTACAGGGCGCAAAAGACGAGATTCACGATCTATATAACTCAGCACTCCTGCATTATCAAAACTGTGATTACCAAGGGTAATCACGTCCGCGCCTGCGTCATAAAGCTCGGTCGCGGTCTTTTCATTAATGCCAAACCCACCACATGCATTTTCACCGTTGACGATGATAGCGTCCAGTTTCAAGTCTTCACGTAGACGTGGGAGATGTTTTTGTAAGGCACGACGGCCGCAACGACCAACCACATCCCCGAAAAAAGCAAAACGCATTTCAATTCCTTATCTAGCCTAGCTTAAGGTCTGCACTAACGCTTGGAGAATTCTTTAAATCCAACTTCGGTTAGCACCCCATCCAAGGCCTGATCGTATTGTTCAGTAGGCAATATGGCTACTTCTTGCCCAGAGTAGGCCAAACCGCAAGCAAAGATTGGTTTTTTCGTGCGTAATTCCTGCAATGTGCGGTCATAAAAACCACCGCCATAACCAAGCCGCATGCCAACACGACTAAATGCCAACATGGGGAGAAGCACAATATCAGGTGAAACAATCGCTTTATCACGCTTGGGTTCTTTCGTACCAAACGCGCCTCCTCGTAATTTATCACCAAAACTATAGCTACGAAATACGAGTGGGTGGGCTTTGCGCTTGATACACGGCAAAGCCAAATCAAAGCCTGCATCAACAAGGGCCCCCATTAAAGGCAATGGACTTATTTCGCTGTGAAGAGGAAAATAGCACCCGACAACACCGCCTTTAAATTTAGCGTATGGCCACGCGCCTATCAACTCAACACCCGCGTCCAGATGCGCCTCCACACCCTCATAGGCGAGTTTGGCACGAATCATTTTCGCGGCGTTACGGGCGCGGGTTTTTTCAAGGGAATCAAAACTCATATGGCGAGTATAAGGCAAAGGGGCGAAACATTTCCATCAAAACAAATGCAACACGAAAGCTAATGCAAAAAGGAAGCACGCACCCTCGCACACTTCCTTCATCGCGCCCTATCATCGATGAGCTCTGCATTGCTCAACATTAGCGTAATCTTACGATTTTCTAACAACGTGTTTATGACACACAAGGATCACTCCCTACACCCCATGATTATGGGGGTGTATTTTTCAAGGTAAATTTCCCTGTTAAAGTCAACGCGCAACACCTCACGCCGAAAACAAGAAAAACCAATGTAAAAACAACATGTTACAAGTAAAACAAGAATCAAAATAACACAAAAACATACATTTAAATACAACACACCCTTCGAACACTTATTAAGTGAACCGCACGCCAAACCTAGAAAAACATACATACTTTCAAAGCACTACCCACGAATCCAGACTCAAATCAATTTGAATCATTTCATCTCGCTAAGAAAAAACATACACCAATACCCCCTTACGAAAGCCCTCAAGTCCAAAGCATACACCTTATTCAGGGCGCGAAAGTGTAAGAACAATGGCAGGGAATGTATACAAGAGGCGAGGAGCGCGTAAGCGCGACCGGGAATATATAAAGAGGCACCCCAAGGGTACTTCTTCACTAGCGTTCAGGGCGCGTGGAACGCGTAAGCGTGACAGGGAATATATAATGCCGACGACCACAAATCCGTGGAGATGGTGTAACCTCGTGAACCAAATGTTCAGGTGGGCACCGCGTAATAAGACCACGATCTCAACAGAGGCAGCTCCCTAAGGTTAAGTTAAGGTCCCCAGGATACGTATCAATCACGAAACCCGCAGCCGCCGACAGAGCTAATGTAAGCCATCGCGTTCAGACTTCAAGATGTTTGTGAAGAGATAAATAATTATCTCTTATTGAGCTTATCCGCTATTTTTTCAATTTGACGTGCCGCGTCCACAAGCGCGTCTGCCGCAGACGCCTCTGACGCCCGCGCCTCTTGCAAATCATCCTCGGATTGACGTTGCAATTCGTTCGACATTTCACGTGCCTGATCGGCAATACCTTCACGCGCTTCCTCAAGCTCATCCATCATGCTAATCCCCGCCATAACCAAAAGGCGCAAATCCCCAATCTGTCCAAATTGATTTGCCAATACACCAATACGCGCGTTCAGCTTTTTTCCCAACCCTTCAAGGCGAGCTTCTTCGCCGTCATCACAACCAAGTGCATATTTACGACCATTAATTTCAAGGTTTACTTTACCCATTATTTTGCCTCCAATGCATGGAGAACTTGGGCAATCACGCTTTCCAACTCTTTAGCCGTTTCGTCAGCGAGTTGCGCCACATCATGTTCACGCGCTTTATAAGCGTCTTCACGTGCTTTCGCCGCGTCAAGATCAGACGCCAATCGCGCACGATCCGTTTCGAAATGCTGGCTATCAGCGGCATTTTGTTCTAGTTCACTCACCCGCTTCACCAAAGGGTCAAGGGAAAGCGACAATGACGTTAACGCACGCTGCAACCGCTCTGCCGCGTCTTTTGTAACAGAAGTTTTATTTGATTGTGAATGTTGGGAAGAGTTTGTCATGGCCCGCCGAATCTATTGATATCGCAACAGCATGGCCTAAGAATCACTTCGCGCCAAGTCATAAGTTTAACCTATGACGTGCTAGCCCTTGATAAAAGGGTGTTTTCCCCATTTATTGGCCTTACAGCTATAGATTTTTTCAAATGAAAGGCTTATAAGGCGACGAAAATTAGTATGGGCGCGTTCGCCCTATATATTTATATACACGTGGAGAGTTTTATGGGCTTACGCATTGGAATTAACGGCTTTGGCCGCATCGGGCGTCTCGTTGTTCGTGCTGTCATTGAATACGGTATTGAAGATGTTGAAATCGTTGCCATCAACTCCCCCGGCGCCTTAGAAACCCAAGCCCACCTCCTACGTTACGACACAGCCCATGGCCGCCTCAAAACAGAAGTCAAAATCGAACCAGGCTTGATGGATTTCGGCACAGGCCCAGTCCGCATCACTCACGAGCGTGACCCTGCCAATGTAAATTGGGGCGCGTTAGACGTTGATGTTGTTATGGAATGTTCTGGATTTTTTCGCACAAAAGAGGCCGTCCAAGCCCATCTTGATGCAGGCGCAAAAAGTGTTCTCATCTCTGCGCCGGGTAAAAATGTCGATAAAACAATCGTGTACGGTGTAAATCACGCAGACCTCGGCAAAGATGATCTTGTTGTATCGTGCGCGTCTTGTACAACAAACTGCCTTGCACCACTTGCGAAAGTGCTTGTCGATACAGTGGGTATTCAACGTGGTTTTATGACAACTATCCATGCCTATACACTTGATCAACGCATTCTCGACAGTTCTCATCCAGACCTGTACCGTGCACGTGCAGCGGGTCAAAACATGATCCCGACATCTACTGGTGCGGCCAAAGCCGTTGGCCTCGTGCTTCCGGAATTAGAAGGCAAATTACACGGTTCAGCCGTGCGCGTCCCAACAGTGAATGTATCTATGATTGATCTCGCCTTCCAACCAGAAAAAGCGACAACAGCCGAAGAAATCAACGCAATCATGAAAAGCGCTGCCGATGGCTATATGAAAGGTGTCTTGCAATATACGGAAGAGCCACTGGTCTCCTCTGATTTAAACCATGACCCACATTCCTCGACATTTGCCGCACCTTTAACCAAAGTTATGGACAACGAACTCGTCAAAATCATCGCTTGGTATGATAATGAATGGGGTTTTGCCTGCCGAATGATTGATGTGGCGCGTGTTATGAAAAACGTTCAAACCGCTTAATTATCAGTTTTTGGGGGACATATGGTTGATTTTCGTAGACTAGAAGACGTTGACGTCACCAATAAACGCGTTCTTGTACGTGTAGATTTCAACGTTCCTTGCGACGATATTGGCAAGGTTACAGACGATACACGTATGCAAACCGTCATACCGACACTCAAATACCTACAAGACCACAAGGCAAAGATCATTCTCATCAGCCATTTTGGCCGCCCGAACGGGACGCGTGAAACGGGCATGTCTTTGATGAAAATCATTCCTCATTTATCAAAACTAGTTGGCAGCGCAGTAAAATTTTCACCAGACTGCATTGGTTCAATAGCAAACCTTGCCGTAAGCAATTTAGTATCTGGAGACATTCTCCTGCTTGAAAACACACGTTTTCATCTTGGAGAAACACATACGGCTGCGGGAGACAAGGGTTTTGACCCCGTTTTTGCCAAAGCACTGGCAGATCACGGCGAAGTTTTCGTACATGACGCGTTTTCTGTTTCTCACCGCTCACAAGCCTCGACAACAGGTATTGCACAATATTTACAAGCATATGCAGGCTTGGCGCTTGAGCGAGAACTTGATCATATCAGCCAAGCCCTCGACATTCCAAGAACACCCGTTATGGCCCTCGTTGGCGGTGCGAAAGTTTCGACAAAGATTAGCCTGCTGAAAAACCTCGTGACCAAACTGGATACTTTAGCCATTGGCGGTGGCATGGCAAATACGTTTCTAGCGGCTCTCGGCCATAATGTAGGCGCTTCGCTTTGTGAACATGACCTTGTTGACACAGCACGCGAAATTCTTGCAAACGCCAAACTAGCCAATTGCGAAATCATTTTGCCAATTGATGTCATTGCAGCCACCGAATTTGCCGCCAATGCCCCTCACCGCGTATGTGGGCTTGATGATGTGAAACCTAATGAAATGATCCTCGACGCGGGACCAGAGACTGTCACCAAAATATTAGACGCAATCGACGCAAGCCGCACCCTGATTTGGAACGGCCCTCTCGGTGCGTTCGAACTGGCACCATTTGATACGGCAACAGTCGAAGCTGCCAAATACGCCGCCAAACGCGTTAAAAATTACGGCCTTATTGCTGTCGCAGGCGGCGGAGACACTGTCGCAGCCCTCAAACATGCAGGCGCAGCCGATGATTTCACCTTTATTTCGACCGCAGGCGGTGCTTTCCTTGAATGGATGGAGGGAAAACCTCTTCCTGGCGTTGAAATTGTCAAAAAAGACAGCTAAGGTCATCGCAAAATTACAATAACTTAAACATCGGATTCAACATGAAAACATTTTTTAAACTTGGCTTCCTTGCTGGCGCGACACTGCTTGCATCTTGCTCTGAAACGCCTGAAGAAATTGCGGCGAAAGAAGCTTCGCTGCGCGTATGCGCTACTGAAAATGTACTTACAGATATCACAAGCTATTCCAATGAAGTTGCTGATCCAAGTTTAGATCAAACGGCTTGGTTTGCTGCGAATGGCGCAAAAGACGGCGTTCACACAACGGCGTCTGGCCTACAATATCGCATCAACAAAACAGGTAACAAAAAAGCAACACCGCCAGTGCCAACACAAAAAGTGCGTGTTCACTATCATGGCCAATTCATTGATGGTAAAATGTTTGATAGCTCATATGACCGTAAAAAAGATATCGAGTTTCCGCTGAACGGCGTTATCAAAGGCTGGACAGAAGGCGTTGGCCTTATGCGCCCTTGTGATGCGTGGACATTCTACATCCCTTCTGACCTTGCCTATGGCCCGAACGGCCGCGGTTCAATTCCGCCAGCAGCACCGCTCGTATTTCACGTACAACTTATTGAAATTACTAATTAATTTCAGAGCATTTAACCTGCATTGACACATTTCTGATGTCGGCAATGCAGGTTTTTTCATGTCTAACTCTCTATTTTTGCGGCAAGATTTGAACCCGATAAGCATTTTCATATTTAAAAATATCTGCAGCTAATGGCTTTAAATCATCGAGTTTTATCCCCTTATATACCGCGTCGCGTGTACGAAAGGCTTTGAGATCCCACTCACTCGTCTGGGCATTTCCGATAACGCCCATCCAATATGCATTACTTTCAAGCGAGCTATCGAGACCTTCAAGTATGGGGGTTATAGCCCGTTTAAACTCGTCATCGCTTATATTCCCAATTTGAAAATCAGCGGCAATTTCGTCCAGTTTCTTAATCATAGCAGGCACTTTTTCAGGCTCAAGACCAAGTGAAGCCGACATATAGCCGTAGTTTTTAAAAATACGCCCCCCATTTCGCCCTGCGGACGGCGAATACGCCGCAGATTCGTCTTCACGGATAATATCAGTAAGGCGATTGGCAAAGATTTTACGCAAAACCCCAAGACGACGATTACGATTTAAATCTGTACCGTCTGGCGCAGGCCAATACACTTTCAACAAAGCGCGGTTGGCATCACCAGAATGCGAAAGTGTAACAGGTGTCCGCCGCCCCTTTGGAAACACGAGCTTTCTCATATGAGGATAAGATTTACGAGCCGTATTGCGCTTTGGCAAACTGCCGAATGTCCGTGCCACTTGCTTGATGATCGTATCTTTATCAATATCGCCAACAACGGAAATTTCAATTCGCCCCTTACGAAGGTGTGGATCAAGCCACGCCTTGATCTCGGCAATTGTTGGCGCAAAAAGTTCACTCTGGTTCGGAATACCATAGCGTGCATCACCTGAACTCAATAATCGCCCCACATCACGACTTGCTACGCCCCCAGGAGTAGAATCAAGTGTTGGATACCAACTCTCGATACGTTTCATAAACCGCACACGTGCCTCGTCTCGATAACCCGGCGCAACAAGTTGCGCCATCATAACGTTAAATTGATCTGTGAGATCAGACGGAACAGTACCCCCCGAAATATAGAAGCCCTCGGAACCAAAACCAAAGCCAGCACCGACAGTCTTACCCGCCAACAACGTCCGTAACACATCATCACTGTGTGCCTCAAGGCCACCTGCCCCCATAACGGTATTGGCCATAAAAATAAAAGCTGCATTTTTTTGTGGTGCAGAGAGGTTTCCATCACCGATTTCAACAGTGATGCGAATGCTATCCTTGGCAAATTCAGTATGTTTAAAGTTCAACAGAACATTGTTTTCAAACTTAATCAGATAAGCATCTACATCTTCTATATGGGTCTCCGAGACAACTTTTCCTGGCGTGCCAAAATCAGTATAGGCAAAAATTTCAACCTTTTTTACGGCATTCTTAACAACATCAACAGCAAGGCTAGCTTCATAGGCCTTGCGAATTTCAGCTTCCGGGTTTTCAAGAATTTCACTCGTCGTTAAATATAAAAGTGGGGCGTCTAGTGCTGACCATTGCACTTTGAAACGTGCCCAAACATCATCGACCGTAATGTCATCAACATAAGTGTTAAATCGCGCCAGCCCTGTTTCAGGATGGGTATACACACCGTCGCCTGCAAAACTCCCCAAAATACCACTGGCCAAAGAGCCTGTACGCCGCGTCGCGGCAGTTTGCACAGCAACTTCCATCCCCTTTTTGCTATTGGCGAGTTGTTCGTCAAGCTCAGCTTGCGTAAACCCGTACTTTAGCGCTTTACGCAGTTCTTGCTCCCCCACAGCGAGAGCTTTTTTCCAGTTTTCAGGGCGACTTGTGACCGTCAAACTCATACTATCCGCAATCTCGAAACTATCCGACCCCCCAACCCCTGCCGCAATGAAAACGGCATCAGCTTTAACAGCCAATGCAGAAAGCCGGCGATTGAGAATACGGTTGCCGAGCCCTTCAATAAACCCATCCTTACGATTTTGCGCAGTGTCATCAAAATGGGTATAAGGTTTCAAAGTCCCAAGCGTAATAGACGTTTGCACTTCAGAATCGGAAAAATACCCGATATCCATACCCCGTGCAGGTGCTTTTCCTGCTGTTTTCTCGACACCAACATCCCCCACACCTCTCCAACCTGCAAAATGCTCGGAAATTTTTGTGATAGCGTAATTTGTCTCAATATCACCGACCAAAACAACGAACGTATTCTCGGGGCGGTAATACGCTTGATAGTAAGTGCGGAAATCATCGGCGTTCATAGATTTCAACGTCTCATCCGAACCAATCGGCAAACGATCAATAAGGCGGCTTCCTTCGGTCATAAAGGCGTAGCTCGCAAGCCCAGCCCGTGACGCAGGACTATCTTGGCGACGTTTTTCCGATTGTACGACACCGCGCTCACGATCAATTGCATCAGGGTCAAGGGTTAAATTTTCAACGGTTTCGCGCATAATCATCAAAGTTTCATCTATTAATTCTTCGCTGATATTAGGCAAATCAAGCGTATAAACAGTCTGATTAAAACTGGTATAGGCATTTGTATCCGCACCAAAAGCAAGCCCGTGACGCTCAAGACGCTTAACCATCTCGCCTTCAGGGATATTTTTCGAACCATTAAAGGCCATATGCTCAAGGAAATGGGCAACACCGCGCTGCGTCTCTGTCTCGTTCAAAGAACCTGTCCCGATACGCACCCGCAAAGCGGCCGTATTTGTCGGCGTTGCGTTATGCATAACAGCGTAACGCACCCCATTCGGCAATTTACCGTACACAACCGCGTTATCAGGTTTTAAATCACTTATTTCGTGCACGAAATCGGTCTGTATATCCACAGACTGCGGCGTACAGGCCACACATAAAATTCCGAGGAAACTCGCACTTAGCAGCATTCTTATTTTCACAAAATATTCCTTTACTGTTGGCTTCTTTGCCAGTTTTTCTCGCATGCCTGTTTTATCGGCCTTTTTATGCCTTTCATATACCACACCTACAACGCGTCGTAAAAGTTAAAACACGTTTAATTCACCCCCGCATTCTCAACAGGAATACGACAAGAAAATACATAGACAGATTTGCAACAACTTCCTAAAGTCACAACAAGAGGGTTACAACAAGAGAGCCACCGTAAGGACACACAATATAATGACAAAAAAACCAGTTACCCCACCTACAGACGAAGTCGTACAGCTAATTTGCTTCGATTTTGACGGTACAATCACAACGAAAGATACATTTGCCCTGTTTTTACGCTATTGGGCTGGTACACCGCTTTGGGCACTCAAAATAGTAAAGCTAAGCCCCGTATTCTTAGCCTATGCACTAAAATTCATCGATAGAAATGCAGTAAAAACTCATGTTATTCGTACTTTTTTCAAAAATGCCTGCGAAGACCGTCTTCAGCAACGCGCCGACCAATTTGCAGATAAAGTCATCCCCCAACTGATTCGAAATGGAGCGCTCGAAACGTTAAAAAACAAGAAAAAATCCCCCTATACATTATATATAGTCTCAGCATCTATCGAACCATATCTATTAAGTTGGGCAAAAACCCATGATATCCACAATGTATTATCAACAAAGCTCAGCGTGGTTAACAAACGGTTAACGGGCGAAATTGAGGGTATAAACTGCTGGGGGGCCGGAAAAACGGCAAAAATAGCGTCAGAAATGGCGAATAAAGCATATATTATCGCGGAAGCCTATGGCGACACACGCGGCGACCGCGAAATGTTACACGCCGCTCAGGAGTCTTACTGGCTCCCATTTCGCCTATAGGTAATAAAGCAATTGATTTCACTGTATTAAATGGTCTACCACCGCATTAACGCCTAGCCATAACGTTAACTATTGGTTAGGGTACTACGAGTCCGCATGTCTGCGGTTATATGAATTTGAGAGTTTTGGGGGGATTTCCATAATGAAACGCACTCTTTTAATGGCTGTATGTGTTGCAGCCATCGCATCACCAACTATCGCGCAGGATTTACCTCCGGGTAATCCATTGCCGGGCGAATGTTTCGCTCGTGTTATTGTTCCTGCACAATACCAGTCTTCATCAGAGACAATCGTCTTACGTGAAGCTGGCGAAGAATTACGCAAAATACCAGCTCGTTACGAAACAGTAACAGAGCGCGTATTGGTCCAAGAAGCGAGCTTCGACCTTGTTACCATCCCTGCAACATACAAAACTGTTACAGAGACAATCATTGTTCAAGAAGCATCAACTGAACTTGTTCAAATTCCTGCTGTATACGGCACTGCAACCGAAACAGTTATTGTCCAACCACAATCAGTTGAATACATCACAATTCCTGCAACATATGAAACAGTATCTGAGACGGTTGTTGTTCAAGAAGCCTCAACAGCTCTCGTTACAATTCCTCCTGTCTACGAGACAGTGTCTGAAACCATTGTTGTTCAAGAAGCTTCAACAAGCCTCATCACTATTCCAGCAACATACGGAACGGTAACAGAGACAATCGTCGTGACCCCACAGTCCGTCGATTATGTTCAAGTTCCTGCAACATATGAAACTGTTAGCGAAACGGTTGTTGTGCAAGAAGCGTCTACTGACCTCATCACAGTCCCTGCGACATATGAAACAGTGGCTGAAACAATCGTTGTACAAGAAGCGTCTACACAACTCATTCAAATCCCTGCTGTTTATGAAACAGTAAGCGAAACGATCGTTGTACAAGAAGCGTCTACAGCAGTCGTAACAATTCCAGCGACATTTGAAACGGTTACAGAAACAGTCATCGTCACGCCGCAAAGTGTTGATTATGCAAACGTCCCTGCAACATATGAAACAGTAAGTGAAACTGTTGTTGTTCAAGAAGCGTCTACTGACCTCATCACTATTCCTGCAACCTTCGAAACAGTTACTGAAACTGTTGTTGTGCAAGAAGCGTCTACTCAGCTTGTGACTGTTCCTGCAACATATGAAACTGTTTCTGAAACAATCGTCGTTCAAGAAGCAACAACTGAGCTTGTGTCTATTCCAGCCCAGTTTAGAACAGTAACAGAAACAATCGTGGTAACGCCGCAAAGCGTTGACTATGTAACTGTTCCTGCAACATATGAGACTGTTTCTGAAACAATCGTCGTTCAAGAAGCATCTACGCAAATGATTGCAATCCCTGCAACATATGAAACAGTAACTGAAACAATCGTAGTGCAAGCGCAAAGCGTTGACTATGTAACTGTTCCTGCAACA